>DASUZD010000204.1:0-15948 GCA_036377055.1 Gaiellaceae bacterium | reverse complement strand
TCAGCAGGACGCGGTCGATCTCGTCCACCTCGACGAGCTCGACCTGGATGCGCTCGTCGCGGGCGGTCGGGAGGTTCTTGCCGACGTAGTCGGGGCGGATCGGCAGCTCGCGGTGCCCGCGATCGACGAGGACGGCGAGCTGCACACGCGCGGGGCGTCCGTAGTCGAAGAGCGCCTCGATCGCGGCGCGAATCGTGCGGCCCGTGTAGAGGACGTCGTCGACGAGCACGACGGTCTTCCCCTCGAGCGGGAAGTCCAGGTTCGTCGAGCGGACGACGGGCTGCGGGTGCCGCGGCGCGTCGCCGCCGCGCACCTGGACATCGTCCCGGTAGAACGTGATGTCAACGGCGCCGAGCGCAGGTGCGTCGCCGGCACGCTCCTCGACGAGCCGGCGCAGACGCTGCGCGAGCGGCACGCCGCGCGTCTGGATTCCGACCAGCGCGACGCGCGTCAGGTCGGGGTTCGCTTCGATGATCTCGTGCGCGATGCGCGTGAGGGTCCGGCGCAGGCCTTCCGCGTCCAGCTGGACCTTCTCCGGCGCCGTGGGCGCAGGCACGTTCATGCGACTCCTTTCCGGCCTCACTGGACCGGGTTAAAGGGGTTCGGGTCGTGAAGACCCTATACCGGGCGGCGGATGGCGAGCGCTTATCCTGCGTCGAGGAGCCGAGGACGCCGGCAGCGTTCGCCGTCCGAGCGGGCGCGTCTCACGCCCCGATAACGGTACGTCCGCCGCCCCGCGTTCGCCCCGGAACGAGCGCGGCCCATCGTGAGGACAGAGTCCGAAGCCTGGCCGGGGGCCTCGATCCGGCCAGGCAACGGCTCGTGTCTATGCGGCCTTGATCCAGGCGCCGGCGCGTGGCGGAAGTCCCTGCCAGGCCATGGCGTCGCCGGTGACGTCGATCACAAGAAGCTCGTCGCTTGAGTCCATCAAGGACCACAGCGCATCGCGAACCTGCGTGACTCCCAGGTCGGTCTTGATCAGCCACGTCGAGTCGAGGTAATGCCACCACTTCGGGAATGACTTCAGCTTCGCGATCAGCCGGGGGTACTGCTGGCCAGGCTTATTCAAGTCGTAACCCACCATCAGTGTTTTCATATCTCTCCTAAGCATGTTGTCCGAGGCCGCGATTAGCCTCACGTTCGTGAGATGGACGAGTAATCGAGACCTGCGAACGGAGCCTTCGCAGCGCGCCGCGGAGGAGGCATCCGCAGGGGCTCAGTAACTTTCTGTTTTTTTCCGCTGTACGCTCCTCCTTCCGTCTGGGGCGACCTGAGCCGTCGGGCGACGCTCAGCCTTCGATCCAGCTGAGACTCTACGTCCGGTCCCGGACGGAAGGCCCACGCTCCGCTCAGGGGAGCGGCGGGCTTAGCGCCGACGCACTGACGACGCGAACAACGCCGCCCATTGCGCCGCGTCGAGGTCTCGGGCACGCGCGTTCGGGACGAAGCCGAGCTCCCGGCCGAGGCGCTTGAAGGCGAGCGGCGGGACGAGCGGCCGGCCTGCCGCGAAGCCGCGCTTGACGAACGTGCGGTACGCGGCGTGCTCGCGAACCGGAACGAGAGGCTCCTCCCGCCGCTCGATCCGCAGGACGCCTGCGTCGACCGACGGCGGCGGCGCAAACGCGCACCGCGGCAGCCGGCGAACGAGCGCGAAGCGGTACCACGCGCCCCAGTAGATGCTGGCCAACGTGCTCGGCCAGACCGCCGCGCGCTTCGCCGCGAGCTCCCACTGGACGACGAGATCGGCCGCGACGAGGGGCACGCACGGGTCGTCGAGGAGCGCGCGCAGGATCGCCGTCGTGCAATCGAACGGAACGTTCGCGGCCACCCTGAACGGCTCGTCCGGCCAGCGGACCCGCGTCGCGTCGGCGTGAAGCACCGTCACGTTCGTCCCGGCGAAGCGACACCGCAGCCCGTCGGCGAGCGCGTCATCGAGCTCGACCGCCCAGACGCGACCCGCCCGCCGCGACAGCTCGCCGTCAGCGCACCCTCGCCGGCGCCGAGGTCCAGGACGAGATCGCCGGCGCCTACCCCGGCGTCCGCGACCAGCGCCTCGACGAGCCTCCTACTGCGGAGGAAGTGCCGGCCGTGCGGGCGCGAGCTCGAGAAGCGTCGCGCGACGGCCACGGAAGACCACCGTCGTCATCGACGCGCAGTCTAGTCGGCGCCGGAGGTCGCGGCCGCGCGCTTCACGGCGTGTGCGACGACCTCGTCGGTTAGATCGGGAGGAACGTCGTATAGGGCGCAGACGAGCCGCTCGACCTCCTCCACGAGGCGACGACCTTCTGCGAGCAAGTTGTCGACGAGAACGCGGCGCTGGTCCGCAAGCTCGCGGAACCGCACAAGATCCTTCGGAAGGGCGTTTTCTGCGACTCGCTCGTCCGTCCGCGCGCCGAGCACCTGCTCGAGAATGTCAAGCCGCGCCGGGTCGCCGCGGACAACTCCCACCTTGGCTCGCCCCCGGCGGAGCTCGAGCTCGTCGGGTGCAGCTCGAGTGACGCGGGCTCGACCAGGATCCTCGAGCGCGACCTCGAGATGTGGGTCGATACGAAGCGAGACCGTTTCTGCCGCCGGGAGCTCGGCCAGGAGCCCCGCCTCGTCGACCTGAACGGGTCCCGTCGACCACGGATCCTTCACGACACGCTCCAGACCACGGAATGCTTTGCGATGTGGGAGGAGCTGTCGCCGGTTTGCGGCCACAGCGCGGACGAGATTCGCAACACGGGCACCTCGCGCATCATCCGGCGGAGGCCGATACGGCATCTCGTTCATTCGCTTCGGCTCGTAGTTCCGCCATACGTCTCGCGGGTTCTTGCCGCGCACGGCGTACCAGAGGTCGAGGAGCTCACTGTTGAGCACTCCGCAGAGGTACGCAACCGGAGCGCCTCCGGTGCGCCCCACCACAAGCGTGGCTTTAATCGACGGTTGCCACTCGCCCGACTCATCGAGCGCGAATCGCCCTCGGTCTGTTCTGTAGAGGGCAATTACCTTCGGCGAGCCCATGTCCGAGCGGCTCCTGGGCCAGGTTGGTTCCCACCACCGCCTCCGTGGGTTGCGCGAAATCTCCGCTCGTGTCGCGAGTAGCGGACGCCACTGTTCGACGTATCTGAGGATCGGCGCAGGCGGGTCCTTTCGAATCACCACCAGGTTCGTGAAGTCGCTATCGTCGATCGCGGCGTAGAGGAGCCCGCGAGACTCTGGCGAGCGAACCAAGAAGCCCTCGTGACTCGCCCACGGTTCGTCACACTCGGCCCCAGGGGGCAACTCGAGGACAGGCTCTCCGAGCCGTACGCCCCCTTTGCGCCAGCGCAGCCCGATCCTCAGCCGTGAGCCGCTTATCAATCCTCCGGGTGTACGCGTCGGCGCCGGTCTGGATTCCTTGAAACACCTTCCACGACTGCTCAAGTGGTTCTGCTTCCTTCTCGTCGAGAAGTCCCTGGAGGTGCGCCACGACGCGGGTAGCGAGATCTTTCGCGCCGAACTTCACGGGCCACGGATACTCCGGGCGCAGTGCCGTCTGCGGCACGTCGTGGACATGGACACCGCCGCGGCGACCAGCGCGGCCTCCGGCGCGCAGCGCCATTTCCTCAAGTAGCGCGTGCCGATCCGACGGCGCCGTGAGCTCGTCCTCGAGAGCAACGACCCGCAGCTTGTGCCCCTTCGGCGCCGGCTCCTTCGTCGCGACGAGGATCGCGCTTTCGACCGTCGGAGTCGGAGCTGCGTGAGACGTTGCGAAGAGCTTGTAGCTGCCGAAGAGAAAGAGCTCTTCGAGCGTCAGCTCCGAAGCGAGCTTCTCCCGAAGGAAGTCCGCGACGCCAGCGTTCATCCAGCCAGCCGGGGTGATCACGCACAGGCGCCCGCCTGGCGCAAGCTTCTCGACCGCAAGCCAGAGGAAGTAGTAGAGGTAGTCGGTCTTGCCTCGGTAGATCCCTTGCCACGCTGGTATGGCGCGGAGCCGATCGAAGAGCGGCTTGTTGTTCGCCTCCGCGACGTACGGCGGGTTCCCGAGAACTAGATCGAAGCCCGCGTCCGGGCGCAAGCGCTCGCGATAGATCCGACGCTTGTCGCCATCGAGCGGGACGAGGCCGAACCGGTCGTCTGCGATGACCTCGGCACGATCCGCGCGGAGCTCAGGTTCGAGCTCGAGGCTCTGGTCGGCCGACCGCTTCGTCGTGAGTGTGTCGATCGGGAGGACGCCGAGCGCGCCGAACGGCGGCGGATCGTGGTGCGAAGCATGGAGCGGACCAAGTACGCGCGAGACCTGAAGCAACAGGTTGATCTCGGTCAGGTAGTACGGAAACGGGCTGATCTCACCTCCCGACAGCCCCCGGACGATCGCTTCGAGCGCCTCGCGGAGCCCGGTTGCGTCGCCTTGCTCGGCGCCAACGGCGTCGATGATCCTGCGTGCCGACTCGACCACGAATCCACCGGAGCCGGTCGCGAAGTCGAGGATCCGCCGCGGCTTTCGCTTGTCACCTTCGACCCGAAAGACCGCGTCGGCGCCAGAGAAGCCGACGCGATCGAGCATGAACTTGACGACGTCGCGCGGCGTGAAGAACTGGCCGAGCCGGTCTCGGTCAATCTCCTGGGCGTATGTCGCGTAGAGGGACCCGAGTACGTCGGCGTCGAGCTTCCCGAGAGGCTCCGGCGCGAGCGCGTACAAGACGTCGACGATCGCTCTCTCCCGGGGGCGATACCAGGCATAGTTGTTCTCTCGGCCGAAGAGCCAGGAGTACCGCTGGGCTCCGTGCGCGAATGCCTCGTCGAGAAGGTCCCGAGCGTTGCGGCCGAGGGCTTCGTACCACTGGTCGAACCCGCCGTCGTAAAGGTACGACCGTGTGAATTCGACATCCTCCCACGCCCGATAAAGGAGGATCCGGGCGAGCGTGAGATAGGCGACGCGCTGTAGGTACCGGTCCCAGACGGCACTCGCCACGCCGGTGCCGGAGCGCCAGCCTTCGATCGTGGTCGGAAGTGCCTCGGGATTGGTTCCCGGCGCGAGATCCTCGGCCAGCAGCTCGAGCTCTTCCTGAAGGCTACGACCCTGCGTTTCGTTCAATGCGAGGTAAGCCTCGAGCTGCTCGATCTGAGCACCAGCGTCTTCCGCCAGATCGACCGACAGACGGCGGAGCCTCTCCACGAGGGCCTCGACGTCGATCTCGAGGCTTTCCCCGAGTGCGAACCGCTGCGACCACGGCTCCTGCTGCGCGATGTAGCGCGCTTTCTGTTCGAGCGTGACCTCGCGATACGAGAAGCGAGAGCAGAAGGCGAGAAACCGCTCGTACTCCTCTCCCGAAAGCGCCTCTCCCCGCGCCTCGTGCCACAGCGGAAGGATCGGGAACGAGAGGCTTCGATCGTATCCAGTGCGGTCGCGAGCGAAGATTCGAACCTCGCGCAGGTTGAAGAGCACGCCGTAGTCGAGCCTGCGCTGATCCATGTATCCGCGGATCTGCGATTCGTGTCGGTCCAGATTCTCGTCCGAGCTCTTCGCGTCGAAGACGAATGAGTGCGCAATCAGGTCTTCAGGCGTGAAGTCGGGCTTCCGGCCGGAGGAGCCAAGTTGCTCGAGGATGCGCCCGGTTCCGAACCCGAGGACGCGTGTGATGATCCCGCGCAGGATCGGTTCCGTGAGGATCTCCTCATCGGCACGGGACGGCCGTGCGTCAAGGTACTGCCGCACGTTGCGTGCCCCCGGCACGAGCGCGCCGAAAATCCGCGCATGATCATCGATGACGGCTTGGAGGGCTAGCAGTCGAGCGTCGAGCTTCGGCGGCTTCACTTTCGGCACGGTTTCTCCTCGAAGCCGCCGCAGGTCCAACCGGTCGCGGCGTTAGCATCGCAGTCGTGGCCGCCGATCCCGTTCGTCTGGAACGACTGCGCGAGCTCTCGGACGCGGAGCTCGATGCGCTGCTTGGCGCCGCCGCCTGGTATGCGAAGTACCACGAACGGATGATCGCCGACCTTGCGGACGATCGCTCCGCGTTCGCCGTCGCGCGCCGCGACCGCTACCAAGCGCTCCACTCGGCCCTCGCACGGTTTGGCGTACGGCTGCAGCGCCCGCCCGGAATCGTCCCGCTTTCCTGACGCGCCCTACTACGTCGAACCCGAAGCTCGAAGGGCACGAGCAAGCGCGTCCTTGACGTCGTCCCAGAAGAGCAGCTCGCGCGCCTCGGCCGGCGTGCACCAGCGATAGTCGTCGTGCTCGTGGTCGAGCTCGGGCTCCCAGCCTTCGGGCACGACGGCGACGAACGTCTCGACCTCGACGTCCGTCGTGCCAGGCGGGAACAGCGCCCGCCGCTCCGGCGGATCCTCGTCGAGCGAGTACGTGAAGCGGTGGCCGATCGCGACCAGGTCGTCGCGCGCGTCGATCCCGGTCTCCTCGCGCAGCTCGCGTATGGCCGCCTCCAGCTCCGTCTCGCCCGGCTCGACTCCGCCTGCGATCGAGTGCCAGTACGAGCCGAGATAGGCCGCGCGATGCACGACCAGCACCTCTGGTCCGCGGCGGACGAAGATCAGCACCTCGAGTGGCTGCCTCACGGCGTGATGTTGCCCGTTAGATTCGGCGTATGCCCGAGCGTCGCCAGTTCCGGCCGCGCGACCTGTTGCGGCAGGTGCAGATCCAGGAGCTCGACGTCTCGCCGGACGGGGAGTGGGTCGTCTACACGCGGCGCACGATCGAAGGGAACGCGTACCGGAAGCGGCTCTGGCGCGTCCCGTGGCGCGGCGGCCGGCCCGAGCAGCTGACGAACGGCGAGCTCGACGCGCGGCCGCGCTTCTCGCCCGACGGCTCTTCGCTCGTCTTCCTCTCGCGGCGCTCCGGCAAGAGCCGCGCATGGCTCCTGCCGCTCGAGGGCGGCGAGCCGCGAGAGCTGCGGGCGCCCGACGCCGACGTCGCCGACGCGCGCTGGTCGCCCGACGGCCGGCGGCTGCTGCTCCTCGCCGGAAGCGGCGAGCCGCGCTTCAGCGTGGGCGACCGGGAGGACCCGGTCGCGCGGCGGATCGACGTCCTTCCGTGGCGGCTCGACGGCGCCGGCGTCCGCGACGAGGCGACCTCGATCTGGCTCGCGCGGCCGAACGGCGGGAAGCCGAGACGGCTTACGGCGCCCGACGTCGATGTCTTCGGCGCGGCGTGGTCGCCCGACGGCGAGCGGATCGGCTTCGTCGCCGACCTTCGTCCGGAGGCCGCGCTGCTCGAGCTCCCGCAGGCGTGGTCCGTTCCGGCTGGCGGAGGCGATCCCGAGCCGTTGGCCGAGCTGCCGAGCGAGGTCGCCGCGCTCGGCTGGTCGCGCGGCGGCCGGCTCGCGCTGATCGGGGTCGACGAGCCGCCCGAGCTCCGCCCCGCGTGGGCGAACACGTACCTCTTCCTCGTGGAGAACAGCCGGCCGCGCCGCCTCGCGCCCGAGCTCGACCGGTCGATCGGCTTCCTGACTACGGGCGACCTGCACGACTTCTCGGCGCGCTTCGCCGACGTGCTCTGGCTCGACGACGACAACCTCGCCGGCGTCGTCTGCGACCGCGGCGAGAGCCACGTCTACCGCTTCGGCGCCGACGGAAGCGCCGAACGTCTCACGTCAGGCGAAGTCGTCTGCTCCCACCTGGCCACGGGCGGCGGCAGGCTCGCGACCGTCGCGACCGACGGCGGGAGCGGCGCGGAGGTCTACGCGGTCGAGGGCGGCCTGCGCCGGCTGACGCGCGACGGAGGGCGCTGGCTCGCACGGTCGCGCCGCGACCCCGAGTCGCTTCGGATCCCGCACTCCGGCGGACACGAGCTCGACGCATGGCTCGTGCGCGCCCGGCGGAGGAGGCGCGCGCCGCTCGTCCTCCACATCCACGGCGGCCCGCATCTCGCGCACGGCCCGGCGCCGTGGCTCGAGACGCTCGCGCTCGCCGACGCCGGCTTCTCGGTGCTGTACGCGAACCCGCGCGGCTCGGCCGGCTACGGCCAGAACTTCACTCGAGGGATCGAGCACGAGTGGGGCGGGCACGACGACGACGACCTGATGCGCGTCGTCGACTGGGCGATCGACGAAGGTCTCGCGAACCCGCGGCGGATCGGCCTCCTCGGGCTCTCGTACGGCGGGTACATGACCAACTGGCTGCTCGGGCACCACCCGGGCCGGTTCGCAGCCGCCGTGAGCGAGAACCCGGTCACCGACCTCGCCGCCTTCATGGGCACCGGCGACTTCGGCGCGTGGATCGCAGAGGTCGCGGCCGGCGTCGGCGGCCTCGGCGACGGCCGCGACCGCCTCGCGGATCGGTCGCCCTCGACCGAGATCCACCGCAACGAGGCGCCGCTCCTCCTGCTCCAGTGCGAGAACGACCTCCGCTGCCCGCCGGAGCAGAGCGAGATCGTCTTCGCGACGCTCCGCAAGCTCGGCCGTCCGGTCGAGATGGTGCGCTACCCCGGCGAGTCGCACCTGATGTTCGCCGGCGGCCGGCCCGACCGTCGCGTCGACCGGCTCGAGCGCATCCTCGCGTGGTTCGAGCGCTACCTGTAGCACGGCGTCTGTAGCCTGCGAGCGCCGTGGACGACGACCTCCTGCGCAAGCTCGCCCACTTGGCCGTCGTCACCGGCGCCAATGTCCAGCCGGGGCAGGTGGTCGCGATCGCAGCCGCAGTCGAGTGCGCGCCGCTCGTCCGTGAGATCGCGGACTGCGCCTACCGCCGCGGGGCGAGGTTCGTCGACCCCGGCTACTTCGACGGCACGGTCAAGCGGCACCGGATCGAGCACGGCGACCCGGAGACGCTCTCGTACGTCCCGCCCTGGCACGGCCAGCGCTGGCTCGGCCTCGGTGAGCTTCGCGGCGCGCGGATCAGCATCCAGCCGAACCCCGAGCCCGGGATCCTCGAAGGGCTCGACCCCGAGCTGTGCGGCCGCGACGGGCTGCCGTACGTCCCCGAGATCCTCTCGATCGTGAACGACCGCTCGACGAACTGGACCGTCGTCCCGTTTCCCACGCAGCGGTGGGCGGCCAACGTCCACCCGGGCCTCGAGCTCGAGGAGGCGCTCGCACGGCTCGAGGAGCAGGTCCGGTACGTCTGCCGGCTCGACGAGCCCGACGCCTCAGCCGCCTGGGCCGAGCGCGCGGACGCGCTCGCGGCGATCGCTCGGACGCTGGACGACCGCCGCTTCGACGCGCTCCATTTCGAGGGGCCGGGCACCGACCTGACGATCGGCCTCCTCCCCACCTCGCGCTGGGAAGCCGCGCGCCTCGAGACCGTCGACGGGATCGTCCACATGGCGAACATCCCCTCGGAGGAGGTGAACACGACGCCCGACCCGCTGCGCGCCGACGGCGTCGTCCGGTCGACGAAGCCGCTGGACGTCGAGGGCGCGCTCGTCCGGGGACTGATCGTGACGTTCGAGGCCGGGCGCGTCGTTCGGATCGACGCCGACGAGAACGTCGACGCGCTGCGCGGGCGCGTGGCCGTGGACGATGGGGCGGTCCGGCTCGGCGAGGTCGCGCTCGTCGATCGCGACAGCCGGATCGGCCGCCTCGACACGGTCTTCCTGAACACCCTCCTCGACGAAAACGCCGCCAGCCACCTCGCGCTCGGCAGCGCGTACGACGTCTCGGTCGCGGACGAGGATCGTCACCGCATCAACCGGAGCGCGATCCACATCGACTTCATGATCGGCGCCGACGACGTCGCCGTGACCGGGATCACGCGCTCCGGCGAGCGGGTGCCAGTCCTTCGCGACGGCGCCTGGCAGATCTAGCGTCCGCGCGTTATGTAGCCGGTGCGCCGGAGGAACGCGCGAACGCGGCGCAGGTACGTGCGCGGCTCCTCCCACTTCGTGAGCTCGCCGAGCCGCACCGCCCGCTCGAGCACCTTCCAACCCGCGGCGCCGCGCCCGAGCAGGTACTGGTCGGCCAGCCACGGCGCGAGGATCCCGGCGACGTGGTCCCGGGTCTTCCGTTGCCCGAGGTAGAGCGCGAAGAGCGACCGCGCGTCGCGGCGGACGAGGCTCGGGAAGCGGCGGGTGACGTCCACGAAGCGGCCGTGGTCGAAGCGGAAGATCCGGATCGGGAACGCCGAGCCGGCGAACGACGTGAAGACGTACGCAAATCGGTCGTCGCGCGTCCGGAACTCGGGCCGACCGTCACTGCCGATGTCGACGACGCTCGCGATGGAATTCCCCCAGAAGCCGATCGTCGCGCGGTACGTGCGCCTGCCGGGCAGGTAGCGGTAGACGGCGCTGTAGAAGCAGCAATGCGGACCGCCGGTGTAAAGGTCGGCGACGACCTCGGGCTCGCCGTCCCGGTCGAGGTCGCGGACGGCAACGTCGCCGGGGAAGATCGAGCACGGACATCCCCGGGGCTCCGCAGGGCGGGCGTCGAAGAGCGTCTTGCCGTGCCGCTCGATCCGCAGCCGAAGGGCGCGGTAGAAGTAGTTCGTCTCGCGGAACGAGAGGCGCGCGACGGTGGAGCCCGCGGCGGCCGTACGCGTCGAGACGACGTCGCGGCTGAGCCGAAGCTTGAAGCAGCGAAGCCTGCCGGCCGCGCCGGGCGTGTCGTCCGCGATCCGCAGCTTCCACGTGCCCGCCGCCTCCTGTCCGTGCAGGCGCGAGAGCGGTTGCTCGGGCAAGAAGATGTCGGCCGTGAACGGCGGCCTTGCGCTCTGGATCGCTTCGCCGTCCCCCTCGCCGAAGACGGTCGCTCCGAAGCCGCACGGCGCGCCCGCGCCGTAGTTGCGGCCGGCGCCGCCGCGCTTTGCGCTCAGCACGACGGCCGTTCCCGCAGGCGAGACGAGCGTGAGCGTGAGATCGGAGTCGCGCGGATGGTCGATCCGCACCGAGACCTCCACGTACGACACGGGTCCCTTGTCCAGGACGGTAAGCGGCACGTCGATGCTGCCGACATCGGGAATCGGGTGCGCAAGCGGGCCGGTGGAGTAGGTCTTCGTGGCGCCGCCCGCCGGGCCGGGCGCGGCTGCGAGGCTCAGGAGGACGAGGAGCAGGAGGCGACGACCACGAGCCATTCGAGCCCATATTCCACTTCCTCGGGCAGCTCGGCCACTGCGCGCTTCAACCCCGCTTCGATCTCGGTTTCGTCGAGCAGGTCGAAGGTCGAGATGTGCCGCCCGCGGATCCGCTCGAGCGCAGTCTCGCGGTCGATCGTCCTCGTCTGGCTGAGGCGGAGCGCGCGCACCTCGACGAAGCCTGCCTCGCGGAGCTCGCGCCGCAGGGCCTCGGCCGGCGCGAACCGCTCGAGGTCGGCGGCGAGCATCGACGGGAAGTAGCGGTTCAACCAGAAACCGCGCATGTGCGACGGGTCGAACGTCGCGAAGACCAGGCGGCCGTCGGCGCGGAGCACGCGCCTGACCTCGGCGAACGCGCGCGGCCGGTCGAGGACGTGGACGACGAGCGTCGCCACGACGCGGTCGAACGCGGCCTCCTTGAACGGGAGGCGTTCTGCCGGCGCCTCGCGGAATGCAACCCGCGGCGCCCTCGCTCGCGCGACGGCGAGCATCTCCGGCGACGGATCGACGGCCCAGACGCGCGCGACCGCTCCTTCGGCGAGGGCCGCGGCCAGACGTCCGGTTCCGCATCCGATCTCGAGGGCGCGACGCCCGCGGAGCTCGCCCTCGCGGACCAGAACGTCGAACAGCTCCCACCAGTTCTCGTCGGCGGGCCGGAGCTCGTCGTAGCGCGCGGCCCGCTTGCCGTAGTCGGGGGTCCTAGGAGGGATTGGCGGAACATCATTGTGCCGCCCGCGGCGCGCTGCTCGCCCCGACGCCGCGTCCTCAGTCACGCCCGTATCGGTCTGATACGGGCGCTCCCTGCGTCCTTGCCTCGGAACGAGCATCCCACCGCGTGCGACGAAAAACGTTCCGCCAACCCCTCCTAGGCGTCGGCGATCAGGTCGTCCGGCTCGGTCATCGCCTCGATCGCGTCCTGCGCGGCCTCGAGGGATTTCTCGGGCACGAGGACGGTCAACGGGTCGTCGAGCGCGCTCGAGAGCTCGGACGCGATTCCCGCCGACCGGAGGATGTCCTGGAGCTCCTCCGCCTCGGAGACGTCGCCGGCGACCGCGACCTGGACCATCCTCGTCATCGCGACGATGATACGGCCTCTGCCTCGCGGGCGGGGAGCGCGCCACCCTTCACCAGCTGCGGCGGGCCGCGCTCGGGATACGGGACCTCGATCACGTCGAAGTCGCGCGGGACGACGGTGTTCGGGAAGATCTCGCTCGCCTCGCGGCGCACGTCGCCGCCGGAGTACCGGCCCGAGAGGTGGGTCAGCGCGAGCATCCCCACCTCGGCCGCGTGGGCGAGGCGCGCGGCGTCGGCCGCGGTCGAGTGCCACGTCTCGCGCGCGCGCTCGCGCTCGTCCTCGCAGAAGGTCGCCTCGTGCACGAGGAGCTCGGCGCCGCTCGCCATCTCGAGCACCGACTCGGCGGGCATCGTGTCGCCGGCGAGCACGACCTTTCGACCGGCCCGCGGCGGCCCGAGCACCTGACTCGGCGTGACGATGCGCCCGCCGTCGAGCTCGACCGGGCTTCCCCGCTGCAGGTCGCCCCGCCGTGGCGGCGGGACGCCCAGCGCGTCGGCGGCCTCGACGTCGAACCGGCCGGGCCGCGGGCGCTCGACCAGCGCGTAGCCAATCGCGCGCACGCGGTGGCGGACCGGGAAGACGACGAGGCGGTGGTCGCCGCGATCGAGCTCGTCGCCCGGCTCGAGCTCGCGCAGCTCGTAGCGGTAGCTGAGGTTGCCGATCCCGAAGAGGCCGGCCTGCTCGCCGAAGAAGCGGCCGAGGCCGCGCGGGCCGTAGATCGTCAGCGGCTCCGTCCGGCCGCGCAGGGAGAACGTCTTCAGCATTCCCGGGAGGCCTAGGTAGTGGTCGGCGTGGAAGTGCGTGAGGAAGACCTCGCGGAGCTCGGGGAGGCCGATGGCCGAGCGCATGAGCTGGCGCTGCGTCCCTTCGGCGCAGTCGACGAGCAGCCGGTCGCCGCCGCGCCGGAGCAGCGTCGCCGAGGGACTCCGCTGCGCCGTCGGACCGGAACCCGAGGTTCCCAGGAAGACGACGTCCAGATCCACGCGGCGATTCTAGATTTCGCCCGTCGGCGCGGCCCCGCGGCCCGGCCGGCGCCTCTCCGGGTCGTTCCCCCTGGGGCCTTCGGCCCCTCGCCCCCGTTGCTGACGGTAGCGCGAAAAGTCGCACATGTCCGTCACGGAGTCGTGTCAAGAGCGTGACGATGAGGCTCGGGTTACGCTCGCCGCGTGGCCGAGCGGATCCAGGGCGGGCGGCTCGTCGCGTGGGCGGTCGCCGCCCACGGCGTCGACACGATCTTCACCCTCTCGGGCGGCCACGTGATGCCGATCTACGAGGGCTGCCGCCACGAGGGCGTGCGCGTTCTGGACGTCCGCCACGAACAGGCCGCCGCCCACGCGGCCGAGGCCTGGGGGCGCATCCGCCGAGCCTGCGGTGTCGCAGTGGTCACCGCCGGGCCGGGCGTCACGGGAACGATCACCGCCGTCGCGAACTCCTACGTCGCGCAGACGCCCATGGTCGTGATCGGAGGGGCCCGCCCGCTCGTCCAGGCCGAGCAGGGCGCGCTCCAGGAGCTCGACCAGCTTTCGCTCTTCAAGCCGATCACGAAATGGGCGGCGGTCTGTACGCAGGCGGAGCGGATCCCCGAGCTCGTCTCGACCGCGTTCCGCCACGCGCTCGCGCAGCCGCGCGGGCCTGCGTACCTGGAGATCCCGATGGACGTCCTCTTCGACGAGGCCCCGGCGCCGGAGAGGATCACACCGTCGCGGACGGACGCCCGCGCTTTCGGCGATCCGCGCGAGGTCATGAAGGCCGCTGCGCTGCTCACCGACGCCGAGCGGCCCGTCGTGATCGCCGGCAGCGGGATCTGGTGGGACGGGGCCTGGAAGCAGCTCGCCGCCTTCGCCGGGAACGGCCGACTGCCGGTATACCTCAACGGCTCGGGGCGTGGGGCGTTGCCGCCCGAGCACGAGCTGTACTTCCAGCACTCGCGCGGAGCGGCGCTCGCGGCGGCCGACGTCGTCTGCGTCGTCGGCGCCCCGCTCGACTTCCGCCTGAAGTTCGGGCGCTTCGGCGAGGACGCGAGACTCGTGCACCTCCACGCAGATCCGACGGAGCTCGGACGCAATCGCGCGCCCGACGCCGGGATCGTCGGTGACTGCGCGGCGGTGCTCGGAATCCTCGCCGACGGCGTCAAGCCGAGCCGGGACGGGCGGGCCGAATGGCTCGCGCGGCTCCGCGAGGCCGAGGACGCCTGGTGGGCAGAGCATCGCTCGCAGCTCGAGTCGGACTCGGCGCCGCTGCACCACTACCGGCTCGCCGCGGAGCTCGACCGTGTGCTCGACCCGGGCACGATCGTGATCGGCGACGGCGGCGACATCGTCGCCGCAGCGTCACGCGTGCTGAGGGTTCACCGGCCAGGCCATTGGTTCGACCCAGGGCCGTTCGGTTGTCTCGGCGTCGGACCGCCGTACGCCCTCGGCGTCAAGGCGGCCGAGCCGGCGAAGCAGGTGATGGTCGTGGCCGGCGACGGCGCGTTCGGGTTGAACGGCTTCGAGTTCGAGACGCTCACGCGATTCGGGCTTCCCGCGGTATTCGTGATCGGAAACGACGCGGCGTGGGGAGAGATCCGGATCCCGCAGGTCGGCATCTACGGGGAGGAAGGGGAGGTCGCGACCCGGCTCGCGCCGACCCCATACCACCGCCTCGTCGACACCTTCGGCGGGCACGCCGAGCACGTCGAGCGACCCGCCGAACTCGCCCCGGCGCTCGAGCGAGCGCTCGCAGCTGATCAGCCGGCGATCGTGAACGTGATGCTCGACCCGGACGCGATGGCCGGACATCCATACCGCGGCATGTGAGAGGCGCTCGCTATGGCACCACCAGCCTCTCGCCGGGCACGATCGTCGTCCCCGCGATGTGGTTCCGGTGCCGGAGCTTCCACACGCCCTCGCGGGTGTCCCCCGGATAGTTCGCCGCCGCGATCGACCACAGCGTGTCGGTCGGCCGGACGACGTACGCTCGCCCGTGCCCCGCCCCCTGAGACGAGTGCGCAACGAGCGCCCAGCCGATCACGACGATCAGCAGCGCGAGGATCGCTTTCCCGAACATGTGTTCGGCACAGTAGCGAACGCACGTTCGTCCGTCAAGCGCAAAGCGGTCACAAAAGCGTTACAAGCCGGGGCGCGAGCTCCCGCCCCAGAACCTCCACGACCAGCATCGTCCGCGCCGGGGAGCGCCGGCGGTCGGTCGGACTCCCCGGGTTGAGGATCCAGACGCCCACGCGCCGCTCGACCTGCGCCGTGTGCGTGTGCCCGTAGACGACCGCGTCGCATCCCGGGAAGCGCGCGGCGAGCCGCTCCTCGCGACCCGCGACGGGCCCCGGCACATGCACCAAGCCCACCCGCGCGCCGTCGACCGCCACGACGAGCTCCCGCGGCAGCGCGGCACGAAGGGCCGGCTCGTCCGCGTTCCCGCAGACCGCCTCGACAGGTGGCCCAAGCGCCCGCAGCTCCTCGAGCATGCTGAGAGCGACGAAGTCGCCGGCGTGCAGGATCAGGTCGGATTCCCGAAGGAGATCCACGCACTGTTCCGGGAGCGCGCGTCGCCCGCGCGGAAGGTGCGTGTCGGAGAGGACGGCTAGGCGCGTTCCGTCAGCGTACGCGGAAGGGCGTGCCGACGAGCAGCGTCGTCCGCCGCGGGTTCGTCTCCGCCGCGAGTCGAACGGCGTAGAAGTACCGGCCCGGCGTGAGCGTCGCTCCCGCGAACTGGACGTCGTTCTGCCAGTACGCCCGGACGCCGCCCGACGCACGGACGACGAGTCCCGCGCCCGAGCCGCCTGCCAGCGCGGCCGCGATCGCCGACCGGTCGGTCTCCGCGAGACCGCGCCTGCCCGCACGGAAGACCCCGGCCCGGAATCCGGCCGCTTCGGCGGCGGTGACACGGAAGCCGAA
>DASUZD010000203.1:0-23808 GCA_036377055.1 Gaiellaceae bacterium | reverse complement strand
GGCGTCCCGGCTTGCGGCCATGCTGCCGCGTTTCATCGTGCTCGCGATCATCGGCCTGCTCGCGACCGCCACCTTCACGTTCGCGGCGGAGAAGCAGATCGTCTCGACTCCGGTCGCGAAGCCCGCGCCCGCGGCGCCGCCAGTGCTCGTCGTGCCGGCCGTGCAGCGGCAGGCCTACGTCTTCGCGAAGGGGATCCTCCAGGACGCGGGGTTCGCGTGGAAGGTGGAGGGGCCCGTCCGCGGCTACGCTGCGAACACCGTCTTCGAGCAGCAGCCCGCGCCCGGAACCCGCGTCAGGGACACCGGCGCGCCGCTCGTCGTCCTGCACCTCGCCGCCAACCCGGAGTACGACCAGCACGGGCTTCCCGAGGATGTCTCGCCATACAAAGGCACGGAGATCCGGCTCGTCGACGCGCCCGCGGTTCCGAAGGCGCCGGTCGTGAAGAAGCCGGCCGCCAAGAAGCCGGTCGTGAAGGAAAGGCGCGTCGTGCAGCGCCGCCCGCCGGCCTTCGCCGTGCCCGGCGCGCGCAAGGAGCCTCTGGACGAGATCCCGCTGACGGAGCGGGCCGAGCGGCTGCGGGCATGGCTGGGACGCCATCCGCGGCCGACGACCGCGAACGTCAGGTACTGGCTGTACCAGAACTCGTGGATCGTCACCGGCGCCCGTTTCGGATGGTGGCACGGCGCCGAGGCGCTGCGGGTGCTGATCGCGGCCAACGTCCGCGCGCAGAAGGTCTGGGGAATCGGACTGAAGAGCGAGGCGAGGGCGCGGGCCGCGCTTGTGTACGTCCGCGCGAGGTCGCGATGACGCGCCTCCGCGGCGAGGCGGGCTACACGCTGGTCGAGATGCTGACGGTCCTCGTGATCTTCGGGACCGTGATGAGCGCCCTGATGGCGCTCTTCGTCCAGGGCACGAACGCCGAGGTCGACATGAACAGCCGGTTCCAGTCGCAGCAGGAGGCAAGACTCGGGCTCGATCGCTTGAAGCGCGACGTCCACTGCGCGGCCGCGCTCAACCAGGCCACGGCCACGGCCTCGTTCGTCACGCTGACCACCCCCTGCGTCAGCGGCGGCTCGGTCAGCTGGTGCGCGGCCGGCAGCGGCACGCGCTACGGCCTGTACCGGAACGTCGGGAGCACCTGCTCGAGCTCCGCGGGGATCCGGTACGCGGACCGGCTCGTGTCGAGCTCCGTCTTCTCGTGGACGGTGCAGTCGACATCGAGCCTCTGGAAGCTGCACGTCGACCTGCGGGTGAACGCGCAGCCGAAGCGTGCGCAAGAGACGTACGAGCTCGTCGACGACGTCGTGATGAGGAACAGCACCCGCTCGTGCGTGACGGGCTCGCCGGTGCCGCCGTGCTGAGGTCGATCGCCACGAGGTTCGGACGTGCGGACGGGTTCGTCCTGCCGCTCACGCTCGGGATCATCACCGTGCTCGCGATCGCGACGACGACCGCGATCTACTACACGAGCACGAACTCGCGTAACTCGCAGACCAGCAAGGCCGGGCAAACGGCGTACGCGCTCGCCGAGGCCGGCCTCAACAACGCGCTCGCGATCCTCTCGCTGCCGACGAACAACGCGCTCGACAAGTACGTGCTCTGTCCGGACTCGGCGTCGCTGCCGCCCCTTCCGTGCGTCCGTACCGACACCTATTCGAGCGGAACCGTCACCTGGTCGGGAACGCTCTTCCAGAACCCCGCCGCAGGGACGGCGTACTGGACGCTGTCGTCGTCCGGCTACGTTCGCAACCCGAACGGCAATGGCGTGAGCAAGATCCGGAAGACGATCACGGCGAACATCCCCGTCGTCCCGACGATCACGCAGCCGTTGAACAACCCGGCCTGGAACTACGTGATGTCGCGAGCCACCGGTAGCGGCGTCGCGTTCAGCGGGTGCGACATGACCCTTCAGAACTCGGTGAACGTGACCTCGCCGCTCTACGTGATGGGCAACCTGTGCATGAAGAACTCGGCCAAGATCACCGCGGGCCAGCTGAACGTCGTCGGCTCCCTCGACCAGCAGAGCACGCAGAACACCGTCGGGCAGGCGGGGGCCGACCTTCCGGGCGCGCACATCGGCCGCGGGTGCCGCTATACGGGCCAGTCCTCGCACACCCCCTGCCTCTACGGCCCCGCCGGATCGCCGAACTTCAAGGACAACGTGTGGGCGAACCCGCTCGACTCGACCGTCACTGCGATCACGCCGCCGACGGTGCTCTGGAACGACTGGTACCTGAACGCGAGCCCGGGCCCGTACTACCCCTGCCAGACCGTGAGCGGGACGCCGCCCACGTTCGATCCCACCGTCGCGGCCTCGAGCGACAGCGACGCGAACAAGCTGCTCTACAAGAACAACAACGCCGGCCTGATCAACCTGACGCCCGCGAGCTCCTACACGTGCAAGAACACGAACGGCGAGCTGTCGTGGAACGCGTCCACGAGGGTGCTGACGGTGAAGGGCACGATCTTCATCGACGGGAGCGCCAAGATCGACAACGGCGCGACGAACACGTACTCGGGCGAGGCGACGATCTACCTCTCGGGCACGCTCTTCTTCAAGGGCGCGAACACGCTGCTCTGCGCGGGTGCGTCGAACACGACCTGCACCACATCGTCGTGGGATTCGACGCACGACCTGCTCGGGTTCGTCGTCAACGGGAACGGCTCGACCGGCTCGCCGGACAGCCAGGTCAGCGCCGGCGACGGCGTCCAGCTCGTGAGCGCGCGCTTCATGGGCGCGCTCTACGCGACGAACGCGATCGACATCAGCACGACCTCGCTCGTGGACGGGCCACTCGACGGCAGCTCCGTCCTCCTCGGCCAGTCGAGCAGCTCGACGTTCGCCGGCTTCACGTTCGTGCCGGTCGGGATGCCCGGCAACAACAGCGTCTACGCGCTCCCCCTGCCGCCCCAGTTCACCTCCTGACCGTGGACCTCGCCCTCGCCGCCGTGTTCCTCGCCCCAGGCCTCGCGCTCGGGAGCTTCCTGAACGTGGTCGCGGCGCGCGTGCCGCTTCGCCGGTCGATCGTTCGTCCGGGCTCGGCGTGCTTCTCGTGCGCTGCGCCTGTCGCGTGGTACGACAACGTGCCGCTGATGTCGTATGCGGTCCTGCGCGGCCGCTGCCGCGCCTGCGGGGCGCGGATTCCGTTGCGCTACCCGGCGGTCGAGCTTGCGACCGCAGGGCTCGTAGCCGGCTGCGCGCTCGCCTTCGGGCTGACGCTCCACGCGCTCGTCGCCGCGTTCTTCTGCGCGGTGCTGGTCGCCGTGTCGGCGACCGACCTCGAGCACCGGATCATCCCCAACCGAATCGTCGTGCCTGCCGCCGCGCTCCTGCTCGCTGCGCAGACGGCGCTCGACCCGAGCCCGGAGTGGGCGATCGCGGCATTCGGCGCGTCGGGCTTCCTCCTCGCCGCGGCTGTCGCGTACCCGGCCGGGATGGGGATGGGCGACGTGAAGCTCGCGCTGCTGATGGGCGCGATGCTCGGCCGGACGGTGCCGGTCGCGCTCATGGTGGGGATGGTGGCTGCGCTCCTTCCCAGCTTGGTCTTGTTCGCGCGCCACGGCGCGGGTGCTCGCAAGATGGGGATCCCGCTGGGGCCGTTCCTCGCGATCGGCTCGGTCGTCGCGCTGTTCGCAGGGCACGCGCTGCTCGACGCTTACCTGGGCACCATCCGCTAGCGAAGCGCTCAAGCCTCGGTCGCTCCCGGCCGATACCTCGTTCGAGGGATGGACAACTTCGAGCGGCCCCCTTCACTGCGCACGACCGGCCCTGCCGGCGGCGAGGGCGACGCGCCCCAGCGCCCGCTCGGCGGCGGCGTCCCGCTCAACGAGCTCGGTGAGCTCGTCGCCGACCTGATCGCGGCCACAGGGCTCCTCACGCCCGACAAGCTCGCGCTCGTCCGCGGCCGCGCCGGCCAGAGCGGCTCGTTCGCGCAGGCGATCGTCGACGAGGGCGTCGCGTCCGGCGAAGGGATCGCGCGGATGCTCGCGGCGCGCCACCAGCTGCCGCTCGTCGACCTGCCGCTCGCGGGCGTCGACGACGAGGCGGCGCGGCTCGTCCCGCTGCACGTCCTGGAACGCGTCGTCGCGGTCCCGTACGCGATCGACAACGGCTACCTCCGGATCGCGGTCGCCGACCCCGCGAACATCCACGGGATCGACGAGCTTCGGCTGGCGACGCGCTACCCCCTAGAGCTCGCGGTCGCGCCGCGTGACGACGTCGTCAACGAGATCCGCCGCCTCGTCCGCGCGTCCGAGGCCTTCGGCGCGCGGGTGATCCTCGAGGAGGAGCAGGCGGCGCTCGAGGCCGAAGACGAGGAGTCGGACGACCTCGAGGTCGACGACGGGATCTCGGACGCGCCGCTCGTCCGCCTCGTCAACTCCGTGATCTTCCAGGCCGCCGAGGACGGCGCCTCCGACGTCCACTTCGAGCCCCAGGAGGACGCACTCGTCGTCCGGTTCCGGATCGACGGCGTGCTCCAGGAGGTGCAGCGGATCCCGAAGCGGATGACCGCCGGGGTCACGACGCGCCTGAAGGTGCTCGCGAAGCTCGACATCGCCGAGCGCCGGAAGCCTCAGGACGGCCGCATCTCGCTGAACGCGGCTGCCGCCGGGCGTATGCTGGACGTTCGCGTCGCGACGCTGCCGACGGTCGAGGGCGAGTCGGTCGTGATGCGCCTGCTCGACAAGTCGAAGAAGGCGCCGACGCTGACCGAGCTCGGCCTCTCGGACGAGATGCGGGAGCAGCTCTCTACGCTCATCGCGCGTCCGACCGGCGCACTGCTTGTCACCGGGCCGACCGGGTCCGGTAAGTCGACGACGCTCTACGCCGCGCTGACGCAGATCAACCGGCCGGAGATCAACATCATCACGGTCGAGGACCCGGTCGAGTACCGGCTCGGGGGCGTGAACCAGGTTCAGATCAACCCGCGCGCCGGGCTGACCTTCGCGGCCGCGCTCCGGTCGATCCTCCGCTCCGACCCGGACGTGGTCATGGTCGGCGAGATCCGCGACGGCGAAACGGCGAAGATCTCGATCGAGGCCGCGCTGACGGGACATTTCGTCCTCTCCACGCTGCACACGAACGACGCGCCGCAGGCCCTCACCCGGCTGAACGAGATGGGCGTCGAGCCGTTCCTCGTCGGTGCGGCCGTGACCGGGGTGCTCGCGCAGCGCCTCGCGCGGAAGCTGTGCACGCATTGCTGCGAGATGTACACGCCGTCCGTGGACGAGCTGCTGAAGGCGCGCGTGGCGCCGGAGGTCGCGGCCGCGTCCGACGGCATGGCCTTCTACCGCAAGCGCGGGTGTCCGCGGTGCAACCAGACCGGGTACCGCGGGCGGATCGGCGTCTACCAGCTGCTCAGGATGTCCGAGACGCTCGAGCACCTGGCCGTTCGGAAGGCGAGCCGGGAGGACATCGAGCGCGCCGCGATCGAGGAAGGCATGCGCACGCTCTGGGACGACGGGATCGCGAAGGTCGCAGCGGGGCTCACCTCGATCGAAGAGCTGACCCGCGTCTCGATCTAGCTCGGGCCGGGGCGCGCTTCGGGAGTTTGTGGCTCTGAGCCACTAACTGCCCCGGACCCTCGCTACGGCTCGATCGGAAACCGTAGGTTCTGAGCTAGTGGCTCTGAGCCACTAGCTCATTAGGTCGCGGAACCGGGCGAGCCCGACGTTGCCGCCCGAGAGGATCACGCCGATGCGGCGGCCCTCGACGTCGAGCTTGCCCGCGAGGATCGCCGCCACGCCCGCCGCTCCGCTCGGCTCGACGACGAGCTTGCAGCGGTCGAAGAGGAAGCCCATCGCCGCGACGAGCTCGAGGTCGCTCACGGTCTCGATCGCGTCCACGAGGCGGCGGTTCACCTCGAACGTCAGCTTCCCGGGCGAGTTGACCTGGAGGCCGTCGGCGATCGTCCGCGGCACCCGAATCCCCACGCGACGGCCCTCGGCGAGCGAGCGGCGCGTGTCGTCGCCGGCTTCGGGCTCGACGCCGTAGACGCGAAGGGCCGGCCGAAGCCCCTTCCCGGCCGTCCCGCAGCCGGCGATCAGCCCGCCGCCGCCGACAGGCGCGACGAGGATGTCCAGGTCGGCCGCGTCGGCGAGCAGCTCGAGCGCCGCCGTCCCCTGGCCGGCCATGACGAGCGGGTCGTCGTACGGGGGCACCAGCGTCAGCCCGCGCTGCTCGGCCAGCGCGGTCCCGAGCGCCTCGCGATCCTGCGTCCACCGGTCGTAGCTCACTACCTCGGCGCCGTAGCCGAGCGTCGCCTCGCGCTTTGCGGCTGGAGCGTCCTCGGGCATCAGGATCACCGCCTTCGTCCCCAGAAGCGACGCTGCCAGAGCGACGGCCTGCGCGTGATTCCCGGACGAGAACGCCGCCACGCCGCGCGCACGCTCCGCCTCGTCGAGCGACGAGATCTTGTTGTATGCGCCGCGGAACTTGAACGCGCCCGCGCGCTGGAGGTTCTCCGCCTTCATATATACGCGCGCGCCCGCGCGCGAGTCGAGCGTTCGCGAGGTGACGACGGGCGTACGGTGGGCGACGCCCGCGAGCCGCGCGGCAGCGGCCTCGACGTCGCCGAGCGAGATCAGCGACACGCGGCGAAGGCTATTCCGCCTGGACGTCGCAGCCGAGGTACATCAGCGCCTCGACGGCCTCGGTCACGAACGCCGTCGCCTGATGCGCGTCGCCGAACGTGTACGGCCCGGGACGGAGCGCCGTGACCGTCCGTGCGCCGTACGGGTAGACCTCGGCCTCGACGACGCACGAGTCGCCGTGGTCGACGGCCCGCACGATCGCGACGGATCGACCGTCCTTGCGCGCGTGGCGCACGAAGAGCTCGCGCGGCGCCTCGCTCATTTGTCGAAGGCGGCGCAGCCCGTCGCGCCCACCGCCCGCGCCGCTTCGTTCGCCTGCGCGATCTCGGCGACCTCGACGTTGAGAAGGCGGAGCGTGGCAGCGCTGTCGTTGCGCTTGATTGCGAGGAAAAGCGTGGAATCGGTCGTATGGAACCGCCGCGCCGCCGTCAGGAACCGGTTCGCCAGCAGGCGATCGCTCTCGTAGGTCGGCAGAGAGAGAGCCGCGAGCTGCGCGATCAGCTGCTGCTGCCGCGCCAGCGCGCCGGGCGCCCACTTCAAGAACTTCGCGCGTGGCGCGTTCGCGGCGATCCTCGGTGCGTTGGCCCACGTCCTCGAGCAGACCTTGCTCGCCCGGCGAGCCCACGCGTCGCGCGTGACGACCGGCGTCGCCCGCTCCGTCGCAGCCTGGCGGGCGAGGCCGTCCGGCGTCGCGTTCGTCGCCGCCTGAGCGACGGTGTCGCGGTCGGCGAAGCCGTCGAAGCGCGCCGCGAGATCCCCGGGGCGCCGGTAGACGAGCACGGCCGGGTCGGGGAGGACGCCGAGCAGCTTCATCAGCGGGCCGGCCTGCTGCGTGTCGAGCACGTCCAGCGGGACGAACCCGGCGCCCGCGACGGCCGCGCCGGCCTGCGCCTCGGCGAGCGAGATCCCGTCGATCCGTGCCTGCGGGTCGTACAGCGCGACGACCACCACGGGGTGCCGCGCCAAGGCCTGGACGAGCACCATCGGCAGCCCGTTCGTCGCGACCACCGGCGGCTTGGACGGCACCTTGGGCGCGACGTGCCGCGCCGGCGTCACGGTCTGCTTCTTCGGCGGCGCGGGATGCGCGGCCACCTTCCGCCCGTGGTAGAGCGGCTTGACCTTCGGGAGCGCAGCCGAATCGACCGAGCTCGGCGCGCCGCGCGTCGTGAACATGAAGGCGCCGAGGCCCGCGGCGGCGAGGGCGCCGACGAGCGCGACGAGCCGGATCTGCGGGCTGACGGTGAGGCTCATGCTGGCGATATCGGCACTGCGTCGTGGCGCCTTGAAGAAACGCCGAGGGCGCGGTCTCCCGCGCCCTCGGGCGAAGCGTCGAAACGCGAAGGGACTAGCAGACGCCCTTGGCGATCGTGGCCGACGGGCCGCCCTTGAAGTACGTGACGGTCGTCGGGTTCGTGTTCTCGATGCAGTAGCTGGTGTTGTTGGCGCGGACGACCTTGACGTTCTTGATGCCCGCGTCGTAGGAGAGCTGGAGCTTGGTAAGCGTCGCGCCGGTGTAGCCCGAGGCGTGATCGGCGTTGAACGCCTCGATGCCCGGAACGGCGGCGCGGACGTTCGCCTGCGCTGCCGAGGCGTTGGCGCGGTTCTTGAAGCTGAGGTACGACGGGATCGCGATCGCAAGCAGGATCCCGAGGATGATGATCACGACGAGGAGCTCGATCAGCGTGAAGCCGCTCTCCTCGCGTGCGACACGGTGCCGCAGGTTCTGAATCATTTGGAGTGTCTCCTTCCAGTGGGACGGGTCCAGCGGGTGGCTCGACGGATATCGGCGCTCTAACTGGGCCGCCCGAGCCCCAAATGAGGGATGGCTGTCCCCCGAAAGACAGCGAGGGGCGCGGTCGCCCGCGCCCCTCGAGAAGCACCGCTCGTGACGCTAGTTAGCAAACACCCTTCGCGATCGAAGCCGAGGGCCCGCCCTTGAAGTACGTGACGGTGGTCGGGTTCGTGTTCTGGATGCAGTAGCTCGTGTTGTTCGCGCGGACGACCTTGACGTTCTTGATGCCCGCGTCGTACGAGAGCTGGAGCTTGGTCAGCGTCGCGCCGGTGTACCCCGAAGCGTGGTCGGCGTTGAAGGCCTCGATGCCGGGGATCGCCGCGCGGACGTTCGCCTGCGCTGCCGAGGCGTTGGCGCGGTTTCGGAAGCTGAGGTACGAGGGGATCGCGATCGCGAGCAGGATCCCGAGGATGATGATGACGACGAGCAGCTCGATCAGCGTGAAGCCGCTCTCGTCCCGTGCGAGGCGCTGCTTGAGGGTTGACGCCATTGGATGCTCCTTCCGAGCAGGGGGCTGAGAGTGCGGTAGGCCGCCGGGGCGATATCGACTTAGTGACGACCAGCGCGAGAGCCCTAAAAGGGGGATAGCGTCGAAGCGAGGCCCTCGTCCCTCGTTAAAGGGATCGCTCAGGGCCGCCGATGACTCGCACGGAGAGTCCATGCCGGCTGCCTATTCGATCGACGACCTGCTCGAGCAGATGGTCACGCGCAACGCGTCCGACCTGCACCTGAGCGTGGGCGCGCCCCCCGCGCTACGCGTGCGCGGGCACGTAGAGCGGTTGACCGGCTTCCCGGCGCTGACGGCCGAGGACACGCAGCAGCTCCTCTACCGGATCATGTCGAGCGAGCAGCAGAAGAACCTCGAGATCAAGCGGCAGATCGACATGTCGCACTCGATCCCCGGCCTTGCGCGGTTCCGCGTGAACGTCTACTTCCAGCGCGAGGCGCTGGGCGCTGCGTTCCGGCTCATCCCGGAAGAGCTGAAGACGCTCGAGGAGCTCGGTCTTCCGCCGGCGCTGCGCGAGTTCGCGGACAAGCCGCGCGGTCTCGTCGTCGTCACAGGCCCGACGGGCTCGGGGAAGACGACCACGCTCGCGGCGCTGATCGACGAGGTCAACCGCACGCGCGCCGAGCACATCCTCACGATCGAGGACCCGATCGAGTTCATCCACCGGCACAAGCGCTGCATCGTCAACCAGCGCGAGATCGGCCCCGACGCGACGACGTTCGCAGAGGCGCTTCGCGCCGCGCTCCGGCAGGACCCCGACGTGATCCTCCTCGGCGAGATGCGCGACCTCGAGACGATCGGGACCGCGCTCACCGCGGCGGAGACCGGCCACCTCGTCTTCGGGACGCTGCACACCCAGAGCGCGCCCGGGACGATCGACCGCATCATCGACGTCTTCCCGGCCGAGCAGCAGGAGCAGGTTCGCGTGCAGATCGCGACCTCGCTCCAGGGCGTGATCACGCAGTCCCTCGTGCCGACGGCCGACGGCGCCGGCCGCGTCGCCGCGCTCGAGATCCTGATCCCCGACGACGCCGTCCGCAACCTGATCCGCCAGGGCAAGGTCGAGCAGATCTACTCCGTGATGCAGACCGCGACGAGCCGCGGCATGCAGACGATGGAGCAGGCGCTCGCGGAGCTGACCATCCGCGGCGTGATCACGAGAGACGTCGCGCTGGGCGCATCGAGCAGGCGCGACCAGCTCGAGGGGCTGCTCGAGCGCATGGGCTTCGTCACCGGGGACGAGCGGCGCGATGCGCAGCCGCCGCCGCTCCAGGGCGGCCTCCGCGTCGCCGAGGCGTAGGCGGCCATGGACGACCCGAAGCCGTCTATCTGGAAGAAGGAAATCTCTTTCAAGCGGAAGCGGAAGCCCGCACCCGCGCCGGAGGCCGCTCCCGTCGGGCCTGAGCCGGCGCCCGCTCCTGCTCCCGAACCGGTCGAGGCGGCTGCCGCTCCGCCCGACGACCTTCAGTGGCTCATGGCGGGACTCGAGGCGCTCGACGCCGCCGAGACCCCCGCGCCCGTCGACGAACCGCCGCCGACCGAGGCCGAGCCCGTGGAGGAAAAGCCGAAGCCGTCGGTGCTGAAGAAGGAGATCTCGTTTAGGCGCAAGCCGAAGGAGCCGAAGCCGCCGAAGGAGCGCAGGCCGAAGCGTGAGCGGCCGCCGAAGGCCGAGCGCTCGCCGAAGCCGGACCGCGCGAAAGCGCGGAAGGCGCGGGACGCGGGGGAGAGCCGGAAGCTTCCGAAGCGGCTCGTCGGCCTGAAGATCGGCGCCTCGCAGATCGCCGCCGCACGCGTGATGAACAACGGCCATGCCCAGGTCGAGCAGGTTGCGCGCGAGGAGCTCGAGCCGGGCATCGTCGTCGCCGGCGAGCTCCGCGAGCCCGAGGCGCTCGCGCTCGCGCTTCGGGCGTTCTTCAAGAAGCACAAGCTGCCCAGGCGCGGCGTCCGGCTCGGGATCGCGAACAACCGCATCGGCGTCCGGGTCTTCGACATCTCCGGCATCGAGGACCCCAAGCAGCTCGGAAACGCGATCCGCTTCCGCGCCCAGGAGGCGCTCCCGATCCCGATCGAGGAGGCTGTGCTCGACTTCCACGTTCTCGACGAGAGCCGTGACGAGGAGGGCCAGGTCATCAAGCGCGTCCTGCTCGTCGTCGCCTACCGCGAGCTGATCGACCGCTATGTCAGCGCGTGCCGGAAGGCGGGAATCGTGCTGGCCGCGATCGATCTCGAGGCCTTCGCGTTGCTCCGCTCGCTCGCCGCGCCGCCCGAGGACGACTCCGCAGCGCCGGAAGCCGCGCTCGTCGCCGTCGCGATCGGGCACGAGCGCTCGACCTTCGCCGTCTCGGACGGACGCGTCTGCGAGTTCACGCGCGTCCTCGACTGGGGCGGCGGCGCGCTGAACGTCACGATCGCGCGCGAGCTCGACCTCACGCCTTCGGCCGCCGAGTCGATCAAGCGTGCGCTGTCGCTCGTGCCCGCGTCGAGCGCGGTTCCGGAAGGACTCACGGAGGAGCAGGCGGCGAGGGTGACGGAGGCGGTGCGGCGCCAGGTGCAGACCTTCGCGCGGGAGCTCGTCTCGTCGCTCCAGTTCTACCAGGGCCAGCCCGGATCTCTGGGCATCGGCAGGATCGTGCTCACCGGCGGAACCGCCCACCTGGACGGCCTCGCCGAGGAGCTCGAGCGCCTGATCGGCGTCCAGGTCCGCGTCGGCGACCCGCTCGCCCGCGTCGCGGTCTCGAAGCGCATGAAGGAACCCGACCAGCTCGGCTCGCTCGCGGTCGCCATTGGCCTGGGCATCGAGGACTGACGGGAGGAAGCCTTGCGAGCGGTCAACCTCCTCCCACGCGACGCCGGCCGCGGCAAGCGGACGAAGGCGCAGAACGCGCCCCTCGCAGTCGGGCTCGCGCTCTTCCTGCTCGTCACCGTCGTCGTCGCTGCGTTCTTCCTCACCTCGACCGCGACCGTCAAGGACAAGCAGGCCGCGCTCGGCCGCGCGAAGGCCGACCTCGCCGTGCTGCCGGCGCTGCCGAGCGGGCCGACGGCGACCGAGACGATGCTCGTCGGCCAGCAGAGGGATCGCCTGAACGCGCTCGCCTCGGCGCTCGCGCGCCGCATCGCCTGGGACCGCGTCCTGCGCGAGCTCGCGACCGTCCTCCCCGACGACGTGTGGCTCTCGAGCCTGGACGCGAGGTCGCCGGCGTCGCCCGCCTCGTCCGCGCCGGCCGCGCCCGCCGCGCCGGGCGCCGCGCCCACCGGCTTCGTGATCAACGGCTACACCTACTCGCAGAACGGCGTCGCGCGGCTCCTGTCGCGGCTCGCGGTCCTGCCCGACCTGCACAACGTCCAGCTCCAGTCGAGCGCGCTCTCCAAGGTCGGCACGCAACAGGTCGTCCAGTTCACGATCCTCGCCGACGTCGTCCCGCCGGGAGCGGACTCGTGAACGCGGCGAAGCAGCGCCTTCCGCTCTCCGCGGTGATCGCCTTGATCGTCGTCGGCGCGCTGCTCGCGGGCGCGGCCGGCTGGTTCCTGCTCGTCTCGCCGAAGCGCGCCGAGGCGAGCCGGCTCCAGCACGAGATCGAGGCCACGAAGGCACAGGTCGCCGCGTACCACGCCGCGTCGCTCCAGGCGGAGGGCCGCGCGCCGATCAAGGTCGCCGACCTCTTTCGGCTCTCGAAGGCGATGCCGGACAGCGCGGACATGTCGGGCGTGCTCCTCCAGTTGAACCAGATCGCCGCCGATACCGGGATCACGTTCGAGTCGATCTCCCCGCAGACGTCCGTCCCGATCTCCGGCTACCAGGCCATGCCGATCAAGCTGACCTTCCAGGGCACCTTCTACAACCTCGCCGACTTCCTCTTCCGGCTCCGGAATCTCGTCAGCGTCCAGCACGGCCAGCTGAGCGCGACCGGCAGGCTCTTCGCGATCGACACGCTGAGCTTCGCGCAGTCGCAGTCCGGCTTCCCGCAGATCACGGCGACGCTGGTCGTCGACGCGTTCGTCTACGGGACCCAGGCGCCCGCGACCGCGACGCCGAGCACGACCACCGCGACGACGACCGACGCGACCGCCACGACGACGACCACGGCGCCGCCGAGCGGCGCGACGGCCGCAGGAGCTCCGAGCAGTGGCTAAGAAGGTCGACCTCAAGGCGAAGGCAAAGCGGCAGAAGATCCTCGCTGGCGTCCTCGGCGTGATCTTCCTCGGCGTGGCCGGCTTCCAGGGGCCGAAGCTGCTCAAGCAGCTCACGGGCCCGAAGATGGATCCGCTGCGGGCGAAGCAAGCTGCGACGCTGGCGACAACCACGACGGCGGCGCCGCCTGTGCCGCAGGCGTCAGGCTCCGGCTCGGCGCAGCTCGCCTCGGCGCCCGGCACTTCGGCGACCGCGATCGACCAGCTCACCTCGTTCAGTCGCTTTGCGAGCAAAGACCCGTTCGCGCAGCAGGTGTCGCCGAACGGCGCCGATGCGACGGCCCCGGTGCCGTCGGTCTCGGTGACGCCCACCGACTCCGGCGGCTCGCTCACGCCGCCCGCTCCGGCGAAGAGCAAGCGGTCCCAGCCGAAGGCCGCCGCGCCGATCCCGACCGGGGCCGTCATCTCGGTGAACGGCGCGCCCGCGCAGCTGATCCAGAAGGACCAGGACTTCCCGCTCGCGCCTTATGACCCGATCTTCCACCTCGTCTCGCTCAGCCCCGGCGCGGTGAAGATCGCGATCGCCGGCGGCTCGTACACGAGCGGCGCCCCGACCGTGACGCTGAGGAAGGGCAAGCCGCTCACGCTCGAGAACACGGCCGACGGGACGCGCTACGTGCTGAAGCTCCTCTGGACGGGGACGGGCGCGCCGCCCGCGAACCTGATCCCGCCGCCCGCGAGTGCGGCCGCGACGACCCCTTCGTCGAGCCCGCCGCCCGCGCCTGCGAACTCGCCGACGCCGTCGGCCCCAGCTCCGACCGCCACGACCACGACGGCCGGCCCGTAAAGGGCTAGCTGCCTGTCGAGAGGTCGAACGTCGACTGCTCGCGCGCGTACGTCCGGTACGGGCTCGTGCCGGCGCGGACGACGATCGTCACCAGCTTCATCGCGCGGCCGTTCGTCGGCGTCGTCGCCGTCACGTAGCTGTCGACGCGGTAGGTGCGCTGGTCGGGGCCGGTCGCATTCCGGCTCGCGACGCACTGGTTCGGCAGCGGCGACCCGGTGCAGCTCGCCGCAGTTAGGTCGTTCGAGATCGAGCCGCCGAGGACGGAGTCGCTCCGGTAGAGCGAGTCGGTGGCGTTCACGCTCGTCGAGGAAAGCCCGATCGTCGTGTATGTCAGCGCGCGGTAGAGCTCCATCTGCGCGTCCGCCAGCGTCGCGGCGGTCGACACGCGGCTCGCACGCTGGAGCGCGACGGCGCCAGAGTTGAACGCGGCCACGAGGGCGAGGATGCCGATGTTCAACATCGTCATCGCCATCAGAAGCTCGAGCAGGCCGAAGCCCTTCTCGTTCCGCAGCCGAGACAGCACGATCCCGCTATCGGCACCTCAGGGCGCGGGCGGCCATCCCTCAAGCGAGGCTCGGCGGATGCCGATTCAGCCTGGAATGGCGGCGTACGCCTACACGGCCATCAACGCGCAGGGCCTCGAGTCGAAGGGCGAGATCCACGCGCCCGACCCGAACGGCGCCCGCGAGCAGCTGCGCATCCGCGGGCTGCTCGCGCAGTCGCTCGCGGAGCTCCCGGCAACCGGCGAGGAGTCGGTCCGGACCGTCTTCAAGAAGATCAAGCCGAAGTCGCTCCAGATCTTCTCCCGCCAGTTCGCGACGATGATCGAGGCGGGGCTCAACGTCGTCAGCGCGCTGGTCATCCTCGAGGAGCAGACCGAGGACCGGTACCTCGGGATGATCATCCGCGAGCTGCGCGCCGACGTCGAGGGCGGTCTCCTGCTCTCGCAGGCGATGGCGCGCCATCCCAAGGTCTTCAGCCGACTCTTTATCGCCATGGTCGAGGCCGGCGAGGCGGCCGGAATCCTCGACACCGTGCTCGACCGCGTCGCGTTCCAGATCGAGAAGGAGACGCAGATCAAGCGCCGCGTGAAGGGCGCGATGATCTATCCGACGATGGTCATGATCTTCGCGACCCTCGTCCTGATCGGGATGCTGCTCTTCCTCGTCCCGGTCTTCGTGCGCATCTTCGCCGAGCTCGGCGGCGAGCTGCCGAAGCTGACCCAGATCGTCGTCGGCGCCTCGAACATCATGCGCGGCAACTGGTACATCATCTTCCCGGCCGCGATCGGCGCCGGCTTCGGCATCCGGAAGGCGAAGCGCACGGAGAAGGGCCGCCAGTTCTGGGACCGGACGAAGCTGCGCATCCCGATGCGGATCGGCGACACCGTGCGGAAGATCACGATGGCCCGCTTCTCGCGCACGCTCTCGACGCTCGTCGCCTCGGGTGTGGACATCATCAAGGCTCTCGAGATCACCGGCCAGACCGCCGGGAACTGGGTCGTCGAGGAGGCGCTGGCCAACGTGCGCGAGAAGGTGCACGAGGGCGTCCCGATCGCCCAGCCGCTGATCGAGTCGGACGTCTTCCCGCCGATGGTGAGCCAGATGGTGAAGATCGGCGAGGAAACGGGCGAGCTCGAGAAGATGCTCGGCAAGATCGCCGACTTCTACGAGGACGAGGTCGACGCCGCGATCCAGTCCCTGACGTCGATCATCGAGCCGGTGATGATGATCGGCGTGGGCGCAATGGTCGGCGTGATCATCATCTCGATGTACCTGCCGATGTTCAAGCTGCTCTCGCTCGTCAAGTAGCGGCGGCTGCGGGCCGCATCGGAAGCTGGACTCGTCTGCCCGCGCCTGCGAAGAGTCCCGATCATGGAAGGCGCGTGTCGGTGGCCGTCGCAAGTACGCGAGAGAGATCCGTGTGAGTCTCGGAACATATGTTCGGTACGATGGAGTAGATCTCCTCTTGAGCTAGGAGGGCCGGAATGAGTGCGATCGAGACTACGGCTGCGCTTGAAGCAATGACGGACGACGAGCGCTTCGAGCTGATGGCGTCGCAGCTTCTTGCCCGTCATGTCGACGACCGCATCCGTCCTGTCGGCGGGACGGCGGACCGCGGACGCGACGCCGTCCGAGGCCTCTACCGCTTCGGCGCCGGCGAGGAGCTGATCTGCATCTTCTCGCTGCGCGACGACTGGGAGCGCAAGATCCGCGAGGGGCTAGCCGACATCAAGGAGGAGGGTTGGGAGGCTCGGGAGGTCATCGCCGTCACGTCGCAAGCAACAACGAACCAGGCCGAGGGCAAGCTGCAGCAGCTGTTCGCCAAGGAGGGCCTTGACCTGACAATCATCAGCCGCAAGCAGGTCGTCCACTGGCTTGAGCTGCCCCCGAACCTTGGTTTGCGTGAGGAATATTTGGGCCTTGCGCGGCCCCGGCATCCGTTCTTCCTCAGCCCGAATGAGTTCGCTGAGCTGCTCAGTCGCGGCCGCGCCCTTCTGGAAGCACCGTTCGTAGGGCGCCAGTCAGACCTCAAGGTGGTTCTCGAGACTCTCGCCGCGGGCGCGCGTCTCCTCCTGATCGACGGGGACGGCGGCGTGGGCAAGAGCCGACTGGCTCTTGAGCTTGCGGCCGCGGATGTGACGCGCACGTCGTGGTTCTTCGTCCCAGCCGCGCAGCCGTTCGAGAACGACATGATTTCGGAGCTCGGCGCGGGCGCGGAGGTGGTGGCGGTCATAGATGACGCACATCGACGTGCAGATCTTCGTGCCGTTGTCGACGCGCTTTGGCGCCGTAACCCTCCTACGTCGGTTCTCCTTCTCGCTCGCCCCGGCTTCAGGGACAAGATCGCGGGTGAGACTGACGGCCTCTACGCAACTTCGCCGAAGCCGTTCGAGCTGGCGCCATTGCGACGCGGCGAGATCGTCGCGATCCTGAAGAGCGCACCATTCGGCATCGAGCGTGAAGGGCTGCTCGCCCTCGTCGTTCAGATCGCCGAGGGGAACCCGCAACTCGCCACGATCGCCGGCTCTCTCGTTGCGAAGGGAGAGAAGCTCGATTCTCTCAGCCGCGATGAGTTGTTTCGCACCTATGCGCGCTCAACGATTAACACTGCTGCCTCAGGCTCTCGCGAGCGTGAGGAGCTCCTCGCGATCGTGGCAGCTGCGCGTTCAATCAACCCCGACGATGAGCAGGTCACCGCGGCGATTGCGGAACTGACGGGCCTCGGACCTGTTGCACTGAGACGCGAAATGCACGCGCTTGCCGACAGCGGACCGGTCGTCGCGCGCGGTGGTCTCTACATGATCAAGCCGGATCTCCTTTCCGAGCAGATCCTGCGTCACTCGTTCTTCGACATGTCGCGCTCGCCGATCATCGACTACGGCCGGCTGTATACGACCTTTGCTCCGCTCGGACGATCGCCTCTTCTCGAGGCGCTTGGCGCCGCGGGTGTCGAAGAAGCGTCCGCCGAGCGACTTGCTGTCGTGCGAGGTGATGTGCTTGGCCGGGTTCAGCAGGTAGGCGCGGCTAGTGGTGCGGCGTATGCCCGCTTTGTGCGTGCCCTCGCGCCTGGGATGCCCAGGCTTGCTACTGAGATCTTTGACGCGCTCGTTGAGCGCCTGCCCTCTCTCGAAGACGACGCTGCCGACGAGGTCGCCCTAGAGCTTGTGGGTGCCCTCGTCCGCCTCAGCTACATCGACCTCGCCTGGCAGCGACTTATGCGCCTCGGCGAGCTGATCTTCTCGCGCGCGGCCGACCGAGCGGCGAAGCAGTGGATTGAGGCGGTCACAAACGTCTATCGACGGCTCCCGATCGACACCTACGGCGACGAGGGGCGAACACTTGCGATCGTGCAGCACGCGATCTGTGAGGAGTCCCGCGCCCACTGGGAGGCGCGCGATCGCAGCTACGCCACAGCGAAGACGGCGTCGTTTTCCGCGCGGGCGCTGATGACCCTCATGTTCGACACACACCGCAGTTCGGCGGAGGATCCGAACCGGCTCATCCTGCGTGCCAACTCCCTTCCCGCATCACGCCACACGCGCGATGCTCTCGTACAGGGCGCACGATTGTTCCGAGAGAGCTTTACCTTCCTATCTCCACGCGAGCAGGTCGAGCAGCTTGACGCGCTCGACGGTGTTGTTCGCGTCGCGTGCGGCTTCGAGGGGTCGTTCGGCCACTCGCCAGGCGAGGAATTGCAGGCGCTCGCACGCGAGGTGCTTGCGTGCGAGATCGATCCGTGGCTCACCGAAGAGCTCGAAGGATTCGCAAGGCCTGTCGCTGCGGACGCGCTTGATTACCTTTCCTGGCGCGCGCGGCATGACGAGAGCGTGCGGGTGCCGCAACCGTCGGAGGAGTTGCAGGAGTACTACGACCTGATCCATCCGACTCACCACCGCGAACTTGGCGATGACTACCAGGAGACCCTCGACCGACAGGTGGCGGTGGGTCGCGCCTACGCAACAAAGCTCATCGACGCAGATGACGCCACGCTTGTTCTCGATCGCTGGCGCGACTGGCTGGCCGATGCCGAGACGGCAAAGAAGCAGCTGCCTTGGCACGCTTCACTTCAGGCGCTCTTCGACGCGGCCGGAGAAGCGGAGCGGTCGCCCATCAGTCAGCTTGCCGAGCACCTGCGTGGTAGAGGCGGCCTCCTCACCGGCTTTGCGGCAGGGCTTGTGAAGTCCTTCCTGGACAAGGCCTCAGATGAGGAGATCGAGCGGTGGGTCGAGAGTGAGGACGCGCGGTCGCGCGCTGTGCTGCCCTGGGCGATGAACGGTCGCGGCGACAGTGCCGAGCGCTCGGTCTTCGAGCGCCTTGCGCGTGACGAGTCGCCCCACGTTCGTAAGCGTCTGTGGCATCAGCTCTATGCCTCAGCCCACGACGATCTGTGGCGCGCTGAGCTTCTTGTTGAGCTGACAGATCTCGATAGGCCCGACTATCTAGCGGCGATCACGCGCGAAGGGGTGGAGGGCGGTCGCGAGCTTGACCCGAGGATTGCTGGGTTGATTCGAGAGAAGGTGCTCGCGTCGGCAGAGGCGGACGGCGTTGGCGAGCACGCGGTCGCAGAGGCGTTGCGGCAGCTGGATGCGCTGGACTTCGACGTCGCGTTTGAGTGGGTCGGTCGCCGGCTCGACTGGATCAAGAGCGGGGGCCGTCGAGGCTCCTTCCGCGACATGCCGGAGTCCGTGATTCAGCTTCTCGGTGAACGGCGAGAACGTGATACCTGGCGGCGGGAGCTCTCGGAGCTTGTCGATCGCTTCGACCGGGCGGATCTCGAACATGCCCACCGCTCGGCAATAGCGCGCTCGATAGCCGCGCTCGGCGGCGACTCGTCTGTGCTAACCGAGCTGTTCCGGCGATGGGCAGGCGAGGGGGAGTCAGGCCTCGCCCGCGCCTACGAGGTACTCGCTGCGCCGAGCGGGTTCGAGGCATTTACGGAGCGCGCGCGAATCCTTCTTCGTGCGGCAAACACTCGACGCACGCGCGCCGCGATTGTCGAGGCGCAGGAACGAAGTACCTTCTCCGGCCCGATCTCCAAGCACTACCTCCGCCGCGCCGACGGCTTCCGGCCTTGGCTGCAGGACAAGGACCCGCTTCTCGTCGAGCTCGCGCGCGACGCAATCTTCGAGATGGAAGAGGCAGCCAAGCGTCATGCCGAGAGCGAGGCACTCGAAGACGACGGATACTGGTCTGAGTAGCCCGACGGGGCTTGCGTGCGGTCGACGTTCGCGCTGGCCCCGCCAAAATGTCTCCGTTTCGCCGGCGGGTCGGTCGCTTCAAAGGAGTGGGACGACGACAGATTGAGCGCGCTACCAGGGTCCGCCCATCCTGCGCCGGGTGGGACCGCGCGCTATGCGGGGTGGGGCTGCTACGTTGACCCGGCGACCCGCGCTTAGTAGCAGCAACGGCTGCCGCGGCCGATAGCCTGCCGCTCGATGGCCGACCGCGCGTTTCCCGTGATCTTCGCGAGCGACGTCTCCGCGACCGCGGGCTTCTACGAGCGGCTCCAGTTCGAGCGGCACTTTCAGCTGCCCGAGGACGGCGAGCCCGGCTACGTCGGGCTGCGGCGGGGTGCGTACGAGCTCGGCGTCGTCGCCGACGCGTGGCCGCAGGACCAGTACGGCGCGTCCGTCGGCACCGGCGTTCGGTTCGAGCTCTTCGTCTACGTCGACGCAGTCGACGCTGTCGTGGACGAGCTCCGTCAGGACGGCACGTCGGTTCTGGCCGAGCCGGCGGACATGCCTTGGGGGGAGCGGGTCGGCTACGTCGCCGATCCGGACGGGAATCCCGTCGCTCTCGCGCAGGCCTCGCCGGCATGACGGTGGAAGCGATCCACCTCGGGCCGACCAAGGCGGGCGAGCTCGCCCCCGTCGACACCGTCCGCGCCTATGCCGGCATGGGTCTCGAGGGCGACCGCCATTTCTACGAGCAGGGCGCCAGGCCCGGCCAGGCCCTCACGCTCGTCGCGGCCGAGAACGTGGAGGACGTCGGGCTGGAGCAAGGCGCGACGCGGCGGCAGCTGACGACGCGCGGCGTCGACCTGAATGCGCTCGTGGGAAAGCGGTTCCGCGTCGGCGAGGTCGAATGCTTCGGCGTCGAGCTCTGTGAGCCGTGCACGCACCTTCAGGCGATGACCCGGCCCGGCATCATCAAGGAGCTCGTCCACCGGGCCGGGATCAACGCGGACATCCTCACCGACGGCACGATCTCCGTCGGCGACGCGGTCGCGGAGCTCTAGCCAAGCAACCTCACTTCTCGCAGCGGGCCAGCTTCTCGAGCTTTTTCGGGAACGTCGGGTCGCCCGCCCGCCGAAGCTCCGAGGGGTGCACCTTGCCGCAGGTCTGGTGTGACCCGGCGACCGCGCTCAGCGTGAACAGCGCGGCGGCAGCGGCGACGACGACGAGGACGACGGTGGCGGCGGTGATAAGGATCGTCTTCTTCACTTTCGATGCCTCCTTCGCAGTTGACGAGCCCGACGCTAGGCCGGAGGCGCCGCGAGCGCATCGATGAAAACCCTGGACCGGCGCGATTTCGGGGTTTTCCTCTACGGGAGTTCATGCGACGATCAGCACATGACGCGCCTCGCGCTGGCGGTGCTCGGCGCGGCTCTCGGCGTCTACGCGATCGCGCTCGCGATCTGGGAGCCGGGCGTGCTGACGCTGCCCGCGCCGGTGCACGTTGCGATCGGCTGGTCCTTCGTAGCGGCGGGAATCGTCGCGTGGCGGCAGAGACCGGAGAACCGGCTCGGCCTGCTGATGACCCTCACCGGGATCATGTGGTTCGGCCGCGACTTCGACTGGTTCGGGTCGTGGACCGCGAACCACGCGAGCGAGCTGACGCAGAACCTCTTCCTGGCGCTGCTCGCGCACCAGGTCATCGTCTTCCCCTACGGCGTCACGCGCTCGCGTCTGGAGCGCGTCCTCGTCGGCGCCGCGTACGCGCTCGCGATCCTCGCCTACCCGCCGAGCGAGGCCTTCAACGAGGCGAACACCGTCCTGTCGGCGTTGGCGATCGTGCTCGTCCCAGCGATCGTCTACGTCGTCGTCGCACGGTGGCTGGCCGCGACCACCGAAGAGCGCCGGGCGCTCCGGCCGCTCGTGATCGTCGGCCCGCCGGTGCTGGTCGTCGTCGCCGTGTCGATCGCGCACGACTACATCGGCGTCTCGCTCTCCGGGACCGGCGACACGGTGCTCGACTGGCTCGCGCTCGTCTACACGGCGATCCCGCTCGCGTTCCTCGTCGGAGTGCTCAGGACGAGCCTCCGGCGCGCGCTCCTCGGCCGTCTGCTCGCCGAGCTCGTCGGCGGCGCGCGGTTCGACGACGAGGCGCTCGACGCGGCGGCGGAGGCCGCGCGCCGCGCGCTCCGCGAGGAGCGGCCGCTACCGAGGCTCGAAGAGCTGACCGCGCGGGAACTCGAGGTGCTCGCGCTGCTCGCGGAAGGGCGCACGGATCGCGGGATCGCGAGCGAGCTCTACGTGACGCCGAAGACCGTCGAGGCGCACGTCCGCTCGATCTTCCGCAAGCTCGACCTCCCGGCGGACTCGACGGAGAACCGCCGCGTCCACGCGGTCCTCACCTTCCTCCGGGCGCGGGGCTAGCTCGCGTAGCGCAGAGCGGCGCGGGCGCGCTTCCGCTCCGCCTCGACCTCGCGGTCCTTCGGCTCCGCGGTGGTGACGAGCGAGTCGATCAGCCGCCGCGAGGCCTCCGCGACCTCGTCGACGGCGCGGGAGAACGCGACGTCGTTCGCGCGCGACGGCTTCGTGAAGCCGCTGATCTTGCGCACGTACTGGAGCGCGGCGTCCCGGACTTCCTCCTCGGTGGCTGGCGGATCGAAGTTGAACAGCGTGTGGATGTTTCGGCACATGCCGCCATCGTAGGCGCTAGTCGGATTCACTGACGAGGCGCGGCCAGACCTCGGCGAGCGATTCGTCGAGGGTGCACCGCGCGATCGGCCTTCCGCGCTCCTCGTTTTCGACCGGCATGCGGATCCTCCCGACGACGCGGTAATCGCGGCAGAAGGGAACGTCTCCACGCGCGAAGCCGACGAGAAGAGCGCGGCGGCCGCTGACGTGGGGCCGCCAGTAGCGGAACGTGACGTCCGGGCTCGCGACAGGCGGCAGGCGCCGGCCGAAGAGCTCGAGTGCTCCGGCCTCGCCGTAGTTCAGCGTCACGACCACGGACGAGCCGGGCGCGAGCCGTCCGACGTCGCGCGCGAGCCGGTGCCAGCCGACCTCGTCCTGGTAGTCCGAGCGCGACTTGATCACGCCGAGGCGGTCGGCGGTCCGAAGCGGGAGCACGGGCAGCCCGAGCGGTAGGAGCAGGACGAGGAACGCGACGAACGGGATGCCGAGGGCCCACAGGCGCCGGCGCGAGGCCCACCGGTCGAAGGGCACGGCGCCCGCCGCGAGCGCGAAGAGGACGGCCGGCATGGCGTAGTACGACTTGCCGCCGAGGACGAGGTACGCGACGGCGGTTCCGACGACGGTCCACCTGAGCGGTCGAAGGCGCCGGTCGCGGACGAGCGACACAACCCCTGCGACCGCGACCGGAACCGCGACGAGGTGCGTCAGGAGCAAAAGGTTCACCACGTACTCGGGCCGTGACTCGTCCGTCGCGCTTGCCGGCGGGTTGAGGAACCAGTGCACGCTCGCCCACCCGTGGCGCGCCTGCCAGACGAGGTTCGGGACGACGAGCAGCGCCGCGAGCGCAACCGCCGCGGGGAAGCCGCGCGAGCGCAGGAGGTCGCGGCGCCAGACGAGAAAGGTCGCGACGAGGAGGGCGAGGACGACCGCGAGCGTGTACTTCGTCTCGAGGCCGACGCCTGCGGCGAGCCCGAGCAGAGGCCAGCCGCCCTCGCCGAGCGCGAGCCGAAGCGCGAGCCAGAGCACGATCATCGTCGTGAGCTGGTCGAACGAGACCGGCTGGAAGAGTCCGTTCGTGGCGATGAGGAGCGGTGAGAACCCGACCGCAATCGCGGCGATCGCCTGCGCGCGCGAGCTGCCGCCGAGGTCGCGGGCGACGAGCGCAGCGACGACGAGCGACCCGATGCCCGCGAGCAGCGGGAACACCCGGAAGCCGACCAGCGACCAGCCGAAGACCGCTCGCGCGAACGCGGCGAGAAGGGCGATCACGGGCGGAAACTCGACGTAGCCGCCCTGGAGGCGCCGCCCCGCCACGGCGTAGTAGAGCTCGTCGCGCTGCCACCCGTATCGGCCCGCGACGGCGAGGTGGAGGGCCGCGGTGCAGCCGGCGACGGCGGCCACCGGCGCGAGCGCAAACGGAGGCCGCTTCGTTTGGGCTTCGTCCGGCATCGGCGCTCCGGCCAGTCTCGCGGCGAGCAATCGTCTCAGCAACTCCTAGGGGGCCACGGGAAAGACTGGGGTTTCGTTCGGGGTGTCGCCCTGAGGCGACCGAGTCTCCTCGGCACGCAGGATC
>DASUZD010000202.1:0-8916 GCA_036377055.1 Gaiellaceae bacterium | reverse complement strand
TCTCGCGGTCCTTGAACGTGCCCGGCTCGGACTCGTCCGCATTCACGGTCAGGTAGGTCGGCTTGCCGCTGTCCGCCGGGATGAAGCTCGCCTTCTTGCCGGTCGCGAAGAAGGCGCCGCCGCGGCCGCGCAGGTTCGCCGTGTTCAGCTCGTCGATCACCCACTGCGGCTCCTCGGCACGAGCCTTCGCGAGCGACTCGTAGCCGCCGGCCGCGCGGTACTCGGCGATCTTCGTGAGGTCGCGCTCGTCCGCGCCCGCGAGCACGATCACCGGACGCTCAGCCACCGCGGAGCTCCTCGACGATCCCCGGGACGTCGCCGGCCTGCACCGACAGGCGGTGGTAGTCGTCGACGGCGACGATCGTCGGCCAGCCGCAGCCGCCCAGGCACTCGACCGCGCGCAGCGTGAACTCGCCGTCCTCGGTCGTCTCGCCCGGGTGGACGCCGAGCTCGCTCTCGAACGCCTCCAGGACGGCCTGCGCGCCGCGGAGGGCGCAGCAGATGTTCGTGCAGACCTCGACCATGTGCCGCCCGACCGGCCGCAGGTGGAACATGTCGTAGAAGGACGCGACCGACTCGCAGTACGCGGCCGTGAGGCCGAGCGCGTCGCCCACCTCCTCGAACGCCTCGGGCGGCAGCCAGCCGCCGTGATGCTCCTGCGCCAGCCGAAGCGCCGGCAGGATCGCCGACCGCGACTGCGGGTACTGCTTCGCGACGTCGCGGATCTCGTCGGCGAGCTCGGTCACCGGTCCACCTCTCCCATCACGGTGTCCAGCGAGCCGACGACGGCGATCATGTCCGCGACGTACGCGTCCGCCATGCAGGTCGCCGTCGCCTCGAGCGCGACGAACGACGGCGCCCGGAACTTGACGCGCCATGGCTTCGGGCCGCCGTCCGAGACGACGTAGCAGCCGAGCTCGCCGCGCGGGGACTCGATCGTCACGTAGACCTCGCCCTCCGGCACGCGGTACCCCTCGGTGACGATCTTGAAGTGGTGGATCAGCGACTCCATCGACGTGTGGAGCTCCTCGCGCGGGGGCAGCACCACCTTCCGGTCGTCCGCGATCCACGGCTCGCCCTCCATCCGCTCGAGCCGGTCGAGGCACTGAGCGACGATCCGCGTCGACTGCCGCATCTCGTCCATGTGCACGCGGTAGCGGTCGTAGACGTCGCCGTTCGGGTAGACCGGGACGACGAAGTCGACCTGGTCGTATGCGAGGTACGGCTGCTGCCGCCGCAGGTCCCAGTCGACGCCTGACGCCCGCAGCACGGGACCCGTCTGTCCGAGCGCGATCGCGTCCGCGGCCGACAGGAGCCCGAGCCCCTGCGTCCGCTCCATCCAGATCTCGTTCCGGTCGAGGATGGCCTCGTAGTCGTCGACCGCCTTCGGCATCCGCTCCACGAACTTCCGGCACTCCGGGTAGAAGCCGCGCGGGATGTCCTCGGCGAGCCCGCCGGCCTGGAAGTAGCGCGTGTGCATGCGGTAGCCGGTGACGAGCTCGAACAGGTCGAGGATCTGCTCCCGCTCGCGGAACGCGTACCAGAACATCGAGATCGCGCCGAGCTCGAGGCCGGAAGTGCCGAGCCAGATCAGGTGCGAGTGGATCCGGTTCAGCTCGCAAAGGAGCGTCCGCATCCAGGTCGCCTTCGGCGGCACCTCCATGCCGAGCAGCTTCTCGATGGCGGCGACGAAGACGTACTCGTTGTTCTGGAACGCGACGTAGTCGATCCGCTCCGGAAACGTGATCCCCTTCCACCACGTCTTCGACTCCATCGACTTCTCGAAGCCGGTGTGGAGGTAGCCGATCACCGCGTGCAGGCCGACGACCTTCTCGCCGTCCAGGTCGACGACGAGCCGGAGCACGCCGTGCGTCGACGGGTGGTTCGGCCCGAAGTTGACCTGGAGGATGTCGTCCGAGGCGCGGAGGTCCGCGGGAACCTCGAGCACGGTCGGGATCGGCGAGGGGATCCGCGTCCCCTCGTAGATCCGGTGCCGCTCGACGATCGCCACTACTCCTCCCCGGAGAAGCGGACCGGCTCGCCGCCGATCGGGTAGTCCTTGCGCAGCGGATACCCCTCCCAGTCGTCCTCGAGGATGATCCGGGCGAGGTTCGGGTGGCCTTCGAACCGGATCCCCATCAGGTCGTAGGCCTCACGCTCGTGCCAGTCCGCGGTCGGCCACACCGAGACGACGCTCGGCACCGGCTCGCCGTCCTCCACCCACACCTGGACGCGCAGCCGCGGCGCCCCGGGCCGGATCGCGAGGAGGTGGTAGTTGACCGAGAACCGCTTCGGCTTCCGCTCGGGCAGCGCCTGCAAGCCCTGGCTGCCGGGGTGGTTGAGGTCGCGGCCGGACACCGTGCCGATGTAGCCCGCGACGCCCTTCGCTCCCCAGCCGAGGTAGTCGGTCGGCGTGAGGTCGGAGAGCATGTCGAAGCCCTCCTCGTCGCGCAGGTACGTGCACGCCTCCACGAGCCGAGCCGAGACGACGACGAGCGTCGTCTCGCCGTACGCGTCATTGGTTTCGACCAGCCCCGGAACGCCCTCGTAGCTCAACTGGCGACGCCTCGAACCTCGTAGGCGGGCGGGATTCCCGCCTGCACGCGCTCGTGCAGCCGGATGATCCCCTCCATGAGCGCCTCCGGCCGCGGCGGGCAGCCGGGCACATAGATGTCGACCGCGACGATCTTGTCCACGCCCTGGAGGGTCGTGTAGTTGTTGAACATGCCGCCGGAGGAGGCGCAGGCGCCCATCGCGATCACCCACTTCGGCTCGAGCATCTGGTCGTAGATCTGGCGCAGCGGCGCGGCCATCTTGTGCGCCACGCGGCCGGAGACGATCAGCAGGTCGGCCTGCCGCGGCGACGAGCGGAACGCCTCCATCCCGAAGCGGGCGATGTCGTAGCGCGACGAGACGATCGCCATCATCTCGATCGCGCAGCAGGCGAGCCCGAAGGTGTCGGGCCACATCGACTTCGTCTGCGCCCATGCGACGGCCTTGTCGAGCGTCGTCAGGCCGAGACTCGACTCCAGGTCGCCGACCTCCTGCTCGAACGCGCCCGGCCCCTTCGTCGGCCAGAGGACGCGCTCGGACTTGAGGCCGTACTCGCGCAGCCGCTTGGGCCGGCCGCTCACTGCCACTCGAGCGCCCCCTTCCGCCACACGTAGACGTAGGCGACGAGGAGGATGACGAGGAAGAACACGAACTCCACGAAGCCGAACCAGCCGATCTTGTTCAGGATCACCGCGAGCGGATACAGGAAGACGATCTCGATGTCGAAGAGGATGAAGAGCATCGCCGTGAGGTAGAAGCTGATCGTGAAGCGCTGCCGCTTCAGGGGCTCCGTCGACACGCCGGACTCGAACGGAATCCCGCGGGCGCGCGTGCGGCGCACGGGGCGCGTCGCGAAGGCGAACGACGCGAAGATCATCGAGGCCGGGATGACGAGCGCGAAGCTCCCGTAGATCAGAAACGGCAGCCAGTTCCTTAACACGTCAGCCTCCCCGCCGAGAGTCGGGAACGTATCAGGTCTACGATAGCCGCACGAGGTCAGCCAAAAACCGCTTCAACTACCTGAGACGGGTGTTACAAGGTCGAGGGATTTTCACCCTCCAGGTGCGTTGCTACCATCCGACTCATGGAGATCACCGAGCGCCCCGTCACGACTCCGATGACGCTCACCGAGAGCGCTGCGGCGAAGATCAAGCAGCTGCTCGCGGAGGAGGAGGACGTGAGCGTCCTTCGGGTCGCGATCCAGGGCGGCGGGTGCTCGGGCTTCCAGTACGGCCTCGGCTTCGACCGCGGCGCGCAGGAGGGCGACATCGAGTTCTCGATGCACGGCGTCGACGTGGTCGTCGATCCGTTCAGCGCGCCGTACCTCCACGGAGCCGAGATCGACTACGTCGACACGATTCAGACCTCGGGGTTCGCGATCAACAACCCCAACGCAACCTCGTCCTGCGGCTGCGGCCACTCCTTCCAGGTGGAGGAGGGCGCTGAGGCCGAAGGCGCTGTCGGCGGTTGTGGTTCCGGCTGTAGCCACTGAAAGTCCTGGCGGACTTTCAGTGGGTCTGAGCTAGTACCTCGCTTCGCTCGTAGGAGTTGAAACAACCGCGCTCCCTTGTAGAGTCGCCGCGACCCCACGAAAGGAGCTCGAGGATGAACGCGGTGCACCGCGGCGCCGGCGCCGTGCTGAAGTACCTGACCCCGCTCTACGTCGTGCTGATCATCGTCCAGGTCTTCCTGGCCGGCGAAGGGATCTTCGGGATCAAGGACGGGCAGGGGCTCGAGGACGCGAAGTCGCTCGACGCGCATCGCGGCTTCGGCTTCATCATCGCGCAGCCGGGTGCGCTCCTCTTCCTGATCGTCGCGCTCCTCTGGTGGCCGCGGAACAAGCGGATCCTGGGGCTCAACATCCTGTTCGCCGTGCTCCTGATCGTGCAGTCGTTCCTGCCGTCGGCGGGCCGGTGGGTGGCGGCGCTCCACCCGCTGAACGCGTTCGCGCTGCTCGCTCTCGCCGGCTACCTCTCGCACTGGTGGTGGCGGCGCGGCGGCGAGGCCGAGGTTCGCGAGCCCGTGCCGGTAGCCCGGTAGCTACTCCGGGCGGTTGCGCGACCGGCCGCCGAGCGCGAACGGCGTGCTGACGCCCGCGTAGGCGACGTGCATCGTCAGGCCTGCGGCTGCGTGTCGCAGGTTGTGGCAGTGGTCCATCCAGATGCCCGGGTTGTCGGCGCGGAAGGCGATCTCGACGCGCTGGCCCGGGTCGACGTCGAGCGTGTCCACCCACCACGGGCTGCCGGTCGTCGGCTTGCCGTCGCGGGAGAGGACGAGCGCGTGGTGCCCGTGCAGGTGCATCGGGTGGACGGAGCTCGTCTTGTTCGCGATCTCGACCTTGACGAGATCGCCGCGCTCGACGACGAACATCGGCACATGCGGGTAGACGCGACCGTTCAGCGACCAGTGGAAGCCGACGTGGCCGTCCATGAAGCCGAGCTTCTTGCCGATCGGCATCGTGAAGGTCCGATCGAAGCGGGCCGTCGGCCCGAACGGCGTCGGCGCGGGCCGCCCGTATCGCGCGGGGTCGAACTCCGTCTCGGCCTCGAGCGGCGGCGGATCCGCGTGGCCGTCTGGACTGAGCGCGAGCGACGCGTCGGAGCCGGCGAGCTCCAGCGCTGCGGGCTGGGCCGGCATCGTGAACCCGATGTCGTACCGGCCGCCGCCGGCGAGCACGAGCTTCGTCCCGCGGAGCGGCGACGGCGCGTTCAGGTCGACGCCGTCGATCGCGAGCACACGGTACGGCGTCGGACCGACCCTGAACGTCAGCGGCCGCCCGAGCGAGTTGACCAGCCGTAGGCGCACGGGCGTGCCCGGCCCGACGGCCCGCCGCTCGACGCGATCGCTCGAGCCGAGGGTGAGCGTGCCGCCGAAGTCGTGCGCGACGACGATCAGGTCGAGCGTCCCGGGCGGGAGCGGCTCCCGCGGCAGGACGACGAACGCGCCGAAGAGGCCGCGCCGCACCTCGCTGTCGGAGATCTGGTGCGAGTGGTACCAGTACGTCCCTGCGCGGGTCGCCCGAAACCGGTACGTGTAGCGCTCCCCCGGCCGAACGGCGTCCTGCGTCACTCCCGCGACCCCGTCCTCGGCGTTCGGGACGTCGACCCCGTGCCAGTGGATCGTCACGCCCCCGTCGACATCGTCGTTCTCGAGCACGACCTCGACGAGGTCGCCCTGGTGGACGCGCAGCTCGGGCCCCGGTGAGCGCCCGTCGAACGTGAGGGCGTGGACGACGTGCCCCGATGCAAGCCGCACGTCCGCCTGCCGCGCGACGAGGCGGAACCGCGCGTCGGGCGCTTCGCGCGGCCCGAGGAGCTTTGCGACGCTCAGGCTGCCGCTGTGCGGGACCGGCGGCCCGCCGCCGAACTCGATCCGGCCGAAGTCCATCGCGTTGTACGTGCCCGGGAGCATGCTCGCGTGCCACGCGCGCCCGACGAACCCGACTCCGACGCCAGCGGCGACCATGCCGAGGCCGACGAGCGCGCGCTGCACGAATGACCGCATCGGCCCGATCTTAGGCCGGCCGCGGCTGAGCACAACCGCGGCTCAGCCTTAGTACTGGACGGTCACGCAGTAGTAGTCGTTCTTGTCCGACGTCGTCGCGTTGTTGAGGGGGTTCAACGTGAACTCGTGCGGCCCGATCGTGAACGTGTAGGGGAACTCGATCGGGACGACCGACATGTGCTGTGACCCCGGGTTCGCGAAGATGGTCGCCATTCCCGCCACCTCGCCGTCGATCAAGAGGGCGATCCCGATCATCTGCTGCGCGGCGTTGGCCCACACCGAGCCGGCCACCGTGACGACGGACGGCATGTTGCTCTGGATCTGCACCGACGTCTTGAGTGGCAACGGTCCGTTCTGCGCAAAGATCTGCGTTACGTCAGCCATCTGTCCCTCCCCTCGTCGATTGGAGTGCATCCTCTCGCGTGCCAAGCGTCGGCGCTAGTGCCGATTACCATTGGCGGGCATGGGAACCGACGGCGTCGTCGACATAACGATCCTCGGAGCCGGCCCGAGCGGCCTCGCAGCGGCCTATTACGCGGGCCACCGCGATGCGTCGGTGAGGATCGTCGAGAGCCTCGAGCAGATCGGCGGCCAGGTGGCGGCGACGTATCCCGAGAAGCACGTCTACGACGTCGCCGGCCATCCGAAGATCCAGGGCCAGGCGCTCGTCGACCTCTGCGCCGAGCAGGGGCTCCAGTTCGAGCCCGAGGTGCGGCTCGGCGAGGAGGTGCGCACGCTCGACCGGATCAGCGAGAACGGCGAGGAGCTCTTGCGGATCGGGACCGACAAGGGCGGCTCGTACGTGAGCCGCGCGCTGATCATCACCGCCGGCCACGGCGCCTTCGAGCCGCGGAAGCTCGGTGTCGAAGGGATCGACGACTGGGAGGGACGCGGGCTCCACTACGTCGTCCGCGAGAAGGCGCAGTTCCTCGACAAGCAGTGCGTGATCGTCGGCGGCGGCGACTCCGCGCTCGACTGGACGCTCGGGCTCCAGGACACGGCGCGCCACCCGATCGCGCTCGTCCATCGCCGCGACCGCTTCCGCGCGCTCGAATCGTCGGTGAACGAGGCGCGCAGGCTCGAAGAAGAGGGCCGCGTCCGGATCATGACGCCGTGCGAGGTGCGGGAGGTGCACGGCAACAGCCACGTCGAGGCGGTGACCATCGAGCGAACCGACACGAACGTGTTCGAGCGTGTCGACTGTGACGCGCTGATCACCCTCCTGGGCTTCGTCTCCCACCTCGGCGCGATCGCAGAGTGGGGCCTCGAGCTGGAGGGCAAGCGCCAGATCAAGATCGACCCGACGACTTGCGCGACGAACCTCTCCGGCGTCTTCGCCGCGGGCGACGTCGCCGGCTACCCCGGGAAGATCACGCTGATCACGGTCGGCATGGGCGAGGCCGCGATCGCCGCAAACAACGCGATCGCCCAGATCCGAGGCGAGAAGGTCCAGCCGAAGTACTCGACGGACTAGCTACGGGATCGCTTCGGCACGGTTCGCGTTCGAGACGACGACCCTTGCCTTCGATCCGTCTGTCAAGCCGACCTCGAGCGCATCGGCCCAAACGCCCACCGCCGGCGCCTCGTAGACGAATGCGTTGTCGCGCAGTGGGACGCGGAGCCTCCGATTGCCCGCGACGACGTCGATTCGCGAAACGCGATCGCTTGCGACCCCTGCAATCAGTTCACGGTCCGCCGGCGATGCTGGGCCGTCGTTGTTCATGCCGACGCCGAACGAGATGCCGGAAGGCGCGAAGCTCGTGAAGCATCCGCCGCCTGCGGGGGTCGTCATGCAGACCCCGCCGTCGGTCGTCGGCGCTGCGTTGACGGCGTAGGACTTCGAGCCGATACCGGCGATCAGCTGCCGCTCCTGGTCGGCTCGAACGCCAGGCAGCTCCGCGAGCGCGTCGCGAGCCGCTTGCGGCGGCAGCGCCTCCACTTGCGGCGCCGACAGAGCGCGCATCTCCGACGCGGCTGGCGGCGGCGTCGCGTGTCGTGCCGTGTTCCGATGCGGGAACGCGCGCGCGGCGATCGCGCTGGCTGCGAAGACGCAGATAGCTAGACCGGCGATGATCCGGTTCCGCTTCACGGCCGAGCTATGGCAATCCCACGGTCGTCTGGCACGTCACGTTCGCGAGGCCTTGGCTCGGAAGCCCTCCGTCGAAGTAGTACTTGCATTGGGCCTTCGCCGGGTATGCCGTGAGGTTGCCCCCCGAGCCGTTGTAGGCGTAGAAGGGGTTCGTGCTGTAGTTGCACTGCCACGGTGTGTAGCTGCCGTCGTTGTAGTGGTACCGAAGGCACATCTGGTTCAAAGGATTCGTCCCGGTCGGCCGGTAGACGCGGTTGTAGTAGCGAGGGCCGAATGTGTCGGGACCCTCGTAGATCTGGTTCCAGATCGCGTCGGATGGGCCGTGGTAGGTGTAGACGCTCAGCGTAGCGAGCGCAGCGCCCGCTGACGCCATCAGGCCGATGACGGCCGCGAGCCCGATGACGACGCGCTTCATTGCGCGAGAGACTAAAGGCCGAGTCAGTAATCGTCAATTGTCAGTTTGGGACATGGCGAATCGAAGCGTCGCGCTTGTGGGCCGCGCCGCGCGGTCGCTGCCCGGCGCCTGCAGCGGCCGACGCGTAGGGGCTGGCGCTGTCGGAGCTAGACTCGTCGCGGTGGCGACCGGGACGACGCGCGAGCTCTGGGGCGGCGAGACGAAGAAGGCAGTGGAGAACTTTCCGGTCTCCGGCGAGCCGATCCCGGCGCCCGTCGCCCGCTGGCTCGGGCGGATCAAGGCGGCAGCCGCGCGGGTCAACGCCGAGCTCGGGTTGCTCGACGGCGACAAGGCGGACCGCATCGCCGCCGCGGCC
>DASUZD010000201.1:0-3190 GCA_036377055.1 Gaiellaceae bacterium | reverse complement strand
GACCTGCTCACCGCGGCCGAGCTCGAGCCGGAGGTCGCGCTACCGGCGCTCTGGGACCTCGTCTGGGCGGGAGAGGTGACGAACGACGCCTGGACGCCGCTTCGGGCCGGCCGGCGGTACCAGGCGCCGAAGCCTGCGCGCGGCCGTCCACGTCGCTTCTCACGCCAGCGCGCGAGCGCGATCACCGCGACGCAAGGGCGGTGGTCGCTCGCGGAGCGCCTGTTCGCCGGACGGCCTGACCGGCGGGCGCTCGCAGAGCTCCTGCTCGAGCGGCAGGGGATCGTCACCCGCGACGGCGTCCGCGGCGAGGGCATCGCCGGCGGCTACGGCGCCGTCTACGGCGAGCTGAAGGCGCTGGAGACGATCGGCGTCTGCCGGCGCGGCTACTTCGTCGAGGGTCTGGGTGGTGCCCAGTTCGCGCTTCCGGGCGCGGTCGAGCGGCTCCGGGAGCTCAGGCCGCGTGAGGACGACGAGCCGGAGGCGCTCGTCCTCGCTGCGGCCGATCCCGCCCAGCCGTACGGCGCCGCGCTGCCGTGGCCGAGGCGAGCAGGTGCACGCGCGGCTCGCGTCGCCGGCGCGCACGTGATCCTCCTCGGCGGCGAGGCGGCGCTCTTCGTCGAGCGCGGCGGCCGCTCGCTCGTGCCGCTCCGCGAGCCCGAAGAGAGCTGGCTCCGTCCCGCGCTCGCGGCGCTCGTCGAGCACTTCCGGCGAAGCGGCGCGAAGCGACTCGCGGTCGAGCGCTTCGACGGCGAGCCCGTCGGCGAGACCGAGATCATGCCGCTACTGCTCGACGCAGGCTTCCTCGCTGGACCAAGGCGCGCCGTCCTCCGGCCGTGACGGTCGTCTGCGGCGTCGACGTCGGCTCACTCCGAACGTCGAGCGCCGTCGCGTGGCTCTCCGATGGGCGGCTCGAGTTCAGCGCCTACCGCCCCAGCGCCGAGGGCCCGTTGCCGCAGCCGCCGGTCGGGGTCGAGCCCGCGGTAGCGGCGCATGCCTGGGCGCGGGGGCTGGCCCTGAGGGTGGGAGCGGCTCCGACCGTAGACCCGAGCGACCGTGTCCTGCGCGAAGGCTTCATCGTCGTACCCGCGCCACCGTGAGCGAGCTCCTCGACATCCAGCGCCAGAGCTACGCGCGCGCGAGCGCAGGCTTGCGCGCCGCGTGGCCCGAGCGGCAAGCGCTCGACGAGTCGGAGCTCGCCGCTCTGATCTCCAGCAATCGCTACTGCGTGCTCGCCACCGCTCGCGGCGACGGCCGCGCGCACGCCACGCCCGTCGGTTTCGCCGTCGTCGAGGGCGCGTTCTGGATCGCGACCGTCGAGGGGCTCCGTCTGCGGAACCTCCGCGCGAACCCGTGGGCGTCGCTCGTCGTCATGGAGGGCGAGGCCGATGAGGGCGAGGAGGGGCCGCCGCATCGTGCGCTGACGGCCGAAGGTCCGGTCGCGCTCCACGAGGTCGGCGAGGTCTGGCCGCGCCTCGAGCCGGTTTGGCTAGCCCGGCACGGCCACGGACCGGATTGGGCGACGGCGTTCGTGGAGCTGACGCCCGTCCGCGTCTTCTCGCACGACGCCGAGCGCTGATCGCGCGATCCCGTCCGGGGGATGGCGGCTGGCCCGGTGGCGGCCGATCCCGAGGTCGTGAGCCGCGCCCTCCTCGTTGTCCCGATCGTGCTCGCGCTCGTGCTGCCTGCCGGGGCGGCCCCGAGTGCGAGGTACAGGTGCACGATCGTCGGCACCGCGGGTCGCGACGTGCTGATCGGGACGAAGGGAAACGACGTCGTCTGCGGGCTCGGCGGGAACGACCTGGTCGACGGCGGGCTCGGCAACGACGTGCTGATCGGCGGGCCGGGCGCCGACACGATGGACGGCGGGGCCGGCCACGACACGTACCTGGGCGGTCCGGGCAACGACACGATCCAGGCCTGGGACGGCGCCGCAGACCGCGTCGACGGCGGCGCGGGCCGGGACCGCGCCTGGGTCGATCCGACGCTCGACCGCGTCACCGCGGTCGAGATTCGCTAGCCGCTACGCACTACGCAGCCGTAGCGAGGAGCCGCTGCGAGAGCTTCGCCGACGGAAAGTTCCGCAGCTTGCTCTTGATCGCGTCCGCAGTCATGTTGTGCCGCCTTTCGTACTACCGCAGTGATACGCCGCACTCAGCTTCGGCTCGGCGTCGCCCATCCCCGATCCCTCGACCGAGCCTTATCACGCGAGCCGGGCCAGCACGATCCCGAAGACGGCGTGCCGGAACGTCTCCTGGGCGAAGACGCGCTTCGTCCGGAGCGGCGGCAGGTGCGCCTCGCCGCGGCGCGGGTGGCGCGCGTCGACCAGCGCCGTGAGCGGGTAGAGGACGACGTTCTCGGCAAGGGCGAGGGCGAGCGCGAGCCTGCGCGGCTCGATCCGCGTCCGGCGGCGGACGGCGTGGAAGGCGAGGCCGAAGAGGGCGCCGTTCGCCGTGTGCGCGGCGAGCCCGGCCAGGCGCCACCCGCGGCCCGGGACGAGGAGCTTCCCGAGCAGCGCGACGTCGCGGTAATCCGAGCGGAAGATCGGCTCGTCGAGCGGCTCGAGGAGACCCCAGACGAACGCCGCGACCGCTCCTGCGTATGCGGCTCGGGCTCGTCCGTTCGGGGCAGGCACGATCGCCGGAGACTACGCTCAGGTCGTGCCGGAGGGCGATGCGCTCCACCGAACGGCGCGCCGGCTCCAGGCGCTCGTCGGCGAGCGGCTCGAGGTCGAGACGCCGCATCCGCGCGCGGCGCTGAAGGGACTGGCGGAGCGGCTGGACGGCCGGACGCTCGAGTCGGTCGAGGCGGTCGGCAAGAACCTCTTCCTCCGCTTCGAGGGCGGCGTCGTCCTGCGCAGCCATCTGCGGATGACCGGTCGCTGGTTCGTGCAGCCGCGGGGAACGCGTCGCGTCGGCCGGCCGTGGCTCGTGCTGCGCGGGAGCGAGCACGAGGCGGTGCAGGTGAACGGCCCGGTGCTCGAGCTCGGGCCCGCGGTTCCGCGACGGCTCGGGCCGGACGTCCTCGCGTCGCCGCCGGATCTCGACGCGATGGTCGCGAACCTCCGCGGCGCGGAGCAGAGGCTGCGCCTCGGCGAGGCGCTCCAGCGGCAGCGGCTCGTCGCGGGCATCGGGAACATGTGGATGGCGGAGGCGCTCTGGGAGGCGCGGCTCTCGCCGTGGGCGCCGCTCGC
>DASUZD010000200.1:0-26775 GCA_036377055.1 Gaiellaceae bacterium | reverse complement strand
GCCGGCGACGGTGTCGCGCACGCGTTTCGCGCCGGGCCGGACACGCCGCTGACGATGCTGACGTACGGAACCCGCGAGCCGAACGACATCGTCTACTACCCCCGATCTGGGAAGGTCCTGCTCGCCGGCGTCGGCGTGATCGGCCGGCTCGAGCCCGCCGACTATTGGGACGGAGAGGAGTAGCCAGAAAAGCCCTGCACAGAACAGGCCTGTACCACCAGGAGCCCCGGAAGGACTCTGGTAGCCTGACCCGAAGAGTTGAGCCCTATGGGGCTCTCCCGTCTGCTTCCGCGGCCGCATCCGCGGCCGCACAGAGGAAAAGAGGTTTCCCTGCCCCGCGTGATCGCCTTCGCCAACCAGAAGGGCGGCGTCGCGAAGACGACTACGACCCTCAACCTCGCCGTCGCGTTCGCCGAGCGGGGGCTGCGCGTGCTCGCGATCGACCTCGACCCGCAGGGCAACCTGACGATGAGCCAGGGGATGAACCCGGACACGATCGAGCGGTCGATGTTCGACGTGCTCGTCCACCGGCTCCCGATCACGGAGATCGTCGTGCGCACGGAGATCGACGTCGCCGTCTCGTCGATCGACCTCGCCGGCGCCGAGCTCGCGCTCTCGAGCATGATCGGCCGCGAGCGGGCGCTCGAAAAGGCGCTCCTGCCGGTCAAGTCGCAGTACGACTACATCCTGATCGACACGCCGCCGTCGCTCGGCCTGTTGACGATCAACGCGCTCGTCGCCTCGAACGGCGTGATCGTCCCGGTCCAGTGCGAGTACCTCTCGCTGCGCGGGCTCGTCCAGCTCGAGAACACGATGTCGATGATCCGGGAGAACCTCAATCCGGAGGTGCGCATCGCGGGGATCCTCCCGACGATGTTCGACGGGCGCACGCTGCACGCGCGCGAGGCGATCGAGATCCTCGAGGAGAACTTCGGCGACCTCGTCTTCAGGACGCGGATTCGCAAGACCGTCCGCTACGCGGAGGCGCCGGTGAAGGGCAGCTCGATCCTGAAGTACGACCCCAACGGCCCGGCCGCCGAGGCGTACCGGGCCCTGGCAGAGGAGGTGCTCGATGGCGCGAAAGCGCGCGAGCATGCGTGAGGGCCCGCTCGCGGAGCTCTTCCAGGCGACGGAGACGGCGCAGCAGCAGCAGACGGCCGCGGAGCGAAAGGCACGGCGTCAGCCCCAGCCCGACCCCGACCAGCCGACCGTCGAGCACGCGCCGCCGTTCGAGCCCGTGACGGAGGCGCCGGCGCCGATCCACCGCGTCCCGCGCCGCCGCGAGGTCCCGGCCGTTCGCTATCTCGAGCCCGTCCCCGAGCCCGCGCCTCGGCTGCACCGCGCGCCGCGCCCCGAGTCCGCTGCCTACCTCGCGGTGATCCGCGTCGTCGGCGTCGGCGGCGCCGGCCTGAACGCGATCAACCGCATGATCGACGCCGGGATCAACCAGGTGGAGTTCGTCGCCGTCAACACCGACATCCAGCAGCTCCAGATGAGCGACGCCCCGGCGAAGATCCACATCGGCCGCGAGCTGACGCACGGCCTCGGCTCCGGCGCCGAGCCGGAGGTCGGCCGCGCGGCGGCCCAGGAGGGCTACGACCAGATCAAGCACGCGCTCCGCGGGTCGGACATGGTGTTCGTCACGGCCGGCGAGGGCGGAGGCACCGGCTCGGGCGGCGCACCTGTCGTCGCGCAGATCGCGCGCGAACTCGGCGCGCTCACGGTCGGGATCGTCACGCTCCCGTTCAAGTTCGAGGGAACGAGGCGCCGCCGCCAGGCCGACGACGGCGTGACCGCGCTCCGCGCCGCGTGCGACACGACGATCGTGATCCCGAACGACCGGCTGCTCGAGGTACTCGACCGCTCGACCTCGATGCTCGACGCCTTCCGGATCGCCGACGACGTGCTCCGCCAGGGCGTCCAGGGCATTTGCGACCTGATCACGCTGCCCGGGCTGATCAACCTCGACTTCGCCGACGTGCGGACGATCATGAAGGACGCCGGCTCGGCGCTGATGGGAATCGGCTTCTCGGCCAGCGAGAACCGGGCGCAGGAGGCGGCCGAGAAGGCCCTCCGGTCGCCGCTCATCGACACCGAGATCGGCGGCGCGCGCGGGATCCTGCTCTCGATCGCCGGCGGCGACGACCTCTCGCTCGTCGACGTGAACGACGCCGCCGAGGTCGTCCGCCAGGCCGCGACCGACGACACGAACATCATCTTCGGCGCGACGATCGACGAGCGCCTGACAGGCCAGGTGTGGGTGACCGTCGTCGCGACCGGGATCGGCGAGCCGCGCCGGCGAGCATCGTCGTTCGGAGGGATGCTCGGTCGCCGGCCCGACGACACCATCCTCGAGCCGCCGAGCTTCCTCCAGGGCAGCTAATGAGGTCCAGCGAAACGGCCTTCGCCGTTCGCTGGCCGCCGCTAGAAGATGTCCGCGCAGGAGATCGAGCGGTGCCCGCGCAGCTCGCGCAAAGCCCGCTCGACGCCGACGCCGAACCGCAGCGTCACGAGGCCGCCGCGCGGAGCGATCAGCGAGATCATCCCGTCCGGGCTCTTCTGGACGCAGCCCTCGGACGGGTGCCAGTACGGCGAGAAGCGGAACGCGATCCGGTAGCGCCCGCCGCGCGAGAGGACGAGCGAGATCTGCGACTGTGTCAGCTCGAGCACGCGCGCCGGCCCGGTGACGAGCGCGCGGGGCTTCGGCACGCGGTAGATGGTCGCGTTCGGGCTGAAGAGCACGGGCGTCAGCCCGGACCGGCCGCTCGTGAGCAGCGCGGCCTCGCCGCGCGAGCTGTAGTCGGGCTGGCCGCCCGTCAGCACGACGTACCTCACCCCGAGCCGCCGCAGCCACGCCTGGTATGCGCGCGGCCCGAGCGCGCTGTAGAGGATCCGGTTCTGCGGGAAGTCGTCCTGGCGGAACCAGCCGCGCGCGAGCGGGATCCCGGCGCGAGGAAGGTAGACGGCCGCCCAATGGCCGGTCGTGTCGACGGCCTCGACGCGGTACGACGGCGAAAGATGCGCGCGCAGGTACGCGACCGCGTCGGCCCAGTAGGCGGTGCTGTGGGCGGGGTCGGCGCTCGCGCGCGCGTAGTTCGAGGCAATCGGGCTCATGTTCCAGAAAGCGGCCAGCGCGAACGCGGCGAGGCAGACGACCCTCGGGCGCCAGCGGCGAAGCGAGAGCGCGAGCACCGCGACGGGGATCGCGACGTACCGCATCCGCGCGATGTTCTCCCCGACGGCCGAGGGGACGACGTACAGGGCGATGCACGCGGCCCAGTAGACGACGAACACGAAGGTCAGGAGCCGCGCCTTCTCGACCCGCCACGTCAGCGCGGCCCCGACGGCGCAGAAGGTCGAGGCCGCGAAGAGCTCCGTCAGCGAGAAGGGGTAGTGACCGCCCTCGGGGAAGGCGCGCCAGAGCAGCGCCTCGATCGCGCCCGCGGCGGCGATCACGCAGGCCGGGACGAGCAGGCGCCCCGGCTCGGCGCGGCGCTCGATCGCGATCCCGCCGAGGAGGAGCGCGAGCAGGAGGAACGCGAGCGGGCTGGCCGCGAGGGTGAGCCCGGCGAGCAGGGCGAACCGCCAGTGGGCCCGAGCCTGGAGCGCCCACAGCGCGAGCAGCGCGAGCGCGACGCCGAGCGCGAACGGGAACGCCGCCGAGAGCACGACGCCCGCCCAGACGACCGCGAACGTGCGGCTCGACCAGCGCGCGGTCGGGCCCCACTCGCGGCCGATCACGACGGCGAACGCGAGCGCCGCGGTCGCGATCGTCGCGACGGCGAGCAGCTTGATCCCCAGCAAGGCCGCGAGCGGGTAGTAGAGGACGCTGTAGGTGATGAAGCTGTAGCGTCCGGCGTACCAGAAGTTGTTCCACAGCGCGAAGCCGTGCTGGAGGAAGACGGCGCGCTGGTAAGCATGAGCCGCGAGGTCGCTGCCGGGCGGGCCGAGCCACGCGAGAACGGCCGCGAGGGCGCCGGCGGCACCGGCCGAGAGCGTCGCCTCGCGGGCGAGAGGGGTCGCGCGGTGCACGGCGCTAGCTTACGAGGCCGGGGCGCTGCTCGTCAGCGTGCCGTCGCTCTTGACTCGCGTCGTCCTGGAGAGGAGGCTGCGCGCCGAACCAGCGTCGACACGGGGAGAGAGACCATGGCCAACGCAGCAGCTCCCGACCGGCTCGCGAAGATCAAGCACATCGTCGTGCTGATGATGGAGAACCGGTCGTTCGACCACATGCTCGGCTACCTCGGTCTCGACGGAGTGGACGTCGAGGGCCTCCAGAACGCGGGCACGAACGACGACGCGGACGGAAACACGTACGCGGTCCACGAGTTCAGCGAGGACCAGACCGCCTTCCACCTCCCGGGCAACCCGTTCGACAAGACGCTCGATCCGTGCCACGGGCCCGACTGCGTCGCGGAGCAGATGGCGGGCGGCACGATGAGCGGCTTCGTGAAGAACTTCGTCAGCGAGAAGAACCCGCCCGCGGAGTTCTTCGACCTCCCGATGGGCCACTTCAGCGACAAGCACGTCCCGGTCTACGACCACCTCGCGCGCACTTACTCCGTCTGCGACCACTGGCACAGCTCGATCCCCGGCGACACGTGGCCGAATCGCCTGTACTCGCTCGCCGGCGAGAAGTCCCTGCCGGTCGCGCGCAAGCTCTCGATCTTCGCCGACATCGTCGGTACCAAGCTCTTCGACAAGTTCAAGAACACGCCGATCTTCGAGGTCGAGGCCTTCACCCGTCAGCTCCGGAACGAGCAGTGGCGCTGGTACTCGCACGATCCGGCGACGCTGCGTGCGGCCGACGGGCGGTACCGCGACTTCACACGCGTCGGCCGTGGCAACTTCGCGTACTTCGACAAGCGCGAGATCGGCTTGGACTTGAGCCTTGCCGAGGCGCTCTTCGTCGGCGGAAGCTTCCTCGACGACGTCACGAACCGGAAGCTGCGGGACGTGTCCTGGATCGACCCGAACTTCATCGACCTGCGCGTCGGAGACCAGAGCTCGAACGACGACCATCCGCCCGCGGACATCACCGACGGCCAGATCCTCGTCCTCAACCTCTACGAGGCGCTGCTTCGCTACGCCGAATGGAACGACACGCTGCTCGTGATCACCTACGACGAGCATGGCGGCTTCTACGACCACGTCGCGCCGCCGGCCGTCGACGACGGCTCGGGCTTTCCGACCTACGGCGTTCGCGTGCCGGCGATCGCGATCGGCCCGCGCGTGCAGGCGCAGCCGTGCCACGAGCTCTTCGACCACACGTCGCTGATCAAGACGATCCTGCTCCGGTTCGCGGACGACCCGGACAAGGCGCTCAACAACATGCCCCCGCGCGTTCGGAACGCCAACGACCTCAGCGTCCTCCTGCTCGACCAGCCGCAGAAGCGCCAGATCCCGGATCTCGGCGCGATCAGAGGGTCGCTCGCCCAGCGGCGCGCCCAGGCGCACGCGGTCCGAGCGGACGCGCTCGCAAAGGGCGCCCCGCCGCAGGACGCCTCGACCTTCAGCGAGTTCGAGCAGGAGTTCGCGAAGTTCGCGATCGCGATGCGCAAGGCCGGCCTGCGGCCGGGGCACCCGTAGTCAGACCAGATCCACAAGAACGGTGGCGCTGAAGGCGCCGACTCCGCGGCGCCGACCATCAGGACGTGCGGGCTCTGCCCGCGCGTCCGTCTGAAACGACCGGTCAGACGAGGTCGACGAGAACGGTTGCGCTAAAAGCCCAGACCAGGGCGATAGAGGCGGCGGCGCCGGCGACGGCGACGACGCGGAAGCGAGCTGCAGGCGAGCGGAACCGCGTCAGGAAGAGGATCCCGGCACCGCCGATGCCGATGCTCGCGGCGGTCTCGACGGCGTGCAGGGCGATCGCGGCGGTCAGCGCCTCCGTCAGCCCGATCCCGCGCGCCTGGAGCGCCATCGCGACGGTGCCGCTCGCGATGCCGACGTTCCCGGGCGTCAGCGGCACGATCCCCGCGACATCGAGCGCGGGGACGATGATCACGGCGGCCATGAGCGGCGAGTGGACGCCGAGCGCCGACACGATCGCCGCCACGCCGACGAGGCGCGCCGTCGTCGCGAGCGCGATCCAGAAGACCGTCCAAGCCCCGCGGCCGGGCTCGCGACCGAGGGCTCGAAACGCGTCGAGCACGTGTGCGGCCGCCCGCTCGGCCGTCCGCCGCCGCGCGACGAAGATCGCCGCGGCGGCCGCGAGGACGAGCCCGCCGAGCACGAGCACCGGCCAGAGCGGGAGCGCGCCGGCCGCCGCCGCGACGAGGACGAGCGATCCGAGGCACAGGGCGCGCGCCGCGCCGATCGCGCTGAAGACGCCGCCCGAGATCCAGAGCCGCTCGCCGCGCTCGTCCGCGTCGAAGGCCCGCGAGAAGAGCGCAATCCGGACGGCGTCGCCGACGCGCGCGGGCACGGCCGCGTTCACGAGCGACCCGATCCCGTAGCAGGCGAGCGCGGCGAGCCGGCCGATGCGGCCGCCGCAGAGGAGAACCGTCGCCCGCCAGGCGCAGGCGTTGAACGCGAGCGCCGCGACGAAGCACGCGGCCGCGAACCAGAGCCACACGGGCTGTGCCTGCTCGAGCCCGGCGAACGCGCGCCGCACCTCGGGTCCGAGCAGCTGCGGCAGCGCGGCGACGCCGAGGAGCACCGCGCAGAGCGCGCCGGCCAGGGCGATTCCGCGCCGGCGGAGCCTCGATCCCAGCTGCAGCTCGGACAGATCCACCATCAGCTGTGACGTCAATGCCCGTGCCGAGTTGTCCGGAACCGTCTTCACCCCTTCCTGCATCGGCATTTACGCTTGGGCGATGAGAGGCGCGATCGCCGCGGGCCACCCGCTGACCGCCGAGGCGGGCGCGCGCGTGCTCGCCGAAGGCGGGAACGCGGTCGACGCGTGCATCGCCGCTGCGTTCGCGTCGTGGGTGACGGAGAGCCCCTTGACGGGGCCGGGCGGAGGCGGCTTCATGCTCGTCCACCGAGGGCACGACCGCGGCGCGCGCCTGCTCGACTTCTTTGTCGACGTCCCCGGCCGCGGCCTCGAGCCGCACGAGCGCCTGGCCATGGACGACATCGACGTGTCCTTCGGCGATTCGAACCAGATCTTCCACATCGGCGGCCCGTCGTGCACAGTCCCGGGAGCTCCGGCCGGTCTCGAGGAGGCCCACCGCGCGTTCGGCACGCTGCCGTGGCGCGAGCTGCTCACGCCGGCGATCGAGCTCGCGCGCAAAGGGGTCGAGCTGAACCGCGCGCAGGCGTACCTGCACGCGATCCTCGACCTGATCCTGCGCCACACCGACGAGGGGCGGGCGCTCTACTCGAAGGACGGCGAGCGGCTCGTCGCCGGCGACCGGCTCGTGATGACCGACCTCGCGGGGACGCTCGAGCTCCTAGCGGAGCGCGGCGCGAAGGAGCTCTACAGCGGCGAGCTCGGTCGTGCAATGGTCGAGCACGTCCGCGCCGGGGGCGGCGACATCACCGAGGAGGACCTGTCCGCGTACCGCGTCATCTGGCGGCGCCCGGTCGCCGTCTCGTTCCTCGGCCGTGTCTTTCTCTCGAACCCGCCGCCCTCGTCCGGCGGCGTCCTGATCGGCTACGGCCTGCGCCTGCTCGACGCGCTCCGTTTCGTCGTCGACGCGCCCGCCGGCAGCGCCGACGCGATGGTCGCGCTCGTCGAGGCGATGCGGGAGCAGACCCGCGTCCGCACCGACGCCTTCGCCGCCGAGCTCTACCGCGGCGGCCTCGTCAAGCGGCTGCTCGCCGACGACTCGATCGCGGAGGGCGCGGAGCGGATGCGCGCGCATCTCGAAGGTCGACCGGAGGTCGCGGGCGCGCCCGGGACGACGCACATCGCCGTCGTGGACGCGGCCGGCAACGCCGCCTCGTGCACCGCGTCCACCGGCTCCGGGTCCGGTCTGATCGTGCCCGGAACCGGCCTCCACGTGAACAACATGCTCGGCGAGTACGACCTCGTCGCCGCGCGCGTGAAGCCAGGCATGCGCCTGACGAGCATGATGGCGCCCTCGCTCGTCCTCCACGGCGACCGGCCGAGGCTCGTCGTCGGCAGTGCCGGCTCGGTTCGCCTGCGCGGCGCGATCCTCCAGATCGTGCTCAACGTGATCCAGCACGAGCTTCCGGTCGAGGAGGCGCTCGAGCGGCCGCGGATCCACTTCGAGGACCCGCACGTCCACTGCGAGGGCGGGACGGACGCGGCCGAGATGGACAGGCTCGAGGCGATGGGCTACGACGTCACCCGCTGGCGGCGCAAGAACCTCTTCTTCGGCGGCGCCGCGGCGGTCGAGGTGCGCGAGGACGGCTCGCTCGCAGCGGCGGGCGATCCGCGGCGCGGGGGAGCGGGGGTGGTGGTCGAACGGACTTCGTGATCCGCCGCGCCGAGCCGGGCGACGCCACCGCCCTCGTCGCGCTCGGCAGCGCAATCGGGCGAGAGCCGGAAGGCTGGCTCATCACCTCCGAAGGCTGGCGCGGCGTCGCAGAGGAGCGTCGCTACCTGCGGGCGCTCAGGCGGTTCCAGCACGCGGCCGTGTTCGTCGCCGAGGCCGACGGGCGGATCGTCGCCCGGCTCTCGCTCGCCCGCGACCAGCACCCCGCGAGCTACCACGTCGCCGACCTCGGGCTGATGGTCGCGGCGGACGCGAGGCGCCAGGGCGTCGGCCGCGCGCTCCTCGACGCGGCGGTCGCGTGGGCGCGCGAGAGCGGCATCCGCAAGCTCGAGCTGCACGTCTTTCCCCACAACGAGCCCGCGCTCCGGCTCTACGAGCAGTACGGCTTCGAGCGCGAGGGGTACCGGAAGGCCCACTACCGGCGTGCGGGCGAGTACGTCGACGCGATCCTGATGGCCTACCGCGTGGACGAAAAGTCGCAATGAGCGAGAGAAACTTTTCGCGGACCCTCTTGATCGAACGCCTCGCTTCCGTAAGAGTGCCGCTTGCGCCGAGCGCGGATCGCAAGTAGGCCGAAGCTCAGCCGGAGGGCAGTACGCCAAGGGGAAACCTGGAAGCGGATGGTCAGTCGGCGGAGTGGACGAAAGCGACACCGGCTCGGCGAATTTTTTTGGTCTTTTCGGCTCTCGGGAAAAGGTCGCTAAGAGCGCGAGAAACCTTTCGCGGACCCTCTTGCGCGGACGGGGCTCTTCGGTAAGAGTGCCGCTTGCGCCGAGCGCGGATCGCAAGTAGGCCGAAGCTCAGCCGGGAGGCCGTACGCGGAAGCGGAAAGTCCGTCGGTTGGGTGGACGAAAGCGACACCGGCTCGGCGAATTTCTTTTGTCGGGGGCGCAACGCGCCTGTCCGCGAAGCGGACCGGTGGAGGGGGTCTGGGGGAACCGGGAGGTTCCTCCAGCTACCCGGCAATCCGGTTGCCGCGGCGAGCAGCCGTTTGGTTTACGGTTTCGCCGTGGATCTGAAGCGATTCGACCTCCTCGCACTCTTCAAGGGCCGTCGCCGCAAGCAGTCGTGGGCCGACCGGCTTCCGCTGCTTCGCCGGTTGAAGAAGCGCTAGCGACTACCCCAGCACCGCGGCCAGCCGCTCGAGCCCGAGCTCGAGCGTCGTGTCCGGGACCGCGAGCGACAGCCGAGCCCAGCCCTTCCCGCGCGAGCCGAAGCCCTCGCCGGGCGAGAGCGCGACCCGCGCCTCCGCGAGGAGCCGTTCGACCGTCACGCCCGCCGGCAGCTCGAGCCAGACGTAGAACGTCCCCTCACACGGCGACGCGAAGGGAAGCGCCTCGAGGACGCGGTCGCGGCGGCGCTCGTATGTCGCGGCCCGCTCGGCGACCGAGTCCTGCGGCCCCTCGAGCGCCGCGATGCCCGCCTCCTGGATCGGCCGGAAGATCCCCACGCGCGCGTGGTCCGAGAGCAGGTTGATCCGCTCGACGACGTCCGCGTTGCCGACGACGAACCCGAGCCGCCACCCGGCCATGCCGTAGCTCTTGGACATCGAGAACATCTCGACGCCGACGTCCTTCGCGCCCTCGGTCGCGAGGAAGCTCTCCGGCGAGCGGCCGTCGAAGACGAGGTCGCCGTAGGCGAAGTCGTGCACCACCACGGCGCCGGTCTCGCGGGAGAAGCGGATCGCGTCCGCGAAGGCCCCGGCCGGAGCGGTCACGGCGCAGGGGTTCGACGGGTAGTTGAGGTAGACCGCGGCCACGTCCTCGCGCGGCGCCTGCTCGAAATTCGGCGCCCAGCCCTTGCCCTGCTCGAGTGGGACCGTCCCGAGCCGCGCGCCCGCGAGCGCCACCCCGGACGGGTAGTCCGGGTAGTAGGGATCGGGCAGGACGATCGTGTTGCCGCGCTCCGCGAGCACGAGCGCCAGCTCGACGATCGCCGTCTTCGTCCCCGGCACGACCGCGACCTCGTGCAGCGGGTCGAGCTCGACGCCGTAGACCTCGCGGTAGCGCTCCGCGAGCGCCTCGCGGAGCTCAGGCAGGCCGCGAAACGGTGAGTACCCGTGCGCGGCCGGCCCACCGGCGCCGCGCACGAGCGCCGCGATCACGTGCGCCGGCGGCCCAGTCTCCGGGTTCCCGCGCCCGAGGTCGACGAGCGGGTCCCCGTCGAGCGCAGCCGCGGCCGCAACGCGCGCGAGCAGCGCCCCGAAGTACTGCTCCGGGAGCCGCTCGAGCCGCTTAGGACGCGCCCGCACGGGCGCGATCCTAGACGCGAAGGGCCAACTCCACGCGCCGCCCTGCGCACCGCAGGCCATGTCCTACCCGTCGGCCGCAGCCGTGTCCGCAACACGTGACCGGTCTACGGGGAGCGGCCACCACAAGCCGTCCTCTGTCCCGAGCGGCCACGGCCGGGGTCTGACCCCGGACACGGCTCGGCGAGCCGTGACGGACAATGCGATGACGTACCGCGGCCACGGCGGTTGCGCTGCGGACACTCCTCACCCACGATGCGACTCGTGAGGCGGCGGGAGGCTCGACGGCGGCGGAAGGAGGCGGGCGCCTCTGCTCGGAAGAAGTTCCGTGAGCTTCGCCGGGAGAAGATCCGCGCGAGCTGGCGCGACTGGGTGGTCATCGTTGTCGCGATCGCGTTGCTGGTCGCCGCGATCGTCATCCTCAGCGGCGTCCCGGCTCTCGTCTTCGCCGCGCTCGTTGGAGCGTTTGTGACCCTCGCTGGGATCGTGTGGATGATCGGCGGCGACGTGCACTCGCTGACTTGGATCTGGGGCGCCGTCGGAGAGGAGGCGACCGCGGAAGCCCTCGGCGCGCTCGACGACTCGTGGACCTTCGAGCACGACCTGCAGCACGATCATGGGAACTGGGACCACGTTGTCGTGGGACCGGCCGGAATCTTCCTCCTCGAGACGAAGAACCTCTCGGCCAAAGCTGTCGTACGGCATGACGCCCTCGCAGCGGGGAGCATGCTGTTTCGCGGCGGCGGTCTTCGGCGCGCAGCCGCCCGGCTCAGCGAGCGATTCGGCTCGCATCTTGACCGGTCGCCTTGGGTTCAGCCGGTCTTCGTCGTCTGGGGGACGTTCCCTCACGGCTCATCCGAGGCGAACGGCGTCGTTTACGTGCGGGGCGACGAGCTCATTCCGTGGCTTGCGGAGCAGCCGCAGAGGCTCACGGCTTCGCAGTTCGAATCGGCTGTCGCCGCCTTGCGCGACCTTCGCGCAGATCGGCGGGACCACGAGTGTGCCCTCCGGTAGTCGCTAGCCGGGCTTCGTCGCGCTCACGTACGCGTGCGCGATCCGCCGCACGCCGCGCCCTTCCTCGACGAGCGGGCGCAGGTGCGCGACGACGCGCTCGCGCTCCTCGGGCGTCAGCACCTGCTCCATCGCTTCCTCCCACGTGGGGATCTTCGGGTTCCCGGACGAGTGTGCGAAGACCTCCCAGCGCACGGGCTCGGGCGGCTTCACCTCCGCGTGGAGCTCGAGATCGATCGGGAAGAACCCGGCCTCCTCGGCAAGCGCGATCAGGTCGCGCTCGTCGAAGTCGAGCATCGGGTCGGACTCCGGCTGGATCGCCTTGTAGAGCTCGTAGATCTTCCGCGCGAGGTCGTTCAGCCCGTCCGACGGGTACATCCAGAACCGCTCGGGCGTCTCGGGTCCGATCCCGAACCGGTTGATCGGCTCGTAGAGCGAGATCCGGCCACCCGGCCGCAAGACGCGGTGGAACTCGCGGAACGAGCGCGCCTTGCCCTCGACGTAGATGAGCACCGACCGCGTCGTGACGACGTCGACGCTCCCGTCGTCGATTCCGGCCAGGTCCTCTGCGCCGGCCGCGACGAAGCGGCACCGGTCGGCCACGCCGAGCTCCTTGGCGGCGGCGCGGCAGACGTCGAGCAGCTCCTCGGACACGTCGCTCAAGGTCACCGTCGCGACGCCGCGCTCGAGCGCGCCGAACCCGATCAGCCCGTCGCCGCAGCCGACGTCGAGGAGCGCTGACGCGTCATCCAACCCCGCCCGGTCGAGAACGCGGTCACGAACCTTCCACAGCGGCTCCATCCACTTCGCGCGCTCCTCGGGCGTGCTCTCGGTCCCGCCGAACCGCCGCTCGAGCAGCCAGTCGGCCCACCGATCCCGCTCCGCCACGAGATCTAGTTGCGTCCGGCGCGGGAGACGTTACGGGGGACGTCCGCACGTCGCCCTATCGTCATCTGATGGCAGTGCCCCGGAACGCGCCGTGTCCGTGCGGCTCCGGCAAGAAGTTCAAGCTCTGCCACGGGACCACGCGGAGCGAGGACCACGCGTACGCGCGCCGCGAGGCCGCGCTCGAGGAGGCACGTGAGCTCGCCCTTCTCTTTCCCTTCCTGCGGCCGAGAGGGCGCCGTCTCCTAGCGCATGCCGACCGCGCGGCCGCAGGCCTCGGCGACGGCGAGGGGCCGCCGGAAGAGCTCGTCGAAGGTCTCGCATCGCGGGTCGGCGACCGTGAGCGGCGCCGCTTGGTCGCGAGCTACGCCAGGTTGTGTCCAGACCCGTGGGCCGGCCTGGTCAGAGACCTCGGCGATCACGAGCTTGCGAAGCGCCTCATCGTCGAGGGGGCCGTCCGTGCGGCGATCGCCGAACGCCGCATCCCGCCGCGGCGGATGCTCTCCGCTGTCGAAACCGCCGACGACATCCTGGGCTGCCCAGAAACGGCGCTCCCGTTCCTGCTCGCGCCCCAATACGTCTGGACGGTTCTGGAGGCCTCGTGCGTCCTGGAGGCCCTCGATTGGTCGGAGGCGAGGACGGAGCACGAGCTCCGTGCTCTCGACGAGCTCGCCTCTGCCTGGACGACTCGCGTGCACCAGGATCGGGTGCGAGCGCTCGCGCGGCACATCCGCCGACGCCTTCCGATCGACGGGTTTCCACGGACGTCCAGACTTCTCGCCGAGGGGGCCGCCGAGGTCGAGCGCGACGCCGAGTTCGTCCACGAGGTCGCTTCGACGCTGCTGGTGCTGTACGTGAGGCGTCTGGCAGCGTTCGATACGGCCCTTCCGCTCGCTGGCTAGCCGACTTGCCGCACGTCGTCGGTCGGCGTGCTTCGCTACGGGCGTGACGACCCCCGAGACCCCCACCTTTCGCCTCGTCTCTCGAACCGCGAACCCGGGCCTGATCGAGCTGCCGTGGCAGGAGCCGCTCGCCGAGTGGCAGTCGGAGCGCCTCGTCGAGGTCGCGCGCGGAATCCACAGGCACGTCGTCCGCTTCGTCGAGATCGGCGGGTCGTTCTTCGCGCTCAAGGAGCTGCCGCCGCGGCTCGCGTGGCGCGAGTACCGCTTGCTGACCGAGCTCCAGCACGAGGAGATGCCGGTCGTCGAGCCGATCGGCGTCGTCGCCGACCGCCACTCGCCGAGCGGCGAGGAGCTCGAGGCCGTCCTGATCACGCGCTACCTCGAGTTCTCGCTCCCGTACCGGCTCGTGCTCGCGCGCCGGATCCGCCCGGCGCCGCGCGACTCGCTCCTCGACGCGCTCGTTCAGACCCTCGTCCGCCTCCACCTCGTCGGCTTCTTCTGGGGCGACTGCTCGCTGTCGAACCTTCTGTTCCGCCGGGACGCGGGCGCTTTGTCCGCGTACATGGTGGACGCCGAGACGGGAGAGCTCCACGAGCGCCTCTCCGACGGCCAGCGCCGCCACGACCTCGACATCGCCGAGGAGAACCTGATCGGCGAGCTGTACGACCTCGCGGCCGAGGTCGGCGAGGAGCCGGACGACCCGTTCGCGCTCGGCGAGGAGGTGCGGCGGCGGTACGAGCGCCTGTGGGCCGAGCTGACCGACGAGGAGGTCTTCGGCGCGGAAGAGAGCTACCGAGTGGAGGAGCGCCTGCGCCGGCTGAACGAGCTCGGCTTCGACGCGGAGGAGGTCGAGGTCGTGCGAACGCCCAAGGGCTACCGGCTGAGGTTGCAGTCGCGGGTCGTCGAGCCCGGCCACCACCGTCGCCGGCTGCTCCACCTGACGGGCCTGAACGCGCAGGAGAACCAGGCACGCCGGCTGCTGAACGACATCACGAACTACGGCAAGTGGCTGGAGCGGCGCGGGGAGCCGGCTGTGTCCGAGGCCGCGGTGGCCGGCCGCTGGCTGAGCGAGGTCTTCGAGCCGGCGGTAGCGTCAATCCCGCAGGACCTGCGCGGCAAGCTCGAGGCCGCGGAGCTCTTCCACGAGCTACTGGAGCACCGCTGGTTCCTAAGCGAGAAGGAAGGCAAGGACGTGGGCATGAAGGCCGCGACGAAGTCGTACGTAGACGATGTGCTGCGGGCTGCGCCTGAGGAGAAGGCGGCGCTGCTCGCGGAGGATTACGCGCCGACCGTCCCCGAGGCCGAGGGAGGGGCCGATGATGCTCAGCCATAGATCTCGTGTCGGTAACAGCCCGGGACCATTGGCTCAACCACCGGCCTTGTTCCAGCGGTGACCACGAGCGATCCGGGTCAGACAGCTCGTCATCCGGGCGCACGTCTATCGTCGCGCTCGTCGATGATCGGACCCCCTGAGACGCGTACGCCGGCGGTTCCGCGGGCGGCTGAGTTCTTCGCTGGCATCGGTCTCGTCCGGCGGGCGCTAGAAAGCGGCGGCGTGCGAGTTGTCTTCGCGAACGATATTGATGCGACGAAGAAGACTCTATATGTCAGAAATTTTGGTAGCGATGAATTTCTTCTCGGCGATGTTCGGACAGTAACGGGCGATGATGTCCCTGACATCGAGATCGCAACGGCCTCCTTCCCGTGCGTTGATCTTTCGCTGGCCGGCCATCGACGAGGACTCGCAGGAGAAGAGTCGGGGATGTTCTGGGAATTTGCGCGAGTGCTCGCGGAGATGGAGCGGCGCAAGCCGTCCGTGATATTGCTGGAGAACGTTCCAAGCTTCGCGACTTCGCACGGTGGGAATGACCTTCGGGCCGCTCTCAAACGACTCAATGGTCTCGGCTACTCGTGCGACCTCTTCGTCGCGAACGCGCGGTGGTTTGTACCGCAGTCGCGGCCGCGCCTGTTCATCGTCGGGGGGAAATGTCCGGTCGGGTCTACCGCGGGCTCCGAGAGAACCGCGCTGCGGCCGGAATGGCTTCATCGCTTCATCGAACGCAACGCGGACGTACGCTTCGACCTTGGCGCACTGCCGCTGCCGCCCCATCGTCTCGGCGTGCTGGCCGACGTCATCGAGCGGTTACCCGGAGATGACTCTCGTTGGTGGGAGCCCGAGCGCGTCGCGCGCTTCGTCGCGTCGCTCTCGGAGGTTCAGGCGCAGCGACTTGCCCGCTTACGTCTTTCGGAAAGACAGACCTGCGCTACGGCGTACCGGCGGACGCGTGGCGGCCGGGCCGTCTGGGAAATCCGTGCTGACGAGATCGCGGGCTGTCTGCGTACTGCGCGCGGTGGCTCCTCCAAGCAGGCCATTGTCGCCGCCGGCCTCGGCGAGATCAACATACGCTGGATGACGCCGCGCGAGTACGCGCGGCTGCAAGGAGTTCCCGACTTTCGCCTCGACGGCGTCACCGCGAACCAGGCTCTCTTCGGCTTGGGCGACGCCGTTTGCGTACCCGTGGTGGAGTGGATCACACAGATCTGTGTGCTCCCTCGGCTCGGCCGAACGAGTGCGTGCGAAACTGCCGCACGTGACGCAGCAGTCGTCTAGCCGAGCAGACACACTTCCCTGCCGCCACAGCCCACTTCAGGTTGAGAACGTGAAGGCGATGCTCCGCGAGTTACCCCAGCGCGTCCCGGATCTGCTCGCGAGGGAGGGAATCAACGCGTCGGACTGGGATGTGCTGCTCCGCGCCGCGGTCGAGAGTCTACGCGGGACCTTTGCGGCGACGACATCAAAGAAGAGAAGATTTCTCGAGGGTCTGCTTGAGCACGGCGTCGGCAAGGCATGGAGCGCCTGGAGCTTTGTGGGAACGGAGAATAGGCAGGACTATCGCGTCGACCTTGCCGATGGCACGTCGGTGTGTATCGAGGCAAAGGGGTGCCCAGACGGAAACAACACAACGATCTGGGACCGCCCCGGTTGGGCTGACGAGTTCATCGTCTGGTGCCTTTGCCCCGAGTCGCTCGTCAACCAGCCCGGAGAGGGGACGTGGTCGGGCGTCGCGACGCGCCTCCTCCCCAAGGAAGTCGCCGAGCGTCAGCTCGTCGACGCCCTGGTCTTCTATGATTCTCGCTGCGGTACCGACCAACGGCGGTGTCCAAAGGGTTATGGCGTCGTCGGTCTGCGCCGCAAGCTCACGACTACGCCGAGCCAGACCGGTACGACCGATTGGCTTCCCCCGCCTTCGATCTACCTGTTCCCGCGGACGCTACCGAACGTCCGGACAAACCAGAATCCGCCGTTACACACCGTCTCAACTTGTACTTTCGCTGACGCGCTTCTCGGACTATTCGGTGTACCCGTAGCTGCCCGCCCCGCCTACGTCTATGACGCATCGGCCCGTGTTCGTGGAACGTCGCGCGGGACGCAATTGCGCGTGGTTGTCACGTCTCGGTGCTGGCCGGACGGCGAGGAGCGGCAAGTCGCGGGCAACTGGAAGTCAGTACGGCGCGAGTAGATATGCCAGACACGTACCCACGGGAGACACGCAGTCGCGTTATGGCGGCAGTGAAGGGACGCGACACTAGGCCCGAGCTCGCCCTGCGTCGAGCGCTTCATAGCGCAGGGATCCGTGGATGGCGTTGCCACCGGCGTGATCTACCGGGGTCTCCTGACCTGGCATTTGGAAAGGCGCGTGTCGCCGTCTTCGTGGACGGAGGGTTCTGGCACGGCCGTCCGGATCGCTACTGGCCCGGAAGGTCAGGCGAATATTGGGATAAGAAGATCGCCCGGAATCAGGCCCGGGATCGCCGAGTCGATGATGAACTCGCCTCGCGAGGATGGCGGGTGCTCCGCGTGTGGGATGACGATGTCGACGCTGATCCAGACGCTGCGGCGCGCCGAGTTATTCAAGCCTTGCAGGCGGTCTCCGGTGACCGCGGGTCTGAAGGCCCGTCCGCCCGGGCGCGTGGGGCTGGCGATCGCCACGCCGGCCCAGGTCTGCCAAGACTCTAAGCGAGAGCCGGTCGAGGAGCGGGCCCAATTCCGTTTCCCAAAGTTCTCCGCCTTGGCACTCCTGCTCGTCAATCCAGGCGCGCACCCTGGCTCGGAGATCGCCTGTAAGCGCGAGCTCTGGAGCGTTGGCAAGCTTTTCATACAACGCCTCAGCGACTGCGCCGAGTAGCGCCGAGTTCTGGATCGGCTGCATACCATGAGTGGAGCGGAAGCAACCTCGGCGCGCCAGGCGTCTTTGTGGTCCTGGCCGCCGGCGACGATGGCCTGACGCACAAGAGACAATCCTCTCTGATGCATGTATGGGAGGGCCGAGTCCGCTTCTCGCCGTCGGACCTGAGCGGCTTCCTCGCCTGCCCGCACCTGACCACGCTCGAGCTCCGCGTTGCGCGCAGCGAGATCCCGAAGCCCTACCGGCACGATCCGCACGCCGAGCTGATCCGGCGCAAGGGCAGCGAGCACGAGGAGCGGTACCTCCAGCACCTCCGCGCGGATACGCGGGACGTCGTCACCATCGGCTTCGACGACCGCGACTGGGACCGCGCCGCCCGCGAGACTGAAGACGCGATCCGCGGCGGCGCCGACGTCGTCTACCAAGCCTGTCTCTCCTCGGGGGACTGGCGCGGGTTCGCCGACTTCGTCGAGCGGCAGCCGGACGGCTCGTGCGAGGTCGTCGACATCAAGCTTGCCCGGCACGCTCGGCCGACTCACATCCTCCAGCTCTGCTCCTACACGCAGGAGGTTGCGCGGATCCAGGGCTTCGAGCCGGGGGCGATGCACGTCGTCACCGGGCTCGGCGCGCGCGAGACGTACCGGCCGGGCGACTTTGACGCCTATTATCGGCGCGTCCGGCAGCGGTTTCTCGACGCGATCGAGCACCCGCGCGAGACGTACCCGTACCCCGTCGAGCACTGCTCGCTCTGTGACTTCCTCGGCCTCTGCAGTGAGCAGTGGGAGCGGGACGACCACCTCACGCTCGTCGCGAGCATCGCGCGCAGGCACGTCGCTGCCCTCACGGCCGCCGGGATCGCCACCCTCGAGCGGCTCGGGGAGCTTCCGCCGGGCACCGCGGTGCCGGGTATCCGCGCGGCCACGCTCGCCACCATCCGCCATCAGGCCGAGCTCCAGCTCCATCGTCGCCGCACCGGTCAGCACCGCGTGGCGGAGCTTCCGCTCGAGCCGGAGCGCGGTTTCGGCCTCCTCCCGAAGCCGGACGACGGTGACGTGTGGCTCGACGTCGAGGGCGACCCGTGGTTCGCCGCTGAGCGCGGGCTCGAGTTCCTCTTCGGGTGGGTCCACCTCGACGGCGGCGAACCACGCTACGAGTGCATCTGGGCGCGCGACCGTGAGGAGGAGCGTCGCGGGTTCGAGCGCCTGCTGGACTTCCTAACCGAGCGGCGCCGGCGCTTCCCGGGGATGCACGTGTACCACTACGCGCCGTACGAACGCACCGCGCTCAGCCGCTTGATGGGCGCGTTCGGCACCCGCGAGGACGCTCTCGACGACCTCCTCCGCGGAGAGGTGCTCGTCGACCTTTTCCGCGTCACGCGCCAGGCGGTGCGCGCCTCGGTGCCGAGCTACTCGATCAAGGACATCGAGGAGGTGTATGCGTTCGAGCGCGCCGCGGCCGTTAAGGGAGGGGGCGGCGCGGCCGTCGGCTTCGAGACCTGGCTCGAGACGGCGGACGACTCGATCCTCGAAACAATCGAGCGATACAACGAGGAGGACTGCCGCTCGCTGTACGAGCTCCATCGCTGGCTTCTCGGCATGCGGCCATCGGACCTCGAGTGGCGGCCGCCACCCGAGCAGCGCGAGCAGAAAGAGGAGACGCAGGAGCGCCGCGCGGACCTCGAAGCGCTGAAGGCGCGGCTCCTCGCGCACGGCCACGACCTCCTTGCAAACCCGCTCGAGTATCACCGCCGCGAGGAGAAGCCGCAATGGTGGGAGTACTTCCACCATCGCTCTCTCGACGAGGAGGAGCTGATCGAGGACGGCGACACGATCGGAGGGATCGAGCTCGTCGGGGACCCGGAGCTCGACAGGCGGTCGCTCGTCTACACGCTTCGCTTCCCGCCCCAGGAGCACAAGATCGGGCGCGAGGGCGTCGACCCCGCGACCGAGAAGAGCTACGGCGTCCGCATCGACGACGAGCGCGGTCTGATCACGCTTCGGCGCGCGAAGAACCGGGCGGCCGAGCCGCTTCCGCGCGCGCTCATCCCACCTCAGCCGCTCGGCGACTACGAGCAGCGCGACGCGGTCAAGCGCTTCGCCGAGGACTACCTCGCGGGCTCGCCGCGGTGGCCGGCGCTGCGCGACGTGCTCGAGCGGCGGCCGCCTCGCGTACGTCTCGACGACAGCCCGATCGAGGCTGCGCTGAGTCTCGATCGGAGCTACCTCTTCGTCCAGGGCCCGCCCGGTTCGGGGAAGACGCATACCGGGGCGGACATGGCCGTCGCGCTGATACGCGCTGGCAAGCGCGTGGGCGTCGCCTCACTCTCGCACAAGGCGATCAATAACTTTCTTGCGCAGGTCGAGCGGGCTGCGGCCGAGCAACGATACGCCTTCAAGGGCCGGAAGAAGTTCAGCGATCCGGAGGACGCGTTCGAGGGCGGCCGGTTCATCGACAACCGCTCCCGGAACGAGGAGCTCCTTGATCCGGCCCTTCAGCTCCTCGCCGGGACGTCGTGGCTCTTCGCCGACGAGAAGCTCGACGACGCGGTCGACGTGCTGTTCGTGGACGAGGGCGGGCAGGTCTCGCTCGCCGACGCGCTTGCAGTGGGAACGGCGGCGCAGAACCTCGTCCTGCTGGGCGATCCGAACCAGCTCGCGCAGGTCTCCCAGGGAACGCATCCGCCGGGCGCGAACGCGTCGGTGCTTTCGCATCTGCTCGCCGACGATGAGACGCTGAGGCCGGACATGGGCCTGTTCCTTGCGGAGACGTGGCGGCTACGGCCGGAGGTGAACGACTACATCTCGGGCACGTTCTACGAGGGCCGGCTGCAACCAGCGCCGCGCGCGCTCGAGCGATGGCTCGACGCCGGCCACGGGATCCGATTCCTGGTGGTTGAGCATTCTGGTCATCGGCGGTCGTCGCCGGAGGAGGCTGGGGCCGTTGCCGCGGAGATCGCGGGCCTGCTCGGCTCGCGCTACGTCGACGGCGATGAGGAGCGGACGCTCGAGCCGCGCGACGTGGTGATCGTCGCGCCATACAACGCGCACGTCCGGTGCCTGCGTCAGCAGATCACGGACACGCGCATCCGCATCGGGACCGTGGACAAGTTCCAGGGGCAGGAGGCGCCGGTCGTCTTCTTCTCGATGGCGAGCTCGAGCGGCGAGGAGATCCCGCGCGGGATGGAGTTCCTCTTCTCACGGAACCGCCTGAACGTCGCGATCTCGCGCGCGAAGTGCCTTGCGTACCTCGTCGCGACCCCGCGCCTGCTCGAGATCGAGTGCCGAACAGTCGAGCAGATGCGCCTCGCGAACGCGTTATGCCGGTTAGTCGAGGTCGCGGAAGAACAGCCGCGTGCAATGCGAATGTGAGCGTGCTAGGGCTGCCGGCGGATCGCTCGTAGCTCGTCGAGGTCGCGCTGATCCTCAGGCCGACCGGCCGCACGCTTCATGGTCTGGAGATCCTCATACCCGGCGAAGCCGACCGCACCTACGTGAGGAACTTCCACCTCGACGGCGAGCGCGCGGAGCCGCGCGAAGCTCTCGACGCCCGGCGCCGAGGATCGTGTCGCATCGAGTTGTTGCGGGGCGGCGTTCGCCGACTCGTCCCAGTTACCGCGCACGCCGGCGATGGCCGAGGACCGCGAGCCGGGTCGCGACCCGGCTCAGCTCGATCGCCTCGGCGACTCGCTCGGCCGGCGTCGTCCGTGTGAACTCGGCGCGGCGCTCGGCGGTGTGGTCGGGGAACCAGCCTCGCTCGCCCATCCTCGGGAGCCTATTGCGGCGGCGCATCCATCGAAGGTATCGAACGCCACCGACAGCGGGAACTGACGCAGCTCCAGAGAGGACCCGAGCCCGCTGCACGAGCGCGCAGCTGTGGCGCAGCACAGGCCCGGGCCGTGACCTGAACGACCAGTGCCGGCGGTAGACGCGGCCGCAAGAGCGTCTAGCGCAGACCGATCGGCCTTCCTACGCTCGGCGCGTGCAACCTTGTCGCTGCGGATCCGGACTTCCCTTCGCACGCTGTCACGGCGACTCGCGGAACGAGTTCGCGCGCGTTCAGGCGCTTCGCGAGGCGGAGTCGCTCGCGACGATGTTCCCCGCGGTGCGCGTCCACGGGCCGAGCGTCGAGGCGTTCCTCGAGCGCAGCGCCGGCGAGCTGCCCGACGAGGACGACATCCCCGATGGCTTGCTCGAGAGCGGCCTCACGCAGATCGACCGAGAGGAATGGGAGCGGACGGTCGAGTCGTGGACCCTTCCGTACGCCGACCGCTGGCAGTCGCTCGTCACTGCGGCCGGCAGCGTCGAGCGAGCAGAGCGCGCGCTGATCGTCGGAGCGCTAAGAGCTGGCATCGCGGAGCGGCAACCAACGCCGCACGACCTGTTCGCCCTACTCGAGCATGGCCGGCTCTCTTCGCCGCACCTTGCCCTCGCCGTCGTCCTTCCGCCCCAGCTGGTGTGGTCGATCGACGAGGCCAATGCGGCGAGCGTTGCGCGCGACGGCCGCCGCCGGCCCCGCGCTCGGATGGACGCGGTCGAGCGAGTCGCATACGCGCTGATGACCTTCGAGCACATAGCTCGCACGCGCGCCGTCTCCCGGCGGCTGGCCTGCGAGCTTCCCATCGCCGCGTTCCCAACTGCCTCGGAGCTACTCGCCGGCGCTACGCATGGCGTCGAGCAGGACATCGACCTGGCGCGATCCGCGGCCGCAGCGCTCCTCGTCGCGCATGTCGAGGAGTTACATCACTTCCACAATGTGACGTAACATGCACGGCGTGAAACGACTCCAGATCATGATCGAGGAGGACCTCGACGAGGCGCTCGGGCGCGAGGCACGGAAGGAACGCACCTCGAAGGCGGCGTTGATCCGTCGGTACGTCCGCGAACGGCTCCGCCCTCTACCGCCGCTTCACGACGACCCGTTGTGGGAGCTCGTCGGTATCGCTGGCGACGCCGAGCCGGTGGACGACATCGACGAGTTCCTCTACGGCCCGCTCGGGAACGAATGATCTTCGTCGACACGTCGTTTTGGGTTGGCCTGACCATGCCGCGCGACGATCGGCACGCCGGCGCCGTCCACCTTGCTGAACGCTACGGGGACTCCCCGTTGATGACGTCGAACCACGTCCGGGGTGAAACCTGGACGACGCTCCGGCGTCGCGCTGGATACCGGATAGCGGTCGCGTTCGTGGACCGGCTCGTGACGTCCCACCGGATCGAGACGTTGTTCATATCCAACAAGCTGGAGTCCGAGGCACTCGCTTGGCTCCGGCGCCACGACGAGCGCGAGTACAGCTTCGTCGACGCTACGAGCTTCGCGCTCATGCGGTCGATGCGCATCACGGACGCGTTGGCGTTCGACGGTGACTTCGCGGCCGCCGGGTTCGTCGAACTGCGGGCGTCGTGAGCGGCTGCTGCAGCTAACGCGGCCCGGGAACGAGCCGCAACACAGGTCGCCCGTCGCAGCGGAGGCGTAGGTGTCGGCGCCAGGGTCTGCCGCAGCGTTCGCACCGCTGCGCGCCGTGACAGCGGCCGCACTCGGTCCCGCTCATCGGGCTTCCGCACGTCGCGCAGAGCAGCGTTCCCACGCACTACGTATCGGCAGCAACGTGCCGTTACCCGAGATGCGCGCCGCGCGCGCTGTGCACCAGCACCTCCTGCGCGACGTTGTAGTCGGAGCGCATCCTCCGCGAGCCGACGCCCTTCAGGCGCCACGTCACCGTGCTCTGCTCCGTCGTCAGCGTCGGCACCGGATCGGGCGGCACCTCGATGCGAAACGGGTACTCGACCCGCAGCCCCGGCGAGAGCTCGACCTCGCCCGCGACCACCGCCTGCGCCTCCCGCACGCTCGCCCCGTGACCCTGGCCGCGCGGCACCTCCTCCTCGCGCTCGAGCTCGACGCGCACTTCGTTCACCTTGCACTCCGCGTCGGGACTCAGAACCAGCGTGCCCTCGATCGGCTCGCCCGCGCCGAACGCCCGCTTCTCGAGGTCAAGCGAGAGGGCGCACTCGCCGTGCGAGTCGACCTCCTCCTCCGGCTCGATCCAGTCAGGATCGGCGGTGGAGAGCACCTCGAGCGGCAGCTCGGCCGAGATGTCGCGCGCCCGCGCTCGCGCAAGCGTCGCCTGCACCTTCCAGCGGACGCGCGTGATCTTGCCCTCGCCGCTCGGCGGCGAGCCGAGCGGAATCTCGACCGTGAGCGTGTGGTCCGAGGGCGTGTCGGCGAAGACGGCGCCGGCCTCGAGGAAGCGCTGCTCCGCGATCACCTTCCGGTCGGTGTCCCGCCGGATCCGCGTCTTCGTCGTAAGCCGGCCGGCCGTGGAGGCGTCGTAGCCGGTGTCCCGGTCGCGCCACTCGTACTCGTTCTCGAGCACGAGCCGGAGCCGGGCCTCGTCGATCTGCGTGTCCTTCCGCCCACCGGAGACGTGCACGCTCGCCTGCACGCTTTCGCCGGCCGCGACCTCCTGGCGGTCGAGCACGAGCCGGATGGTCGCGTTCCCGCCGCCGAAGCCGAGCACGCCCACGCCGACCGGATCGTACGACCTCGTCTAGCTGCTTGCGAACTTGCCGCACCTGCGCATAGAGGCCGCGCGGCTCACGCCTCGCGCGATCAGCCTCCGGCGGCACGCGATGATCTTCCGCACCCACGCGGGAGGCGTCCCCGGAAGTCCGCCGAGCACCCACGGCTCGGGGCCGAGGAGCCACGTGACGGCGACGAGCCGGCCGCGCCCGTCGAACCCGGCCGTGCCGGGGAACCCGCCGTCGCCGAAGCCGTTGCGGTAGACGACGAAGTTACGGCCTCGTGCGTCCGCGTAGGCGACGCACGGCGACTTCTCGAGCCCGGCTGTCATGCGATCCCAGTTCGTGTTCCGGATCGAGAGCGTCCGCGCGGACTCCGGCGAGCCGATGAAGCCGACGCCGCCGTCGGTCAGCCAGCCGAAGCGCCGGTCGTCGGCCCAGCGTACCGGCCGGCGCGCCGGGTCGAGGACGAGCTGCGCGAAGATCGGCTCGTCGAAGCGCTTGTACCTCGCGAGGATCAGGAACCACGGGTAGCGCCCGGGCTTAACGCCGAGATCGGCTGGCTTGCTGTCGGCGCCAAGGTACTCGCCGCCGGTGACGAGCAAGCGGCCCGAGGGGAGGAGGACGTCCGCGCCGCGGACGATCTTCCAGCCGAGGAGGCCGCTCGACGACTCGTAATCGGCGATCTCACGGCGCCGCGGGAGGCGCGGCGACGCGAACACCTCCCGAGTTCGTCCTCCCGCAGGACACGCGATCCGGTGGAAGCCAGGGACAGCCGGGCCTGTCGTCGGAGATCTCGGCGCGGCCTTCTGCGACGTGCACGCGACGGCCGTCGCGGCGAGCACGAGCAGGCCGAAAACGCGGGCCATGACCCGATCGTAGGGCCGGCGGCGGCGCGCAGGTGTGCGGGCGCGCCGCCGCTCGTGCGAGGCGGAGCTACGCGGGCGTTGCCGCGAGCCCCTAGTTGCTAGACCCGGGCGCCCTCGTAGTCGACGACGAGCGCCTCGTAGAGGTCGGCCGACTCGACGGTCATCCCGATCGAGCCGGCGATCTTCTCGCGCCGCGGGACGAGCTCCTGCTCGGCCGCCTCGGCCGCCTCCTTGCTGTCCCAGAGGATGATCGCGCGGGCCCGGCGGTTGTCGCCGTCGTAGAGCGCGATGTATCCCGCGTAGCCGTCGTACTGCCGGAGCATCGGGACGACCGTCCCGCGGATCGTCTCCACCGCATTCTCGCGCCTTGTGGGGTCGGCGCCTGAGAACGAGATGAGCCTGGCGTACATCGAAGCCTCCCTCCGATCGCGGACCGGGCGATCCTACGCCTCTCCGTAGGATGCGTGGAGTGGCAGGCGAGACGTTCGTCACGCTCGTGCTCGCCGACCAGGCTCCGGAGCTCGCCGAGGCGCACGACGAGCTGTATCCGGTGCGGGTCGAGGAGGGCATCCCGCTCTCCTTGACGCTGCTCGCGCCGTTCGTGCCGCGCGACCTGCTCACCGACGAGCACCTCGGGACGGCGCGCTCGTTCTTCGCGGCGCGACCTCCGCTCGCGTTCGACCTCGTCCACCTTGACGAGTTCCCGGGTCTCGTCGTCTACGCCGTGCCCGAGCCGGAGGAGGAGCTGCGAGCGACGATGCGGGCGCTCTGGGCGTTGTTTCCTGACTACCCGCCCTACGGCCGCCCCGGAACTGACCCGCCGCCGCACGCGACGCTGGCGCAGGTCGGCGACGATCCTGCTGCCGTTCGGGATGCGGTCGAGCGCCGCGCCGGGCCGCTGCTGCCCGTGCGCTTCGTGGTCGGCGAGGCGACGCTCTTCGAGGAGTTCGAGCCCGACCGCTGCCGGGTTCTCCAGACGTTTCCGTTCGGCGGATAGCGTCCTCCGGGGGCGGGACTACACTCGACTCCCCGTGCCCGAGGCCCCGTTCGTCCACCTCCACGTCCATTCCGAGTACTCGATCCTCGACGGGGCGTGCCGGATCCCTGCGCTCGCCGCCCGCGCGGCCGAGCTGGAGATGCCGGCGGTCGCGCTCACCGACCACGGCTCGCTGGCGGGGGCGGTCGAGCTCTACCGCGAGGCGAAGAAGCAGGGCGTCAAGCCGGTGCTCGGGTGCGAGGTCTACGTCGCCGACGACCGGCGCGCGCAGCGAAAGGGCTACGCGCACCTGACGCTTCTGGCCGAGTCGAACGAGGGCTACGCGAACCTGATCAAGCTCGCCTCGGCCGGGTACCTCGAGGGCTACTACTACAAGCCTCGCGTGGACTGGGAGCTGCTCGAGGGGCACGCGAAAGGGCTCGTCGCGCTCTCCGGCTGCCTCTCCGGCCGCGTCTCGAAGGCATTCGAGGAGAACCGTCCACAGGACGCGGCCGCCGACCTCGATCGGCTCGCACAGATCTTCGGCCGCGACTCGACGTACGTCGAGATCCAGAACGCGGGGCTCGACGTCCAGCAGCGCGTGAACCCGCAGCTCGCGAAGCTCTCCGCGGAGTCGGGCCTGCCGCTCGTCGCGACCGGCGACGTGCACTACCTCCTGCACGAGGACGCGCGCGCGCACGAGGCGCTGCTCTGCATCCAGTCCGGGGACTCGCTGAAGAACCCGAACCGCTGGCGCTTCGAGACCGACCAGTT
>DASUZD010000199.1:0-15953 GCA_036377055.1 Gaiellaceae bacterium | reverse complement strand
CGCGCCGGCGAGGTCGCCCGACAACATCGCCTCCTGGATTCCCTTGTCGACGGCCGGCCGGTAGCTCTGCGGGATCACGCCGCCGACGATCTTGTCCACGAACTCGTAGCCGGTGTGGCCTTCGATCGGCTCCAGGACGATGTGCGCATCGCCGAACTGCCCGCGGCCGCCGGTCTGCTTCTTGTACCGCCCGTGACCCCGCGCCTCCGTCCGGATCGTCTCCAGGTACGGCACACGCGGCTGGTGCAGGTCGACGTCTACGCCGAAGCGGCGCCGCAGCCGGTCGACCGCGACCTCGACGTGGATCTGCGACAGGCCGGAGAGGAGCTGCTCGCCCGTCTGCGGGTCGCGGCGGAGGACGAGCGTCGGGTCCTCCTCGGCGAGGCGGCGGAGCGAGGTCGCGACCTTCTCCTCGTCGCCCTTCGACTTCGGCGTCACCGCGAAGCTCATCACCGGCTCGGGGAAGCCGAGCTCCGGCACCTCGACGTCGCGCTCGGCGTCGAGCAGCAGGTCGCCCGTCATCGTCTCCTTGAGCTTCGCGACGGCGCCGATGTCCCCCGGCCCGAACTCGGGCGCCTGGTGATGCTCCTTCCCCTGGAGGAGGAGCAGCGCGCCCATCCGCTCCTTCGCGTGCGCGCGCGCGTTCACGACGGTCGAGTCGCCGCTCAGCGTGCCGCTCAGGACACGGAAGACGTTGATCCGGCCGGCGAACGGGTCAGCGATCGTCTTGAAGACGAAGGCCGCCGTGCCGGCGCCGTCGACCTCGATCGCCGGCTGCTTGTCGTCGGGCGACGGGATCCCTTCGGCCAGGAGGTCGAGGAGCGCGGTCGTGCCGAGGTTCTTCGTCGCGATTCCGCACGCGACGGGGAAGAGTTCGCCGCGCGTGACGGCGGCCTTGAGACAGTTCGCGACCTCCTCGACCGGAAGCTCCTCGCCCTCGAGGTAGCGCTCCATCAGCGCCTCGTCGGTCTCGACCACCGAGTCGAGGAGTGTCGTGTGCGCCGCCTCGACCTCGTCCGCGAGCTCGGCCGGGATGTCGACGGGGCCTTCCTCGCGCCCGCCCTCGGGGCTCATGTAAGCCTTCATGTGCAGCAGGTCGACGATGCCGGTCAGCTCATGCTCGCTCCCGATCGGGAGGTGCACGGCGACGCAGCGGTCGGACAGCTGCTCTCGGAGCTGCCCGAGCGTGCGGTCGAAGTCGGCGCGCTCGCGGTCGAGCATGTTTACGAAGAGGACGCGCGAGAGGCCGAGCTCCTCGGCCCGCTGCCACATCCGGCTGGTCTGCACCTCGACGCCCATCACGCCGCTGACCGTGAAGAGCGCGCCCTCGACCACGCGAAGCGCCGCGATCGCATCGCCGAGGAAGCCCGCGTCGCCCGGCGTGTCGATCAGGTTGATCTTCAGCCCTTGCCACTCGAGGTGGCAGACCGAGGCTGCGAGCGACATCTGCCGGCGCTGCTCGTCGTCGTCCCAGTCCGACACGGTCGAGCCGGCCTCGACGGTCCCGAGCCGGTTCGTGGCGCCTGCCTGGAAGAGCATCGCCTCGACGAGCGAGGTCTTTCCGGTCCCGCGGTGGCCGACGGCGGCGACGTTGCGGATCTTCGACGGCTCGACTGCGGCCATGCGGGCGTTTCCTCCTTACGAAAGGGTGGGCCCGCGGATCTTATCCGCGCAGCGATGGGGCTTTCGGCCAGTTGAGCGGCACCCTGAGGCGTCGTATTGTCATCGACAGGTGGCAGCGACCGATGCGGCGAACGGGGGCGCGGGCAGCCTCGCGGCTCGTGAGGCTCCGAAGAAGAGCGAGCGGCGCGCGAATCGCGCTGCGAGATTAGGCGCCGTGGCCGTTGCGACGCTCGGCCTTTTCATCGTCTTCTTACCGATCGCGAGGAACGGACAGCATTGGGCAGTCGATCCGGACGAGGCACGGACAACGACGTCTGCCACCGTGGAATCACAGTTCGGAGGGGTGACGACGACGACGATCGTCTCCAGCAAGGCGGGGACGACGACAACAGCCGTCAGTCGTTCACCAGCTCCAGACACGAAGTTGACGTTCTCGTCTGCGGAGGAGAAGCGCTCCCTGCTCGAGCGAGCGTTCGGGGCCGGAGGTTTCTTCCTCTTTCGATTGGCCCTGGTGGCCACAGCCGCCTTCCTAACCGGCGCGATCATCCAGCGGACGTGGTTGGCCCGATTTGCGGTCAAGTTCCCATTCGTCACGTTCGACGAGGTGTCGGAGGCTGCGGACGCATCGACCGTCGCGATCAAGGCGCTCCAAGACGAGCTCGCGAAGGAGAGTGCCCGCACGGATTTGTTCGGAGAGACACTCGTGTCGCTCGGTGGGAAGACAAGCCTGGCGCTCGACGACCTCAGCGCGCGGATCGGACGGCTCGACGAACGGACGAGCGCAATCGAACATCGTCGCGGTAGACAGTAGACTGAGGCCATGCCGCGGAAGCGAAAAGTGACGCGCGACCCCGTCGAGGAGGCCGTAAAGGCTCTGCGTGAAGAGCCGAAGGACCTCCAGAAGCAGCTCGCGAGGGACAGGGCGAAGAGCCAGAGCGAGCTCGACGCGCGCCTGGCCGAGCCCCTCGCGCGCCTCGCGCGAATCGCAAGCCGCCGCTCGATGGCTTAGGTCTCGAAGGTGGTGCGCGCGGGCGTCCCCGCGAGGCGCGCCTTCAGGCGCAGGATCGCCTTCGTGTGCAGCTGCGAGACGCGCGACTCGGTCACGCCGAGCACCTCGCCGATCTCCCGCAGCGTCAGCTCCTCGTAGTAGTAGAGCGTGACGACGAGCTTCTCGCGCTCGGGCAGACGCGCGATCGCCTCGCCGATCGCCTCGCGCATCTCCGTCTGCGCGAGCGCGGACTGCGGCTCCGGGCCCTGTGTGTCCTCGATCGTGTCGATCAGCGCGATCTGGTCGCCGCCGGAGGACGAGACCGTCCAGAGCTCGTCGAGCGCTGCGATCGAGGAGCGCGAGATGTCCGTGAGGCTGTCGGCGAGCTCGTCCTGCGACAGCCCGAGCTTGTCCGCGATCTCCTCGTCTGTCGGCGCGCGGCCGAGCTTGGCCTCGAGCTCGGCGATCGCGCGCTCGATGTCGCGCGCCCGAGCACGCACGGACCGCGGCACCCAGTCCATCGCGCGCAGCTCGTCGATGATCGAGCCCTTGATCCGGGAGATCGCGTACGTCTCGAACTTGATGTCGCGGTCCGGATCGAACCGCTCGATGGCGCCGATCAGCCCGAGGAGCCCGTACGAGACGAGGTCGCCCTCGTCGACGTGGGCCGGGAGGCCGCTGCCGAGGCGCCCCGCGACGTACTTCACGAGCGGGGCGTAGTTGAGGATCAGGCGGTCGCGGAGGTGCTGGTCGCGAGTCCGGCGATAGTCGCGCCAGAGCGTCTGGAGCTCGTCGGCCACGCGCGAAGGATACGGCGCGGTTCGGCGGATTCCTCATCCACGGCGCAGCGCGCGGATCGCCAAGCCGGCCAGCCAGAGCGCAAGCGCACCAGCCGCGAAGCCGATCACGATGCTGCGCGCGCCCGCATACGACCGCACCGACTCGACCGCGACGCCGGCGAACGCAGCCGCGAGAACGAGGAAGAGCGCGCCGAGCGCGCGACGCTGCGACGGCGCGGCCACGCCGGGAGGCTACCCCTCCTCGAGCGCCTCCTCGCGCGCGTCGGGATGCCCGGAGGGGCGCCGATACAATTCGGCGGCCGCAACCCAGGGGCGTAGCTCAACTGGCAGAGCACCGGTCTCCAAAACCGGGGGTTGCAGGTTCGAGTCCTGCCGCCCCTGTTGCGCCTAAGTTGAGCGGACTCCCGCTTCTCGAGCCACCTCCAGTCGCACCACGTTCATCGGGCGCTCTGGGAAAGGATCGGGGCGTCGCGCCGGAAACCCCACACGGTGCAGTAGACACCGAGGAAGAGTTCCCACAGGGCTTCGGGAATCGACGCGGGGCCCTTGAGCGCGGCGGACGCGGGATTCCTTCCGAACATCACGATCGTCCCCGCGATGACGAGCAGCGGCCCGCCGACGAGCCCGAGCCACGGCCACGGCCGGGGCACGAGCTGCGTGCGATACATCATGTAACCGAGGATCAACCCGTTCCCCCAGCCGACCACCCAGCCCGGCCCCAGGAGGAACGTCCAGTCCTTGATCGCCGCAAGCGCGTAAGCGATTGCGCCTTCGTTCCCACCCGCGGTCTCTCTGTGCAACGTGACGATCCCAACCATCGCGACGATGCCGACGAGGATGAAGGTGCACTCGAAGAGCCGCGCCGTCACGTAGCCGATCGACAGCTCCTCGAGCTGCCGCCTCATGATCGGAACGATCACGACGGCGGTGCCGATGTTCGCGATGATCAGCAGCAGCTCGAGCAGGGCTCCGAGCAGAATCCGCTTGTCGTGCCCGCCGCCTGCGATATAGCCCACGGGATCTCTGAGCGCAGGCTCGTAAAGCAGCAGTGCCGGGATCGACGTGACGAACGTGATGAGGTAGAGCACGCCGAACCAACGCGCCCTCTTCTGATCGAGCGACACCCCTAAACCCTTTCCTCGGCGATCACCAACCGATAGGGGCCGAAGCTAGCACGCGCTCAGAGCCTGCGTCGCGAGCCCACCGGGAGCGTCATCGGCGCGCAACCCACGCGGGCCCGAGCGCCGTGGTCACGAGGCCTCCTGTGCCGAAGCTCTCGTCGAGCTCGCCGTCCACGCTATAGCGCGCGAGCGCGAAGTCCCCGCCGCTGCTGCCGGTGACGACGATCTTGCCGTCCCCCTGGAGCGCAACGGCGTGCGCGGTGCTGGCCTTGGCGAAGCGGGCGCGAACCTTGCCGCCCTCCCCGAACGTCGGGTCGAGCGCGCCGCGGGTGTCGTAGCGAGCGAGCCCGAACCGGCGCGGGTTCCCGACCCCGCACGCGACCACGATCTTCCCGTCCCGCTGGATCGCGATCGCCGGCCTGCCGTTGACGGCGAAGTTCGTCACGACGGTCCCATCGACTCCGAAGCTCGTGTCAACGCGGCCGTTCGGGAGGTATCGGACGACGGCGAGCTGGACCCCGCTGTGCGGGACGAAGGCCGACGCGGCGACCAGGATCCGGCGATCCGGCTGGATTGCCACGCCGCCCGCCTCGCTCCAGGCTCCGACCGGCGTCACGACGGTCCCGGCGCTGCCGAAGCCGCCGTCGAGCGCGCCGCGGCTCGTGAAACGGGCGGCGGCGAGGTGCGGCATGCTGCTGTAGCCCGCGGTGACGATCTTGCCGTCGGCCTGCAGCGCGACGCCGGATTCCGCCGCGCCGCTCCGTGAGCCGAGGTCCGTCTCGACCTTCCCGCGAACGCCGAAGGTCGGGTCGAGGGTCCCCGCGCTCGTGTACCGGGCGAGCGCGATGCCGAGCCGGTCCTTGATGTTGGTGCGGGCCCCGGCGACGACGAGCTTGCCGTCACGCTGGAGGACGAGGCCGCCGGCGTACGTCAGGGAGAACGTGCCGCGCCGCGGAGCCGGAGCCGGCGTCATGACCGTACCGCCGCGCCCGAAGCTCGGGTCGAGCCGGCCGCCGCGACGGGTGTACCGGCCAATCCCGAAGACGGTCTGGTTCGTCGCGGCCCGTACTGCACCGGCGACGACGAGCTTGCCGTCCGGCTGCTCGGCGAGCGCCGCATCGCCGCTTCCGCCGCGCGGAAAGGACGTCAGAACGCGTCCGCCCGTTCCGAAGCGCGGGTCAAGCGTGCCGTTCGGCCGGTAGCGCGCGAGCCCGAACTGATACCGGCCGCCTCGCCGGCTGAGACCGGCCACGACGATCGCCCCGTCGCGCCCGACGACGACGGCGTCGCCGATGTCGACGCTCGCAGGGCTCCGATCGGACGCCGGCTCGCCGGCGGCGCCGCCCCGCCGGGGCGAGCTGATGCCCGGCGCTGCGAGGACCAGCAGCACGACCGAGCCGAGCACGAAGAGCCGAGCCGGGACCGTCCATCAAGTCTCGACAACGCCGCTGGCGCAGTCAACGGTCGGCGTTCGAGCCGCCACGACGAGCGGCCGGTTCGAGTCCTGCCGCCCCTGTAGGCGGCTACGGCGTCTCGGCCAGCACCAGACGCTCGAGTGCGATCGCGACGCCGTCGGCGTCGTTTGCCGCCGTGACCTCGTCGGCGACGGCGAGCACGTCGGGATGCGCGTTCGCCACGGCGACGCCCCGCCCATTCGAGCATCGGGATGTCGTTCGGCATGTCTCCGAAGGCGACCACAGACCTGGCGTCGACCCCGATCTCGTCGCAGAGCGCGGCCAGCGCGTAAGCCTTCGTAACGCCTGCGGCCGAGATCTCGACCAACACCTTGCCCGAGATCGTCGCGGTCGCGTCTTCGTCACAGATCCCCGCGACGAGCGCATAGAGCTCGTCGTGAGAAAGGTGCGGATGCCGGACGATCAGCTTCGAGACCGGCTCTGTGACGCCGAGCGCATCGAAGCGGTCGTCCATGCCGGGCGTCGCCCAAAACGGAACGTAATGCGGCTCGCGAAACGTCAGCGACTCGCGCTCGCAAGCGAACGCGACCCCGGGAGCTGCCTCGCGGAGCGCTCGGACGATTCGTGTGGCGACGTCGGCGGAGAGCGTGTGATGCCGAACGGCAGCCCCGCGCCCGAAGTCGTAGACGACGGCGCCGTTCGAGCAGACGGCGTACCCGGAGCCCAGCTGGAGATCGTCGACGACCTCCTTCAGCCACTGCGGCGCTCGGGCCGAGACGACCACGACGTCGCAGCCCGATTCGCGGACCCGACGGAGCGCGCGCCGAGTGCGTTCGGAGACGCTGCCGTCAGAGCGGAGCAGCGTGCCATCGAGGTCCGTCGCGACAAGGCGAAACCCGCTCACGCCTGCCCTACTCCTCGTCGTCGCCGGCCGCGCGGATGTCCTCCGCGACCCGCTCCTTGAACGGCTGGAGCCGCTCGAAGAGCTCGTCCGGCGGGACCGGCTCTTCCGGCTCGCCGCCCAGGAGCCACGGAGCCGCGTCGACCGCCGTCTTCCACGCGAACTCCTCGACGGGCTCACCGCGCTCCTCGCGCTCGCCGGGCTCGTCCTCGTCGAGCACCTCGACCGAGTCGAGGTAGACGTTCGTGAACCGTCCACGCTGCTGCTCGTGGAACGTGATCCGCGCGCGCTTCCCCTCTGCGGCGAGCGCGGCGCGGGCGATCTCCTCGCGGAAGGTCGTGTACTCGCGGCCCTCGCTGTGGCGGAGCACGAAGCGCGTGTTCCCGGACTGCGTCCTGAAGCCCTTCACCTCCTCGACGGTGACGACCGCTTCCGGCACGACGGCATTATCGGCCGTCGCGGCGCCCGGGCGTGTCAGCGCCGCGGCGGGCCGGTCCAGCGCGTGACGTCGAAGCCGTAGATCTCGAGCGAGTCGCGCGGAGCCGTCGCCACCGCTTCGGCCTCGTCCTGCGCGTAGCTCCAGACCTGTTCGCGCGGGCCGTCCCCGACGCGCACGATCTCGAGTCTCGGCAGCGCGTCCGTCTCGAGCACCTCGAACGCGAAGTCGGTCGCGTCCAGGAAGCCGTCGGTGCGGAAGAGCTCGCGGCCCGAGCCGTCCAGCACTAGGTAGGCGGGCTCGGTCCCGGCGTCGGCCCGCGCGGCGGCGACGAGCGACGGCGACGCCAAGCCGTGCTGCTCCGCGAGCGCCTCGACCAGCTCGACGGGACTGACGTGGCCGCCGTCGACGAGGAGCGCGCCGAGCCGGCCGCCGGTCCGCCGCTGCTCGGCGATCGCGGACCGAAGCGCCTCCTTCCCGAGCGAGCCGCGCTCGACCAGGATTCGCCCGAGGGGCTTCCACTCGCTTGACGCCTCAGGGCCCGACGGGTCCGTCGGCGTCGCCTGGACCTGCACGTCGAGGCCGTACTGCTCTGCGAGCACGCCGATCAGGTCCGAGGCTGCGAGCGCGCCCTGCGTGACCAGGATCTCGCCGAGGCGCCTTCCGCTCGCCTCCTGCTCGGCCAGCGCGTCCTCGAGGTCGCGACCGTCGATCAGGTCGCGCTCGATCAGCAGCTCGCCGAGCCGGCGCCACGGGAAGGCGGCATTCCTCGTCACGATCCCTACAAGTCGGCACGAACCGCCCGGATCTTTAGCCTGGCCGCATGGGCGAGCGACCCCAAACCGACGTCGTCTGCGTCGGGATCCTCGTCGCGGACGTGATCGCGCGGCCGGTCGGGCGGCTTCCGGAGCCGGGGACGCTCGGGTTCGTCGACGCGATCGAGCTCCGCGGCGGGGGTTGCGCGCTCAACACGTCGAGCGCCCTCGCGCGGCTCGGGCTGCGGGCCGCTGCGCTCGGGAAGGTCGGCGCCGACACGTTCGGCGAGTTCGTCCTGAGCCTCCTGGACGAGCGCGGCGTCGACGCCGAAGGCGTCCTTCGCGACGGCGAGCTGCCGACCTCGGCCAGCGTCGCGCTCGTCGATCCGGCGGGCGAGCGCACCTTTCTGCACGTCCGCGGCGCGAACGCCGCGCTTCGGGTGGACGAGCTCGGCGCCCGGGCCTTCTCCGGCCGCGCGCTCCACGTCGCCGGCGCGCTCGTTCTCGACGCGCTCGACGGCGAGCCGACCGCGCGCCTGCTCGCGGAGGCCAAGAGCAGCGGCATCATCACCTCCGTCGATACCGTCTTCGACGCCACCGGCCGGTGGGACCGGCTGCTACCGGCGCTGCCGCACTGCGACCTCGTCACGCCCGGGCTCGCGGAGGCGCAGGGCATCACCGGCGAGCGCGACCCGGCACAGGCGGCGCGAAGGCTCCGCGAGCTCGGCGCCCGCGTCGCCGCCGTCACGCTCGGGGCGGACGGCTGCTACGTCGCGGGCGAGGGATTCGACGGCCACGTCCCAGGCGTCGCGGTCGACGCCGTCGACGGTACCGGCGCGGGCGACGCCTTCGCCGCCGGCTTCCTGTACGGGCTCCTCGCCGAGTGGCCGCTCGAGCGCTGCGCGCGCTTCGCCGACGCCGCCGGCGCCCTCGCGACGACCGCGATCGGCGCGTTCGAAGGCGTCGGAACGCTGGAGGAGACGCTCGCTGCGGCAAGGAGGGTCCAGTGAAACGGCCTTCGCTGCACGGGCCGTGATGCTCGTCCCGAGGCAAGGACGCAGGGAGCGTTCGTAGCCGAGGCTACGGGCGCGACTGAGGACACCGCATCGGGGCGAGCAGCACGGCCCGGGCGGCTCAAGGGTGTTTCGCTGGACCCTCCTACTAGCGGCGAGTAGCGCGGGCCGCGACGAAGTACCCGGTGACGTTCCGGGTCGGCGCGTGGTCGAGGCGCTCGAAGCGCTCGAGGAAGCGGAGATAGCGCGTCCGCCCACCGTCGTCCGCGCGCCGCTCGACGAGGGTCGCGCCCAGAACGCCGAGCGCGCGCGGGCAGTGCAGCACGCAGGTGGTGTCCTCGACTGCAAAGCCGGCCTCGCCGAGCAGCCGTCGCAGCCCGCTTGGCCCGCACGTCTCGCCGACGAAGTACGGCACCACGCCGACGCTGCGAAGAAGCCGGAGCGGAAGCCGGTTCCGTAGCGCGACCACCGGGTTCAGGGCATTGTCGAGCGTCACGACCAGCCGGCCGCCGGGCGCGAGCACGCGGTGCAGCTCGTGGAGGCCGCGCCGGAGGTCGTCGCGCGACTCGAAGTGGTCGAGCGTCGAGATCGAGACAGCGACGTCGAACTCGCCGTCGTCGAAAGGGAGCCGCCGCACGTCGGCGACGACCGCGTCGAGCTGCGCGTACCGGCGGCGGGCGGCCGCGACGACGGCGGGCGACACGTCGATGCCGACGACCCGCGCGGCCGGTGCGAGAGCCGGATAGAGGCCCGCGGCGAGCGCCTCGTCGAAGAGATCGGTCTTCAGGACGCGCAGGCCGGCGAGCGGCGGGAGCCACCGGCGGAGGAGCGCGGAGTTCACCTGGTCGCTGTGGGCGCGCCAGAGGCTTCCTCCCGCGGGAGGCCGGCTCGCGACCACGGAGCTCCAGTAGTCGCCCTCCGCGCCCGCCGCAGGTGTGGTGAGATCGCTCGCGCCGTCGATCGCCTCTGAAAATATCTGCGCCGTGGCTGAGGCGCGCGACACGCCGCACGTGGTCGTCGTCGGGGGCGGAATCACGGGCGCCTGCGCGGCGTACTTCGTGGCGCGGCTCGGCGCGCGGCCGACGCTCGTCGAGCGCGGCGAGATCGGCGGCGCGGCGTCGGGGCGCAGCGCGGGCAACCTCGCGCCCTGTCACGGCGTCGGGACCGCGGGACCGCTCCAGGAGCTGGCGCTCGCCTCGTTCCGGCTCCACCTCGAGCTCGCCGACGAGATCGGAGTCCCGCTGCACCCGACGCGGCGACTGCACGTCGCGCTGGACGACGCCGACGCCGACGCGCTCGAGGCGGCCCGCCGGCCCTACGACGAGACGCCGGGCTTCTCCGCGCGGTCGCTCTCGCGTGCGGATGCGTTGGCGCTCGAGCCGCGGCTCGTCAGCACCCTGATCAGCGGCCTCCTCGTGGAAGGGAACCGCCGCGTCGACGGCGGCACGTACACGAAGGCCGTGGCCGAGGCAGCCGTTGCGCTCGGGGCGACGACGCTGCACGCGGAGGCGCGGGGGCTCGAGGAGCGCGGCGACCGCGTCGTCGGCGTCGTCCTCGACTCAGGGCTATTGCGCTGCGACGCGGTCGTCCTCGCGCCCGGCGCGTGGTGGGACTGGCTCGACCTGCCGCTTCCGATCGAGCCCCTCAAGGGGGAGCTGCTGCTCGTGGAGGTGCCGGGCGGCGCGCCGAGCGTCGACCTCGGCCGCGGCACGGCGACGGTCTACCGCGCGGACGGCGGCCGCGCGCTGCTCGGCGACACGGAAGACCGCGTCGGCTTCGACGCCGAGCCGACGGCCTCGGCGCGGGCGCGGATCCTCGAGAGCGTGACGGCCGTCGTCCCCGCGCTCGCCGACGCGCGCGTTCTGCGGCACACCGCCGGCTTGCGCCCGATGACGCCGGACGAGCTCCCGATCGTCGGCCGCGTCGACGGCTGGAACAACGTCTGCGTCGCAGGCGGTGCCGGCCGCAAAGGAATCCTCCTCGGCGCAGCCCTCGGCCTCGCTGCAGCCGAGCTCCTCGTCCGCGACGAGACGGCGCTTCCGATCTCGTCCTGCTCCCCCGCGCGCTGGGTCGGCGCTCCGGCCGCGTGAGCTTCCGGGTCGCCTGCCTCGGCTGCCGCAGGCCGCTCGGCGGCGCCTTCCTGCCGTTTTGCCCCGCTTGCGGTGAGCCCGCGGAGGTCGAGTACGACCTCGAGAACGTGCGGCTTCGCGAGTCGGACAACCCGTACGAGCGCTACGCCGACCTTCTGCCGGTCGGCGACCGCGCCCTGCTCCCGGAAGGCGCGGCGGCGACGCCGACCGTCCACGCCGAGCGCCTCGGCGACGCGCTGGGCCTCGAGCGCCTCTACCTCAAGGACGAGACGGTGCTCCCGACCGGCACGACGAAGGACCGCATGGCCGCGGTCGCCCTCGCGTACCTGTACGAGCGCGGCGTGCGCGCCTTCGCGACCTCGTCGACGGGGAACAGCTCGACGGCGTACGCGCACGCGATCTCCCGGTTCCCCGGTCTGGTCATGCACCTGTTCACCGCGGCGGCGTTCGCGAGCCGCGTCGACGTGCCGGACACCGACCAGGTGGTCGAGACGGTGCTCGACGGCGCCACCTTCGTCGAGGCGTTCGAGGCGGCGGCCGAGTTCGCGCGCCACGACGGCGTCGTCTCCGAGGGCGGCTTCTTCAACCCCGGACGGCGCGAGGGGCTGAAGCTCGCGTTCCTCGAGGCGGCCGAGCAGGCGCCCGAGCCGATCGACTGGTACGTGCAGGCGGTCTCGAGCGCGATGGGCGTCTACGGCGTGTTCAAGGCGGCCAAGGAGCTCCGCCGGCTCGGCCTGACCGACCGGCTGCCCCGACTCCTCTGCGTCCAGCAGGAGACCTGCGCGCCGATGGTCTCGGCGTGGGAGGCCGGCTCGAGCCGGATCCGGCCGGAGGACGTCGTCGCGCGCCCGGCCGGGATCGCGACCTCGATCCTGCGCGGCGATCCCTCCCGCGCGTACCCGTACGTCCACGCGATCGTCGCCGAGAGCGGCGGCACGTTCGTCGCGGTGAGCGAGGCCGAGATCCGCGAGGCGCGGGAGCTCGTCGAGGAGCTCGAGTCGATTCGCCCGTGCTTCTCCGCGGCGGCCGCGGTCGCCGGCGCCGCGAAGCTGCGGCGGCTCAGGCGGCTGCCGGCTGACGCGACCGTGCTCGTCAACGTCACGGGGCGCGAACGCGCCGAGCCCGCAGCGGCGCGAGCAGCCGAGCGCCGGCGGGCGGCCGTTTCGTAGTGGCGCTCGCCGAGCTCCGAGGATTCGCGGACTACGCGCGCAGCCTGCCGCGCTTCCTCGCACAGCCGCTCTCGGTCGAGGACGCTTACCGCCGGATCGCGCACGACCTCGCGACGCGAGAGGAGCGCTTCCTGACCTTGCTCGGCGGCGTCTTAGCGGATCCTCGGAGCCCGTACCGGCTTCTCTTCGAGCAGGGCGGCATCGAGCTCGGAGACGTGGCCGCGCTGGTGCGCGCAGACGGGGTCGAGGCCGCGCTCCGTCACCTCCGCGCGGCGGGGGTCTGGCTCTCGCTCGCCGAGACGCGCGGGAAGGAACCGGTCCGGCGGGGCGACTGGAGCCTTCAGATCGACCGGGGCGCTCTCGCCAACCGTTTCGTCACCGGCCACTTCCAGGCCTCGACCGGCGGCTCGCGCTCACGCGGCGGAACGACGTTCTGGGTCGACCTGCGCGACGTGCTCCAGTCGAGCGCGTACGCGGTGCTGCTCGCGCGCGCCTTCGGCCTCGTCGATAGGCGGGCGGCAATCTGGTTCCCGGCGCCGCCCGGCGTCGCGGGGATGCGGCGGGCGCTCTGGTGGTCGAAGTCCGGCGTTCGGCTCGAGCGCTGGTTCGCACAGACGGTTCCGCGCTGGCGGCCGGGTGAGCTGCGGCGGGCGGCGTTCGTCAGCTGGACCGTCGGCGCGAGCCGGCGCACGTCGCGGCCGCTGCCGGCGCCGGAGCGGACCTCGCCGACGGAGGCGCTTCGCGTCGCGCGCTGGCTGGCGGAGTCAGGGCCAGGCGTCCTGTTCTCGACGCCGAGCTCGGGCGTCCGCGTCTGCGAGGCCGCGAGGGCTGCGGGCCTCGACCTCGCCGGAGCGTTCTTTTCGTTCGGCGGCGAGGCCTACACCGAGGCGAAGAACCGAGTGATCCGAAGCGCCGGCGCCAGTGCGGAGAGCAGCTACTACGTCTCCGAGCTCGGCGGCCCGCTCGCGCTCGCCTGCCCGGCCGGCGAGGCGTTCGACCACGCGCACGTCGCCGACGACCGGATCGCGGTGATCGACGAGGAGCGAACGCTCAGCGACGGCCGCATCGTACGGCCGCTCCTCGTGACGACGATCTCGCCGTTCACGCCGCAGGTCGCGATCAACCTCGAGATCGGCGACTCGGCCGTCCACGGCCGCGCGAGCTGCGGCTGCCCGTTCCACGAGGCCGGCCTGAAGCACACGCTGCACACGATCCGGAGCTACGACAAGCTCAGCACGGAGGGCATGCACTTCGTCGGGCCGCAGCTCGTCGCGCTCCTCGAGGACGTGCTCCCGCGCCGCTTCGGCGGCGGCCCGACCGACTACCAGCTCGTCGAGGCGGAGGACGAGCGCGGCCGCTCGCGGATCCTGCTCGCCGTCGCGCCCCGGCTGGGCCCGATCGACGAGGTCGCGGTCGCGGAGGCTGCGCTCGGGTTCCTAGGCTCGGAAGGCCCTGCCGAGCGGATGATGGCGGACATCTGGGGGAGCGGCGGCACGCTCACGGTCGTCCGTCGCGAGCCCGAGGTATCGCGCGTCGGGAAGGTGCTCCCACTGCATGTGGAGCGCTAGGGCACGTGCAAGAGCCGGCACGCCTCGCACGCGGACGCGCGGCCGCACGCTTCGCGCCAGCAGCGGCTGCCGATCGTCCGGGCGAGGACGAGACGCTCGAGGTGGTCTGCCCGCCGCGAGCCCTTGAGGACGACCAGGTCGCCCGGCCGCAGCTCGCGGTCGAGGTGCGCCGCCGCCTCGCTGAGGGTCGGGAACGTCCGCACCGCGCCGTCGACCCTCGCGACGTGGGCGGCGTTCCGGCCGACGAAGACGACCTCGTCCGCGACCGCGAGCGACTGCTTCGCCACCCGTCGGTAGACGCGCGACATCGCCCCGGGCGTGTCTGAGATCGTCCCCACGACGAGGAGCTTCCGCGCGGCGCGCGCCTCGGCGAGGAACGTGTGGAGCGCGTCGAACGACCAGAGCGGCGCCTTTGTGTCGTCGCGAAGGAACGTGATCCCGTCGACCGTGACCGGCGTCATCCGCCCGGCTGGAGGCTCGAAGGCCGCGACGGCTTCGAGCGCGCGCTCGAGCGGAATCCCGAGCTCGAGCCCGACGCCGAGCGCCGCGAGGACGGCGGTCGTCCAGTACCGGCCGTGCAGCTGCGTCGGCACCGGCAGCGAACGGTCGCCTGCCCGAAGCGTGAAGCTCAGGCTCGACGGCCACGGCGAGCGGACGTCCTCAGCCCGGAGCTCCGCGTCCGGCGACTCGCCGACGAGGATCGACCGGCCGGCGAACCGCTCCGCCATCGCGCGCACGAGCGGGTCGTCGGCGTTCAGCACGGCGACGCCGTCTGCCGGAACCGCAGCGACGAGCGCGGCCTTCTCAATAGCGGTCTCCTCGAGCGTCCGGAAGGCCTTCCGGTGGTCGGCGCAGACGTTGGTTACGACCGCGATCTGCGGCCGCAGGACGCGCGCGATCTGGGCGACGCTTCCGGGCCGCCAGGCCGCCACCTCGGCGACGCAGAAGTCGTGGCGCGGCCGCGTGCGAAGGAGGGTCCGCCCGACGATGGAGATCCGGTTGGCGGTGCCGGGCGTGGTCGTCCCTTCGAGCTGCGTGCGCAGGACGGCGGCGACGAGGTCCTTCGTCGTCGACTTCCCCGCGCTTCCGGTGACGCCGACGAAGACCGTCGAGCCGAGCCGGCGCCGATGCATCCGGGCCGCGGCGAGCCCGACGCCGAGGAGAGCGTCGCGCGCCGCCGCCTCGCCGGGCAGAAACGTGCGGCCCCGGAGCGTGCGTTGCCGCGGCATCGAGGCCGGACTCTAGTGTGCGGCATCGCCGGCATCTGGGACCGCTCGGCCGCGCCGGTCGCGCGCGAAGCGCTCGAGCGGATGGGCGAGATCCTGCGCCATCGCGGCCCGGACGGCTCGGGCGTCTGGCTCGACGGCGACGTCGGGCTCGCCAACCGCCGGCTCGCCGTCGTCGACCCGACACCGGCGGGCGACCAGCCGATGGGCCTGCCCGACCGCGGCCTTTGGCTCACCTACAACGGCGAGATCCACAACTACGTCGAGCTGCGGCGCGAGCTGGAGGCGTGCGGCGCGCGCTTCCGCACGCACACCGACACCGAGGTCGTCCTGCACGCGTTCGCCGCGTGGGGCCTCGACGCGTTCGAGCGCTTCAACGGGATGTGGGCAATCGCCCTCTGGGACGCGCGGGAGCGCTCGCTCGTCCTCTCGCGCGACCGGTTCGGGATCAAGCCGCTCTGCTACTCGCTGCGGAGCGGCCGGATCGCGTTCGCCTCCGAGCCGAAGGCGATCCTGGCGGCGTTTCCCGAGGAGCGCGAGCCGGACCGAACCGAGATCGGCCGGTTCCTCGGCGGCGAGTTCACCGACGCCGGCGAGGCGACCTTCTTCGCGAACGTCCGCTCGGTCCCGCCGGCGACGTGCCTCGTCTGGTCGCGGGACGGGCTCGCGCGCCACTCGTACTGGCGCTTCGAGCCGGGCGGCGAGACGCCGAAGCCGGACGCCGAGGAACGGTTCCGCGAGCTCCTACGCGACGCCGTCCGCGTGCGGATGCGGAGCGGCGTGCCGGTCGGAGCGTGCCTGTCGGGCGGCCTCGACTCGAGTGCGATCGCGGCGCTCGTGGACGTGCC
>DASUZD010000198.1:0-3734 GCA_036377055.1 Gaiellaceae bacterium | reverse complement strand
TCGACGCGCGGGAGCCGGCGCTCGCGTGAGCCGGCACCGCGGATCCGCGCGCACCGGGCCAGCGGCGCAGACGGCCGCGCCGGCGAAGCCGGCACGGCCTGACGGCGGCATCGCAAGCGACGCCGCATGAGCAGCGTTCAGCTCGAGACGCCCGTTCTTGGGCGCAGCCTCTTCTCGTCGCGGCTGATCTGGGTCCTGGGCCTGGGCGCGTTCGGGCTCGCGTTCTCGATCACGACGCTGACGTTCCTGCCCGTCGAGCTCGGCCGCTTCACCGGCTCGGCGACGCTGATCGCGCTCGTGCTGGGCGCGGAGGGCGTCTTCGCGCTGCTGCTTTCGCCGGTGATCGGGCCCTGGAGTGACACGTTCCATACGCCGCTCGGACGTCGGCGTCCGTTCATGCTCGTCGCGCTCGGGCCGATGGCGTTCTGCTTGTCGCTGATGGCCTTCATGCCGAACCTGTGGACCACGGCGATCGTCGTCATGGCGTTCTTCTTCGCCTACTACGTCTACGAGCCGCCGTACCGCGGCCTCTACCCCGACCTGCTGCCCGAGAGGGTCTTCGGCCGCGCGCAGGGCGTGCAGCACATCCTGCGCGGGATCGCGCTCGGAGCGGCGCTCGTCGGTGGCGGCTTCCTGCTCGAGGTCTGGACGCCTGCGCCGTTCCTCGTCGCCGCGCTCGTGACGACGGTCGCGTGCGGCGCCACCGTCGTCTTCGTGCGGGAGGACGGCGGCCACGGCCGGGTGTTCAGGGGCTTCCGCGCGTACCTGAAGACGAGCTGGTGCATCGTGCGGGAGGAGGCCGACGTTCGCCGTTTCCTGATCGCGAACGCGGCCTGGGAAGGGACGTTCGCCGCGGCGCGGATCTTCGTCGTCCTCTTCATCACGAAGGGCTTGCATGAGTCGCCGGCGATCGCGTCCCTGGTGCTGGCGACGGTGGCGGGCGGCTACGTCATCGCGGCGATCTGGTCGGGCCGGATCGCGGACCGGGTCGGCCTCGGGCGCGTGATCTTCTTCTGCTCGTTCGTTTACGGCGGCGGGCTGTTCGTCGGCGGTTTCGCGACGGTCTGGCACGACTGGTACTACGGGCTCGTCTTCCCGGTCGCGATCGCCGGCGGCGCGGTGATGACGCAGGCATGGGGGCTCTTGTTCAAGCTGATGCCGCCGCGCCATCGCGGCGCGATATCGGGGCTCGCGACGACGACGAAGGGGATCGGGATCCTCATCGGCCCGCTTCTCGCGGGCGGCGCGAAGGACCTGTTCGCGCCGTACCTGACGGCGACCCGCGGCTACCAGGTGATCTGGCCGGTTTGCGCGATCCCGATCCTGGCGGTGATTCCGATCGTCGCGCGCCTGATGCGGGTGGAAGCTAGCGGCACGGCTGCACGAGGAAGTTGAACAGGCCGAAGCCCCAGAGCTTGCGGTTCGAGACGTAGAAGACGTTCACCCCGCCGCGCATCGGGAGGACGAGCGCGGAGTACTGGCCGCACGCGGTGCGGCTGAGCGGGCCGTACTGCTCCGAGATCTTCGAGGCGGGGTCGCCGATCTTCAGGCCGCTCGGCGTTCGCCAGCCCGGCGGCGCCCAGAGCGTGAAGATCGCCTCGACGCGGCCGCCGCGGAACTGCACGGCCGCGCCCTGCGGCCGGTAACGCCGGTACGTGAAGTACCAGGTCGGGTTCGGGCAGTTCTTGCAGCGGCCGTAGCTCGCGCCCCACGCGGACTTGACGTCCGCCTGCGTCGCTCCGAGCCGGAGCCCGCCGAGGCTGACGCCGGGATCGAGAACGCCCTTTCGGGGCGGCGCTGCGGCGGCGCTCGCAGCGGTGACGAGCGCGGCAAATGCGACGGCGAGTGGGAGCATCGCCGCGAAACGGTACATCGCGTTCAGGCCGGCTGGCTGTGCGTGAACGGCAGGACGCGGTGGCCGGTGCGCTCGGCCTCGACGAGGTAGACGATTCCGCTTCGCATCGGGAACGGCGCGCCCGTGAACTTCTCCGCGAGCCGGTCGATGATCTCGAGCGCCTCGTCGCCCTCGACGGTCGCGGCGACGCGGCCGCGGACGTCCGCGCTGCGGTACGGGTTCCGCTCGTCGACCACGGAGATCGCGACGCGCGGGTCGCGGCCAAGGTTTCGCGCCTTGCGGCTCCCGGGCTGCGTGAAGAAGACGACGTGATCGCCCTCGACGCCGACCCAGACGGCCACGCTGTGCGGCGACCCGTCCGGCAGCGTCGTCGCGAGGTGGCCGAAGTTCCGGCCCTCGAAGAGCTCGCGGACATCGTCTGGCAGCTGCGGCACGCTAGGCCTTGACGGGCTCGGCCGCGCCCGGGGCACGCCAAGCGACGAGCGGCGCCATCTCGCCCGTATGGCCGTTGAGGCGGCGGAAGCCGAGCGCGTGCTCGGCCTGCATCATCTTGTGGATCTGCGTGGTGCCCTCGTAGATGATCGGCGCCCGCGCGTTGCGGAAGTACCGCTCGATGCCGTACTCGGCCGAGTAGCCGTACGAGCCGAAGACCTGGATCGCGAGGTGCGCGGCCTCGAAGGCCGACTCGGTCGCATGCCACTTCGCGAGCGACGTCTCACGCGTGTTCCGGCGGCCCTCGTCCTTCATCCACGCCGCCTGCATGACGAGCAGCTTCGACGTCTCGTAGCCGAGCACCATCGTCGCGATCATGTCCTGGACGAACTGGTACTTGCCGATCGACTGCCCGAACGTCTCGCGGTCGCGCGCGTACTCGACGGAGCGCTCGAGGCACGCGCGGATCACGCCGCACGCGCCGGCGGCGACGGTGAAGCGGCCCTGGTCGAGCCCGTACATCGCGATCTCGAACCCCTGGCCCTCCTCGCCGATCAGGTTCTCGGCCGGCACCTCGACGTTCTGGAAGAAGAGCTCGCCGGTCGAGCCGGCCCAAACGCCGAGCTTGTTCTCGGTGTCGGCGGCGCTGAAGCCCGGCGTTCCCTTCTCGACGACGAACGCGGAGATGCCCTTGTGCTTCGCCGCCGGGTCCGTCTTCGCGAACACGAGCGCGTGGTCGGCGACCGACGCGTACGAGATCCAGTTCTTCTGGCCGTTCAGGACGTAGGCGTCGCCCTCGCGGCGCGCCGTCGTCCGCATCGAGGCGACGTCAGAGCCAGCCGCCGGCTCGGTCAGGCCGAAGCACGCGATCTTCTCGCCGCGCGCCTGCGGGACGAGCCAGCGCTGCTTCTGCTCCTCGCTCGCGTACTTGAGCAGCGAGAGCGAGTTGAGCCCGACGTGGACGGAGATCAACGTGCGGAACGCCGCCTCGCCCCGCTCGATCTCCTCGCACGCGAGCGCCTCGGAGACGAAGTCGAGGCCGGCGCCGCCGTACTCCTCCGGAATCGTGATCCCGAGGATCCCGAGCTCGGCCATGCCCTCGATCGCCCCCAGGTCGAGGTGGTGGTTGATGTCGTTCTCGACAGCGTTCGGGAGGACGCGCTCGTCGACGAACCGGCGGACCGTGTCCTGGAGCAGGCGCTGCTCGTCGCTGAGCTCGAAGTCCATCGCGAAGAGTCTACGGGCCGGCTGCCGGCCGCAATCTAAGCGCCGACCTAGAAGATTGTTATCTCGCTAGACGCTTAGATTGGTTGCTCACTAGCGCAGCTCTCGAGTAGCGTCGCGCTGTGCCGGACGGGCTTTGGCGGCACCGTGACTTTCTGCGCCTCTGGAGCGCGCAGGCCGTCAGCGCTCTCGGCAGCCAGGTCACCCTGCTCGCGCTGCCGCT
>DASUZD010000197.1:0-17949 GCA_036377055.1 Gaiellaceae bacterium | reverse complement strand
CTCCGCACGCGATCGTGCGCTCGCGCGCGAAGCCGAGGTGCTGCGAGAGGAAGTCGAGCCCCGTGCCCTTCGTCACGTCCGGGCTTGCGAACTCGAGGAAGTACGGCAGTGACTTCGAGATGTAGAGGCGCCCGTCGAAGTACGTCTTCATCCGGGCCTCGAGGTCGTCGAGCACCTTCGGGTCGTCGATGACGACAAGCTTCGTCGGCGGCTCGTGGAGCCAAGTCGCAAGGTCGCCGACCTCGTGGATCTCCAACTGCTGGAAGTCGGCGTAGCGGCGCGCTTCCGGCGTCAGCGAGGCGACGTACAGCTCGTCGCGCACGTAGCAGTTGAGCCCGAACCCCTCGTCGTTCAGGACCCGGATCGCCTCGCGCGCCGGCTCGAGCGGGATTGGGACGTGGCGCAGCCAGCGCCCGCTGACGGGCTCGGCGACCACCGCGCCCTGGTAGCACACGACCGGGTCGTCGAGCCCCGCCTCGAGCGCGTAGCGACGCACCGACTGGAACATCCGGCCGGTCACGAGGATCACGTGGATCCCGGCCTTGCGTGCGGCGGCGAGTGCGCGGAGCGTCCGCGGATGGAGCAGCGCGTCCTGGCCGATCAGCGTCCGGTCGAGGTCGCACGCGAGCGCCTCGACCGCCCGCGGGAAGTCCGGCGGAAGTCTCAGCTTCCCTTGGTCAGGAACTGGACGAGCGAGTCGAGCTGCGGCTTCGAGATGCTCGCGAAGCTCGGCATGACCGGCTGGAAGCCCGGCTGCACGTACGCCTTCGGGTCGGTGATCGACTCGCGGACGAACTTGTCGAGCGGCTGCTTCGCCTGCTTCGCGTACTGCGCCAGCTTGTCGAGATCGGGGCCGATCTTCCCGTTCGAGCCAGCCGCTTTGAAGGTGTGGCAGCTCCCGCAGCCGTTGCTCGCGAAGACGGCCTTTCCGCCGCCTCCGCCGCCGCCACCACCGCCCCCGGTCGTCGCTGTGGTCGTGGTCGCAGCCGTTGTCGAGGTCGTCGCCGGCGCCGTCTGCGTCGGCACGCTGCCGATCACGGTCTGTGGCTTCGGCGAGACGATCTTCGCGCTGCCGCAGCCTGCGAGCGCGAGCAGGGCGAAGACGACGAGCAGAGCCTTGGCGCGCATTGGTCGGCGAGTCTACCGTTGCGCCAGGGTTAAGCGACCGCGGGAGGTGGAGGAGCAAAACTACACTTCAGGATGACCCCCTCCAGGAGACGATCTGCAATGAAACGCAAGACCTATGGACGCGACTTCGGCCTCACGCTGAGGATGCTGCTCACGGGCGGTTTGCTCGGCCTCCTCTACGTCGTGTTCGCTGTCGTCCTCTTCAGCGTCCTCCACGCGGGCCTCGGCTTGATGCTCTTCATCGTGATCGGGCTCGCTCTCGTCCAGTACTTCACCTCCGACAAGATCGCGCTCGCCGCTTCCGGGGCGAAGGTCGTCACCCGCGACCAGGCGCCCGACCTCCACGAGATGGTCGAGCGCCTCTGCGCGATGGCCGACCTGCCGAAGCCGCGCGTGGCTGTCGTCGACACTGACGTGCCGAACGCGTTCGCGACTGGCCGCAACCCCAAGCACGCGGTGGTGGCGGTCACGACGGGCCTCTGGCGCCGACTCGAGCCGAAGGAGATCGAGGGCGTCCTCGCGCACGAGCTCTCCCACATCGCCAACCGCGACGTGCTGATCATGACCGTGGCGAGCTTCTTCGCGACGCTCGCCGCGCTGCTCACGCGCTTCGGCCTCTACGCGGGGATGTGGGGCGGCGGCTCGAGTCGCAACAACAACAACAACAACGTCCCGGTCTGGCTGATCGTGCTGGCGGTCTCGATCGTGACCTACGCGATCAGCTACATCCTGATCCGGACGATCTCCCGCTACCGCGAGTACGCCGCCGACCGCGGCTCCGCGCTGATCACCGGCGCGCCCGAGTACCTGATGAGCGCGCTCCAGCGGATCTCGAGCGACATGACGCGAATCCCGCAGCGCGACCTGCGCGAGGTCGCGGGGATGAACGCGTTCTTCATCATCCCTGCTTCCGTGAAGAAGGCGGGCTCCGAGCTCTTCATGGATCACCCGCCTTTGGAGAAGCGTCTGGCGGCACTGGCCGAGATCGCGCGGGAGATGGGCCGCCCGGTCAGCGTCTAGCGTGGGCCTGCGGGACGTCCTCTTCGGCCGGAAGCAGCTGAAGGGCCCGGCCGACGAGCGGCTCTTCGCGCTCGCGACGGCGCAGGTGACGCTGGAGACGGAGCTCGGGCTGAAGCCGGCCGGCGCGGCCGCGGTCGTCTTCAAGCCGCTCTCCTCGGGCGACTTCCAGCGCGTCGGCGGCGACGTCGAGCAGCTGCTCCAGGCGTCGGCGAAGGACTCCGGCTCGACGATCGAGCGAAAGACGGACAGCTTCGGCTTCGAGTGGCTCGTGATCCGCGACCCGGATCTCGAGGACCTCGTGACGCAGGCGCACGCCGTCGGCGCGGAGCTCCAGGCGCAGGGCTTCGGACCGCAGCTCCTCGCGGCCGTCTTCCGGTTCGAGGGCGCGAAGCCGGTCTACTGGATCTACGGCTACAAGCGCGGGAAGTTCTGGCCGTTCGTGCCGACGGGTGAAGGCCAGAACCGCGACAACGCCGAGGAGCTGGAGTTGAAGGCGAAGCTCGAGACGGAGCTGCCGATCGAGGAAGACCTGTCGCGCTGGCTCGCGCTGTTCGACGCTCCGATCTGATCGTCGAGCGGCATTCGGTGCCCGTTTCCGCGCCCGCGGCGGTCGCGCTCGCCGCTGCGAAGGCCGTGACGCCGCGCGACGCACCGCTCGCGGGGCTGCTCTTCCGGTTGCGCGGGCTGCCGGCGGCGCGGGACGTTCCGATCTTCCGGCAGATGCTCGCTGCCGGGTTTGTCGAGGTGCACGAGAGCCCGACCGAGATCGTGCTCTCAGCGGACGGCCAGCCGTGGCGGCTGCGCGGCGGGCGCGCGGGAGGAGGCGCGGTGCGGATGACGCTGCGGATCTCGGCGGATGGCTCGTACCTCCGGACGGAGACGACCGTCGAGCCAAGCGACGCCGCGGCCGAGCGGCGCTTCCGGCGCTACTGGCGAGTGATCGCGCCGTTCAGCGGGCTGGTGCGCCGCAGCTGGCTTCGCGCCGCCGCTCGGCGAGCCCTAGCCTAAGCGACAGGCAGATCAGGGATCAGGCCCTCGCCCTCGAAGAGCTCCCGCGCCTCGTCCAGGCTCAGATCCTCAGGCGGGATGATCGCGTCGGACGCGGAGAGATCCGCGTCGGGGAGCCGTTCACCGTGGTCGCGCACAGTCTTCGCCATCGTCGCAAGCAGGCTGCGGAGGCCTTCCTCGTCGCCCTGCTCGATCGCCTGACCAGCCTGGTCGTCGAGCTGCTGAAGCTCTTCGAGGACGCCTTCGTCGACCTGGAACTGCCCTTCGCCCATCAGCCGGACGATCACTGCTTCTGCTCCTCCGTTCCGGCCGGCGCCGGCTCGGCCGGAGCGGCCTCCCCACCGCCGATTTCCTTCTGCTCCTCGCCTGGGCCGATCTCGGCCTTCAACCTCGCCATGTCGGCGTCGACGTCCGACTGCGACGAGAGCTGTGCCAGCTGCCGGTCGAGCTCCGTCTGCCCGCCGGAGGTGAAGTCCTCCAGCGTCCCCGCCGCCGTCAGCTCCTCGATCGCGCTCGCGCGCGCCTGCATCTGCGAGGTCTTGTCGCGGGCTCGCTCGATCGCGAGTCCGGTGTCGGCCATCTGCTCGCCGATCCCGGTCGCCGCCTCGCCGATCCGCACCTGCGCCTCGGCGGCCGAGTACTGCGCCTTGATCACTTCCTTCTCGGAGCGGAAGGCCTCGATCTTCGCCTGGAGCTGCTTCTCGCTCGAGACGAGCTTCTCCTGTTGCTGCTCGAGCCCCTGGATCTGCGAGTCGAGGCCCTGGAGCTGCTGCTGGACCGCCGACTTCCGCTCGAGCGCCTGCCGAGCGAGATCCTCACGCCCGGCCGCGAGCGCTTGCCGCGCCTGCGTCTCGAGCTTCACGACGCTCTGCTCGAGCTGGTCGGTCTGGAGCTGGAGGCGCTTCTTCGCCGTGACGACGTCGGCGACGCCTCGCTTCACGTTCTGCAAGAGCTGGAGCTGCTGCTCGTATGAGTAGTCGAGGGTCTCGGTCGGATTCTCGGCTCGGTCGAGCAGCTTCGAGAACTTCGCCTTCACCACAGTCGACGCGCGTGACATCAAGCCGGGCATCCATCCTCCTCGTAGCGGTCCGCGAGTAGCCTAGCGACCATGCTGCAGATCTACCGGAGCATGGATCCCGGCTGGCTCTCGAACGCCTACCTCGTCGCGGACCGTCCCGGCGGCACCGCGTTCTTCGTCGACAGCGGGGCGCCGCTCGAGCCGCTCTTCGCGGCGGCCGAGCGCGACGGGCTCACGGTCACGCACCTCCTGACGACGCACGCCGACCCTGACCACGTCGCCGGTGACAGCGAGATCCGTGGACGTTACGGCGTCCCCGTCGTGAAGGGGCCGCTTGAGACGGGCGACCTGCGGATCGAGGCGCTGCCGACGCCCGGCCACAAGGACGACCACCTCGCGTTCGTCGTGAACGGCGAGGCGTGCTTCTCGGGCGACGTCCTCTTTCGCGACGCCGTCGGCGGCGGCAACCTCGACCAGATCCGCCGCTCGGTGATGGACGTGCTGATGAAGCTCCCGCCGGAGACGCGCGTCCTGCCCGGCCACACGGAGGAGACGACGATCGGCCGCGAGTGGGAGGAGAACCCGTTCGTGCGGGTTTGGCGCGGGGCGGAGCCGGAGGGAACCGAGCGCGTGCGCGTCGGCGGCCGCGACGCCATGCTCGTCGTCTGGTCGCCGGACTACGACGGCAATGGCAAGGCGTGGGTGCGCTTCGACGACGGCACGGACGCGATCGTCGGCGGCTCCCGCGTCGAGCGCCTCTAGGGACACGTCCGAAACGGTCAGTACGGTCCCGCGCCGATGCGGCTCGTCGTCGCACGCTGCGAGGTCACGTACTCCGGACGTCTGAACGCCTTCCTGCCGGAGTCGACGCGCCTCCTGATCTTCAAGGCCGACGGCTCCGTGCTCGTACACGCGGACGCGGGCGGGTACAAGCCGTTGAACTGGATGACGCCGACGACGGTCGTCGAGGAGGAGGGCGACCGGATCGTCGTGCGAAAGCGCGCCGGGCGCAGCGAGGACCGGCTCGAGATCCGCCTCGTCGAGGTGCTCTCGGACGTCGAGCACGAGATGGGCGAGGCCGCCGGGCTCGAGAAGGACGGCGTCGAGCGCGATCTCCAGGAGGCGCTGGCCGCGCAGCCGGATCGGCTCGAGGAGGGGCTGCGCCTGGTGCGGCGCGAGTGGCCGACCGAGGTCGGGCCGGCCGACCTCATGTGCCGAGACGGCGACGGCGAATGGGTCGCGGTCGAGATCAAGCGCGTCGGGACGATCGACGCGGTCGACCAGCTGACCCGCTACCTCGAGTTCATCCGCCGCGACCCGGCCAAGGCCGAGTGCCGAGGCATTCTCGCGGCGCAGGTGCTGAAGCCGCAGGCCGTCCAGCTCGCCGAGTCGCGCGCGATCCGCTGCGTCGCGGTCGATCTCGCCGTCCTGCGTGGCGAACGTGAGCCCGAGCTGACGCTGTTCGCGTAAGCTCCGCGGGCGCCATGGCCGTCAAGCTGCACCGCTGCAACAACCTCTGGGTCAAGTTCGGCGGCCACCCCTGCTGGCGCGTGCAGAAGGCGCTCGACCAGGCCGGCGTCGAGTACGAGATCGTCGGAGGACCGTTCTCACGCGGCAAGCGCGCGGAGCTCGAGCGGCTCTCTGGCCAGAAGCAGTACCCGGTGATCGAGTTCGAGGACGGCTCGGTCTACCGCGAGGAGTCGAAGGCGATGGCCGAGACGATCAAGGCGGGGCGCCTCGACGAGAAGCGCGCACCGGCCAGCGGCACCTCGGGCTAGACTGTCCGCCGCGCGGGGCTATAGCTCAGCTGGGAGAGCGCCTGGATCGCACCCAGGAGGTCGCCGGTTCGAGTCCGGCTAGCTCCACTGCCGCTCGAAGTCCGCTCACGCTCTCGCGTGAGCATGACGACTTCGAGCGGTTCGTCATCTAGCGGATGGCGCGGGTTAGCCGGCGCCGGCCGAGCCGGCACCGGCGGCACCAAGAATTAGCTGCTTGACGCATCTAAGGTTCGGCCGCTAGCTTGAGATCATGGATCGAGCCGAGCTCGAGGACCTTCCGCGGCCCTCGCTGGCAGTGGATCCCGCCATCCTCGGCGTCGAGGACGGTCGGTTGATCACGTTGTTGTGGCGCCGCCAGAACCCGCCGAACGAGGGAGCGTGGGCGCTCCCTGGCGTCTTCGTCAACGAAGACGAGAGTCTCGAAGAGGCCGTGACGCGCGGCCTGTCCACGAAGGCCGGAATCAGCGACCGCATCCGAACGCACCAGATCCTGACGTGGAACAAACCCGGCCGGGACCCACGAGGGTGGGTGGTGACGGTGGCCTACCTCGTCCCGCTGCACGGTGCGCGCCTGACCCGTGCTGCGGAGGCGGAAGGACCGACGGAGCGGTTCGTCGTCGAGCTGCCGCCAAGGTCGGCGACGAACAAGCCGGTTCGGCTTGTGCGGCCAAGCGGCGACCTCGTGCAACCCGCCTTCGACCATGCCCAGATCCTGGCCCACGTCGTGTCGAGGCTGCGCGACCAGATCTGGCGCTCCGACATCGGCCTCGAGCTCCTGCCGAAGAAGTTCACGCTCCGCGAGCTGCAAGAGGTCTTCGAGGCGGTTCTCGGGCACCGGCTGAACAAGGATTCGTTCCGACGCCGTGTGACGCAGACGATGGATCTGGTCCGCCCGACGGGTGAGCTGGAGGCAGGCGTCGGTCACCGCCCGGCCGAGCTGTACCGAGCGCGGCCGGCTCGCCGCTAGCGCTCGCCAGCGACCTTCCGCGGAGTGGGGTTGCGTGCAGGTTGACTTAGATCTCTTATGCATATATGCTTATCAACCATAAGCTTCTCGAACCAGCTGAATCGAGAAAGGAGGTGAGAACGTGAGGAACTGCGGCGGGCACTTCTCGAAGTCGTGGCTCGCCGTCTCGATTTCGAGCACCGACCGGACCAGTCGCCCTCGCGTAGCAGCCGGGGCAGACCGAGGAGTAGCCCTCTTCAGAAAGGACGGCGCATGAACACGAGAAAGCTGCTGATGCGACTGTTTGGTTCCGCCGCGATCGCTGCGGTAGTCGCTGCCGGTGCCCTGGCCATCCGTACGACTCCGGCGAGCGCAGACACCACCGTAAGCGGATGCACGCTTGCGAGTTCGGCCGGTGGATGGTTCTGCGTCAATGTTGTCACCGGCGGAAAGGACTACACGTATCACCGGCAATGGGTGGTTTCGATCAATATGCGAGCCACGTCGCTCTGCCAGAACCGGTGGGAAGCGTGGACGCAGAACTGGTACGTCTCGCAATACGTTGGGTGCCAGTACTGGTCTCCAACCTTCTACATCAACCGGTGGGTCGGCAGCGGCAACTACGTCTGCGGCAGGGGCTGGAAATGGAACGACATCTTCGGCTGGGGGTACGCGACCGCCTGCATCAAAATCAGCGTTTAGCTTGGACGATCACCGAGTGTCCCGAAACTCGGACCCTCTCTGATGAGCTGACGAGGACGGCGCCCGGCTTCGTGACCGGGCGCCGTTCGCTGTGCGGCTCAACCTCGGTCTTCGAGCGCAATCGCCACGGGTTCCTCGAAGTCCTCGATCAGAGCAACAACTCGCAGGACATCTTCGTCCTGTCGGAGGCGCCGGCGGGGCGGCGGGGCGAGGACGTCACTTGCTAGATCGTCGAGACGGCCAAGGGTGTCCGCGCCGAGAGCATCGAGCGGCGGCCGCCCGGCGGCGATGGCGCCGTAGGCGGAACGGCGACAACGGGACGGAGGACGTTGCAACCGCCTCCTCCCTCTCATTTCGATAGCGGCACGAGCCGCGAGTGCGTTCGCGGAACTATCCGGTCGTCGAGTCGTGCAGCGCCAGGTTCGCGCCCGTTGGCGTTCACCGAGCCGTTTCGTGGGGTCGGCGCGCAGGGGGGCGAGACGCGAGCTCGCCCCCGCTGCCGCTCGTTCTAGGGCCAGCTGTGGCCTGCGATCCAGCCGCCTATGAGCGCCGCTGCGAACGCGGCGGCTACCGCTAGCCGCACGTGCGCCGTGCGGAGCATTGGCAACCTCCTTTCGTGCGCCCGAGTTTCGCCTGAAAGTCGTTCGGAGGCGACTGACCGAGAGGCAACGGGACGGTCTTGCGCGGCGGACGGGGAACGCGCACGATGCCCGCGGTGGCCGACGGGCTCGCACAGGAGGCACAAGAGAGCCCGGAACCGGTTGGCGCACGTATCCGGCGCTTGCGCGAGGAGCGCGGCCTGTCGCAGCGCGACCTAGCCGAGCCCGGCGTCTCTTACGCGTACCTCTCGCGGATCGAGGCCGGCGCCCGGATCCCGTCCATCAAGGTGCTCCGGATCATCGCGCGGAAGCTCCGCGTCCCCCTCGAGTACCTCGAGACGGGAAATCCGGTCGCCGGGAACCTCGGGCGCGACATCCGTCTGAGCGACGCCGAGCTGGCGCAGCGGCTCGGCCGCGACAACGACGAGCTCGTGCGACGGTTCCGCGAGCTCCTCTCCGAGGCGCACGAGGAGGCCGACGACACCGCGGCGCTGCGGGCGCGGATCGGCCTCGGGCTCGCGCTCGCGCGGAGCGGTGAGTGCCGGGAGGCGATCAGCCACCTCGAGAACGCGATCGCGTCACCCGCCGTGACGACGGGGGCGCGGCCGGACGTGTTCGCCACGCTCGGGCGCTGCTACGCCTCGAACGGCTCGCCCGGCGAGGCGGTCCGGCTCTTCGAGACGTGCCTCGCCGAGTTGGCCGAGCAGGAGCACGGGTTGCGCGTCCGCTTCACGTCGTACCTCTCCTGTGCGCTCACCGACCAGGGCGACTTCGACGGCGCGCGCGCCGTCCTCGCCGAGCTGGCGGAGGCCGTCGAGGGGGAGCTCGACACTCCCGCGCGGATCCACCTCTACTGGTCCCTCGCGCGCGTGGCCTCGATGAACGGAGACGCCGTCACGGCGATGGTGCACATGCGCCGCGCGGTCGGGCTGCTCGAATCGAGCGAGGACACCCTCGAGCTCGCGCGCGCCCACCTGCACTGCGCGGAGATCCTGAGCGTCGAAGACCAGATCGCCGAAGCGATTCCCCACATCGCCCGCGCCGAGCGGCTGTTCGCCCTCGGGGCCGACAACCGCGACCTCGGCTCACTGCGCACGCAACAGTCGCGACGCGCGCTCGAGGAGGGCGACGTCGACGAGGCGATCCGGCTCGCGCGCGAGGCGCTCGGCTACCTGTCCGGCTACGTGGTCGACCAAGGAAGCGCCTGGCACGCGCTCGGGGTCGCGCAGACGCAGGCAGGTGACGTGGACGGCGCTGGGGATAGCTTCGCGAAGGCCGCCGAGCGGCTTCAGGAAAGCGGGGAGTGGCGGGAGGCGCTGGCCGTCTTCCGCGCCTGGACGCGGATGCTGCGCGACGCCGGCCGCGACCAAGAGGCGCTCGACGTCGCTGACCGCGCAACCGCCTTCTCGCTCCAGACGTTGTCGCGCCGCATCTGAAGCCGCAACATTCGCGGCGACGAGGCGTAGCCTCACCTGGAGAGGAATCCAAGGGAGGAGGGGACAGGTGATGAAGGGAAGGCTTTCACTCGTGGTCGCGCTGGCGGCGCTCGTCGTCGCGGTTCTGGGGCCGGCAGCGATCGGGAACGCCGCGCGCGAGGCGGGAGCGGTCGTGGTCAAGCACGCGTTGTTCGCCGATCGGGCGCGTCACGCGCGCTTCGCTCGGGACGCCGTTCACGCAACGAGGGCGGACCGAGCGGGAGTCGCGAAGCTGGCCCGCAGGGCGACCACGGCCGTGAACGCCGCTGCGGTGAACGGAATCCAGGCCTCGCGCACGCCGACCCCGAACATGCTCCTGCCGCTCGACGCGAACGGGAAGCTTCCGAGCTCGATCGGCGCGGTCGGTCCCCAGGGGCCGGCGGGGCCGGCGGGACCGGTCGGGGTCAGCGGCGAGCAGCTCGTCACGGCGGACTCGGCGACGAGCTCGAACACAGTCAAGAGCCAGAGCGTGTCGTGCCCGAGCGGCAAGAAGGTGCTCGGTGGCGGCGGGGCGGTGAACACGACCTCGAACTCGCTCGCGATCACGCGCTCGTCGCCTTCGAGCGATCTGAGGACCTGGACGGCCGAAGCGCAGGAGACGGCCGCCTTCGCCGGCAACTGGCGGGTGACGGTGTACGCAGTGTGCGCAACGGTCGCGTCGTAACGCTCGTCTCGATGAGGTACGGGAGGGCCGCACCAGCGCGGCCCTCCCGTAATGCCGACTACGGATTCAGCGTGCTTTCGAAGATGTCGGTCCGGTTCGCGAGGTTGCCGTCGTTCGCCATCGCGAAGAGCGAGACGAACGAGTTCCCCGCTCGAGCGAGACCCTCGTAGTCGCCGACGAAGAAGCCACGTGCATTGGGCGCCGTCTCCATGTCGAACGGCCCCGCGACGTGCGCTTCGCTCGTCCAGCTGAGGGGACTCGTGCAGTTCTGCGTCGCCGGGTGGCAGTGCACGAACCAGTAGTCGGTCGGCAGCCCGGGCGCCGGTGTGTTGTTGCGGAAGTCGTAGTACGTGACTCCGATCGTGCCGTCTGCTGCGACCTGGGCGTTCGGCGTGAACGCCTGCGTCGACGGCGCCTGGTTGATCTCGATCTTCGGCGACCACGTCAAGCCGCCGTCGAGCGACTGCGAGAACGCGATCCCCGAATGCTCCTTGGCCCTCGGAGGGCCGCTGAAGCTCCCGTCCTGCCACACGGCGTAGACGCGTCCTGCGGTGACGCCGGCGGCGACGTCCGGGATGATGTCGCCGGTCCGGATCAGGTGGCCAGTATCCGGATCGGTCACGTCCACGACGTCGACGTCGCTGACCTTGATCGTCCCGGACCACGTGACGCCGCGGTCGGGCGAGCGCATGACGACGACGTCACAGCACGACCGCTGTCCGCCGGAGCCGTGGAACAGCATCGTGCCGTTCACGAGCGTCGGCACCGCGCCACCCGTTGGGACGACGACGATCTGGTTCCCGATCGTGAACGAGATCGCCCGCTGCTCGTCGAAGATCGGGCGAGCGGGCTCCCACGTCACGCCGTTGTCGGTCGACCGCGCGAACTCCGTCTGCGAGCGGAGCGCGAACGTGTGCGCGAGCGCGTTGAGGCTGACGCTGTCGCTCGGGAACGTGCTGCGGTCCCAGACCGCGTAGACGAAGTGGGAGTCGAATGGGTCGGCCGTGATCGACTCCTTGTCCACGAAGAGCGCTCCCGAGCCGCGGTTCTCGCGCTGGAGCGTGGCCGGCTCGCTCCACGTGAGCCCGCCGTCCGTCGAGCGGCTGGCCAGGATCGCGTTGTCCGCGTTCGTGTCGTTGAAGGACAGCGAGATCTGGTGGACGACGCCGTTCGGCGAGAACGAGGCCCATGGGTCCGAAGAGCGCTCGAAGTCGCCGCCGTTCGCGACGGTTCCACCCGAGCAGATGCTGAAGTGCGGCCACGACTCCGTCCACGTGACACCGCCGTCGAACGACGTCGACGTGACCAGCCCGTGGGCGCCGCCGTTCGACCAGCGGTCCTGCTGGAAGACGCCGACGATGTGCAGCGAATTCCCCGGGTCGACCGCGACGCGCGGCTCGACCTCGGCGTTCTCGTACAGCGTCCCCGACTGCGGGACGCCTTCGCAGCCGGGCGCGAACGGACTCGGCTTCGAGGCAACCGACGGCGCTGTCGGCGAGAACGGCCCCGAGCTGGCCGCTCCGACGAAGATGACGGCAGCGGCGAGCACGGCCGCTGCGACGAGGATCCTTCTCATGAGCTCCTCCCCCTTGCTTCGTTGCTCGGCGACCCAATGCGCCTCGCGAGCCGCATTTTGTCGGTCACCGCAGAATCCCGCTGGTTGTGCTCGGCGCCGCGCGTTTGCTAACACGCTGTTTCGCTCTCGGGACGGAGGGCACGCCGCCCTCAATGGATGCAGGCAGTCAGGCTACGGAGCTCCTCGTCGGCCGCGTCGTCGCGGTCGAGGGGCACGCCGGCGCTCGCGCGCCCTCGTATCTGCTGGAGATCGACCTCGGGCCTCGGGGGCACGTCCAGGTGGTGGTCGAGCGCGGCGCGTACGAGGAGGACGAGCTCGACGGGACGCAGGTCGTCGTAACGCTTCACGGCGACGAGGCGCTGGTGCTCGGGGCGCGCTCGCATGCCGCGGGGCTCGTGCTGCTGCGCCCCGATCGCGACGTGGAGGACGGCACGATCGTCGCCTGATCGAAGTCCTTACCACCGATCGGAGTTCGCTCACAACTTGCTGCGTAATCGCTAACGGGACGGGCCTACGCTCGGCCCGCCGTGGCTCATCGCGACGACATCCAGGGGCTCCGAGCGTTCGCCGTTCTGCTCGTCGTCCTGGGTCATGCCGGGGTGCCGTTCCTGCCAGGCGGGTTCGTCGGCGTCGACGTCTTCTTCGTCCTCTCCGGGTTCCTGATCACGGGGCTCCTGCTCGCGGAAGCCGAGCGCCGCGGGACGATCTCGATCGCCGGCTTCTACGCGCGGCGCGCGCGGCGGATCCTTCCGGCGGCCGCGCTGACGCTCCTTGTCACCGACGTCGCCGCGCATCACCTCCTCAACTTCTTGCGCGCGCGCGAGGTCGTCTCGGACAGCCTCTGGGCCGCGGCGTTCGGCGCGAACGTCCACTTCGCGCGGGAGGGGAGCGACTACTTCGCGCAGGCGCAGCCTCCGTCGCCGCTCCTGCACTTCTGGTCGCTCTCGGTCGAGGAGCAGTTCTACGTCGTCTGGCCGACGATCGTCGCGCTCTTCGTCCTCCGCCGTCGCTTGCCGCTTCTCGTCGTGGCGGCGACCTTGGGCGTCGCGTCGCTCGCCTGGTCTGTGCACTCCACGAGCGCCGCCGCCTACTACTCCACCGCCGCTCGCGCCTGGGAGCTCGCGCTCGGCGCGTGCCTCGCGATCGCGCGTCCGCGTGTGCCGACGCTCGCGAGATGGATCGGCCTTGCCGCGATCGGCGTCGCGGCTGTCGGCTTCTCGGGCGCAACGCGCTTTCCGGGCTACGCCGCGCTCTTGCCGGCCGCGGGCGCAGCGCTCGTGATCGCAGCCGGAGGGGGACGCCTCCTCTCAATCGCGCCGTTGAGGTACATCGGGGATAGGTCGTACGCGCTCTACCTCTGGCATTGGCCGGTGCTCGTCATCGCCGTCCAGTACGTCGGCCACGATCTGGGAGTGGGGGTGAAGCTCCTGCTGCTCGTCGGCGCGTTCGGGCTCTCGGTCGTCAGCTACGCCCTCTTCGAGAACCCGATCCGGCGGGCGAAGCTGCCGGCCCGGATGGGCGCGCTGCTCTGGCCGGCATCGGCGGCGGTCGTGCTGGTGATGGCGGTCGTGATCCTGCGCTCTGTCGCGGCGACCGCCGCACACGTCGAAGTGGCGGCCGCCGCCGTTCGCCCCATCGCGCTGACCGATCCGGTCACGGCCGCGGAGACGCGACAGGCCGCGCCCAAGCCTCTGCCGGCAGTCGTGGCCGCCGTCCGAGCGGCAGAGCGCAACGCACCCCTGCCGTCGCCCCTCACTCCCGCGATCGACGGCCTCCACAACGACTTCTACTTCTTTCCCGACGGCTGCACGCCCGCGCGCTACGAGACGACGAGCAAGATCTGCCGGCTCGGCGGCCCGACCGGCCGCAAGACGATCGTCGTCTTCGGCGACTCGCACGCCGAGATGTGGATGCCGACGATCCTCTCGATGGCGCAGCGCGACGGCTGGGTCGTGATACCGCTCGTGAAGGTGCGCTGCATCCCGCGCTCGTGGGCCGGCGACGACGAGTGTGGCACCTGGTTCCGGTGGGCGAGAAAGCAGGCGCAGGCGCTCAGGCCCGCCGTGACGCTGATCGTCGGCAGCCGCTCCGGGACGCACGACCCGCTCGACTCGGTCGCGCCGATCGCCGCGCTGAGCCGGTCGCTGACGCGGTCCTCCGCGAGCGTGATCGTCCTCGGCGACGCGCCGAACCAGACGCGCGACCCGACCGACTGCCTGCTCGCCGCCGGGGCGACGATGAGGACCTGCACGACGACGGGGACCGCCGTCCAGGCCCGAACGGAGGCCGAGGTCGCGGCCGACGCGAAGCGCGACGGCGTCGGCTTCATCGACGTGCGACCGTGGTTCTGCGCGCACCCGCAGGGCTCGGCGACCGGCTATCTCTGCCCGATGGTCGTCAACCAGACGATCACGGCGATCGACCGCGGCCACGCCTCGAAGACGTACGTGCTCGAGCTCCTCCAGCCGTTCCGCGCCGCTTTCCGCCGAGCGCTCTTCGCTTAGACGTTCTCCGCAGCGACCTCGGGCGTCTTCTCGCGGTGGCGGATCAGCAGGACGGACCGCGTCCAGTCCGGCATCCACCAGTTCGCGCGGCCGAGCAGGCGCATGAGAGCCGGCACGAGCAGCGCCCGGATCACGGTCGCGTCGAAGATGATCCCCGCCGCGAGGCCGATCGCGAACTCCTTGATCTCGAACCCGGGGCTCGAGGAGAGCACGAGGAACGCGAACATCAGGATCAGCGCCGCGCTCGTGACGAGCTTGCCGGTCCGCGCGAGGCCGAGCTCGATCGCCTTCTCCGTCGAGCCCGTCTCGTCGTACGCCTCGCGCATGCGCGTGAGCATGAAGACCTCGTAGTCCATCGAGAGGCCGAACAGGAACGCGAAGATCATCAGCGGGATCCACGCGGTGATCGCGTGCGTCGCGTCGATGTTCCAGAGCCCCGAGCCGTGGCCGTTCTGGAAGATGAAGACGACGATCCCGAACGCGGCCGCAAGCGAGACGAGGTTCAGCACCGCCGCCTTGAACGGGAGCACGATCGAGCGGAAAGCGCGCATGAGCAGGATCAGCGTGAGGAGGATCACGAACGCGAGGACGTACGGGAAGTTGCCGTAGACCGCGTGCACGAAGTCGCGGTCCGCCGGGGCCGTGCCGCCGAGCGTCGCGTTCGTCCCTTTCAGCGTGTCGTGGGTCCGGTCGATGATCCCCTGGATGCCGCCTGCGGCCCCGTCGACGGCCGGGAAAGCCTCGACGATCGAGTCGCCGCCGCGCCGCCACTCGCGCGGCGCAGTCGCGCCGACGACGCCAGGCACGGTCCGGAGCTTCGCCGCGATCGGCTGCGGGTCGGCGCCACGCTCGACGAGCACCGCGAACGGCTTCAGGACGCCTGGGCTGATCCCGGCTGCGGTGAGCTGATCCCGCCCGGCGATCGCGGTCCCCGTCCCCGGGAACGACTTCAGCTGCGACTCGTTCGGGTTGAGCTGCGTCCCGATCGTGCCGAGCACGGCCACGATCGCGATCCCGGTCAGCGCGACCGGCCACGGTCGCCGGTTGACGAGCCGCGCCCAGCGGCCCCACGGCCCGTCCTCCGGGTGGCCGCGGTCGACGAAGCGCTTCGGCAGCACGCGGACGCTGTTGATCCGCTCGCCGAGGACCGCGAGCAGCGCGGGGAGGAGGGTGATCGCGGCGAGCACCGAGACGGCGGGGATCAGCATGCCGCCGATGCCCATCGAGCGGATGAACGGCAGCGGCAGGATGATCAGGGAGAGCAGCCCGACGGCGACCGTCGAGCCGGAGACCACGACCGAGCGGCCGGCGTGCGTCATCGTCTCGACGAGCGCGGTCTCGACGTCCTCGCCTTCGCGAAGCTCGTCGCGGAAGCGGAAGATCATGAGCAGCGCGTAGTCGATCGCGACGCCGAGCCCGACGAGCGCGATCAGGAACTGGACGATGATCGACACGTCGGTCACGTACGTCAGCGCCCAGACGAGCGTGAACGTGTTCAGGATCGACGCGACGGCGACGGCGATCGGCATCAGGATCGCGGGCAGCGTCCCGAAGACGAAGAGGAGGATGATCAGCGCGCCGATGCCGCCGACCACGGCCTCGAGGAGGACGCTCGGCCCGCCGCTGTCGCCGTGCGAGCTCGCCTCCTCGAGCGGGTCGTGACCGGTGACGTTCACGGTCGTCCCGCCCGGTAGGCCGCTCGCGGCCGCGGCTCGCGTCTCCTTCGCGCCGCTCTTTGTGTCGAACTTCGCGATCCCGGCCGGGTAGATCTCCATGAACGTCGTGTGCCGGTCCTTCGAGACGTACGCGAGGCTGCCCGTCGAGAAGTAGGAGCTCGTTCGCGCGCCCGGGCTCACCTTCGCCGCTCGGTCCATCGCCGCGCGGATCGGCTCGCTCTTCGTCGCGTCGCCGGAGGTGTGGAAGACGACGACATTCGGCGGGCGCATGCCGGTGCCGAACTGCTTCAGCATCCGCTTGTTCGCCTCGTACGCCGAGTAGCCCGGGATCGAGAACGACTGGAACCATCGTTTCGAGACCTGGCCGGCGGCGTAGCCGCCGAAGAGCGTGAGAACGAGCCAGGCTCCGATGACTGGCCAGCGATGGCGGGCGATCACGTGCGCGAGGCGAGCAAGCATCTGTCCTTCCTTCCTATCAGAGACGACTCATCGGGCCTTTGGACTGGCGAGGGCGCCGAAACTCATCGCGGAAAGCGCTTGGGGGACGTGAACGTCCCCCAAGCGCCTGATGTTCCCGGGTACGTACTAGGCCGCGAGATCGAGTGCCGGCTCGAGCTCGGGCGTCTGCTCCAGCTCGTCGCGGCGGATCAGCGTGACCGCCGCTGCGATCCCGAGCGCTGCGACGATCAGACCGGCGACGAACGCCGCTGTGAAGCCGTCCACGAGCGCCTGCGGGAGCGCCGTCCCTGCGGCGAGCGCGTCGCCCGTCCGCGAGGACGCGATCGTCGAGAGCGCCGCGATCCCGAGCGCGCCGCCGATCTGCTGCGACGTGTTGAACAGGCCTGACGCGAGCCCTGCCTCGGCAGGCTGAACGCCGGCCAGCGCCGCGATCGAGATCGGCACGAACGAGAAGCCGAGGCCGACGCCGATCAGCAGGAAGCCGGGGAGGAGGTCGCCGAGGTACGAGCCGCCGACCGAGACCTGCGTGAAGTAGACGAGGCCTGCGGTGAGGAAGGTCATCCCCGCCACGAGCACCGGCTTCACCCCGATCCGCGTGACGAGCTGCGCGGCGACGGCCGACCAGAGAATCGCCGTCCCCGCGACCGCGAGGTACGCGACGCCGGTCTTCATCGCCGAGAACCCGAGCACCTGCTGCATGTAGAGCGTCAGCATCAGGAACATCGAGAACGTCGCCGTCCCGAGGATGAAACCCGACACGTTCGCGCCGGTCACCGTCCGGATCCGGAGGATGCCGAGGCGCATCAGCGGCTCGGGGTGCCGGAGCTCCCACGCGACGAAGCTCGTGAGCAGCACGAGCGCCGCGGCGAAGAACCCGAGCGTGCGCCCCGCGAGCCAGCCGTCCTGACCTGCCTGCGTGATCGCGTACACGAGCGAGGAGAGGCCGCTCGTGACCAGCACGCCGCCGGGTACGTCGAAGCGCTTGACGCGAGCGTCGCGGCTCTCGTTGAGCAGGAGCGGCGTGAGCGCGAACGCGGCCGCGCCGACCGGGACGTTGACGAAGAAGATCCACTGCCAGCCGAGGCCGTCGGTAAGGAGTCCGCCGAGCAGGACACCGGCAGCGGCGCCGAAGCCGCCGACCGCGCCCCAGACGCCGAGCGCGATGTTCCGCTCACGGCCTTCGGCGAAGGTCGTGGAGAGGATCGAGAGCGCCGCCGGCGAGATGATCGCCGCGCCGAGGCCCTGGAGCGCTCGCGCGCCGATCAGCGAGCCTTCGGACCACGCGAGGCCGTCGAGGAGCGAGGCCAGCGTGAACACGACGAGACCGCCGAGGAAGATGCGCCTGCGCCCGAGCACGTCGGCCAGCCGCCCACCGAGGAGCAGGAAGCCGCCGAAG
>DASUZD010000196.1:0-9274 GCA_036377055.1 Gaiellaceae bacterium | reverse complement strand
CCAACGTTCGCCCTCGCGGCGGCGACACGCGCGTAGGCGAGGTCGTCGTCCCGGCAGGCACTCGCCTCGGGCCGGCTCAGCTCGGTGCCCTGGCCGCCGCCGGCGTCGCGTCCGTTCGTTGCGCGGCGGTGCCGACGGTCGCGATCCTGACCACCGGTACGGAGCTCCGCCCTCCGGGCGAGCCGCTCGAGCCGGGGCAGGTGTACGAGGCGAACGGCGCCGTCATCCGAGCAGGCCTCGAGGCCGAGGGCGCGCGCGTGACGATCCTGCCTCGGGTGCCCGACGACGAGGCGGCGCACCGGGCCGCGCTCGCGGAGGGCCTCGACGCGAACGTGCTCGTCACCTCCGGCGGCGTGTCGGTCGGGCCGCACGACCTCGTGCGCGCGACGGCGGCCGAGCTCGGCGTCGAGGAAGTGCTCTGGGGCGTCGCCGTCAAGCCGGGGAAGCCGCTCTTCTTCGGCGCGCGCGGCACGACGCTCGTCTTCGGCTTGCCGGGCAACCCGGTCTCGTCGCTCGTCGGCCTCGAGCTCTTCGTTCGCCCGGCGGTGCGCGCGCTGCAAGGCCTCGCGGAACCCGGTCCGCGGTGGCAGGGCGGCTTCCTCGGCAGGTCGGTCAAGAGGAACCCTGTGCGCGACGAGCTCGTCCGCGCCCGCACGCTCCTCGACGGCGAGCGAACGCTCCTCGACCCCCTGAGCGGCCAGGACTCGCACATGATCGTCAGAGCGGCTGCGGCAGACGCGCTCGTGCTCGTCCGGCGTGGCGAGGGCGAGCTGCGCGAGGGAGAGCCGGTTCGCCACCTCCTTCTCTAGCCGAACCGGTCCGGCCCGGCCGTCGAATCAGCACTGGCCGCGCCCGTCCACTGTGGTGCGGGGCCGTCCCCTACCCTTCCCTGACGGCCTCCCACGGACGCGGCCCGCAGTGTGCCCGAGAGGCGTCCTAGGGGCCCGCGGCAAGCGCCGGGCCCGACAGCGTCGGCCCAGGCCCGCGGGGCGTGACGAGCACCGGTTTCGCATAGACGAGGTAGCGATGGCTCGCGAAGAACCGCGGGTGGCAGGCCTGGAGGACGAGCTGCTCGCGGCCGTGGGATTGCAGCACCGAGAGGTCGTCCGCCTTCACGATCCTGTGCCCCGTGACCTGGTAGACGAAGGTCGCGTACGGCATCTCGAGCGTCACCTTGTCGCCCTCGCGCATCGAGTCGATGTGCGAGAACGGCGCCAGGTACGTCGTGCGGTGGCCGGCGACGTAGATGAGCTTCCGCTCGCCCGGCATGAACGTGCGCAGGTCTCGTCCCGGGCCTTTGATCAGCGAGTCGTGGTCGGTGCCGTTCACGAGGATCATGTTCAGCCCGAGCCGGGGGACCTTGATCCGGCCGATCGCCTCGCCTCGCTTCGACTCGCGGCGGTAGGCGGCGGCTTCGGTCGCGATCGCCTTTCGCTCCGCTGTGAGCGACGCGCCGGCGACGTCGATCGGCTTGAACGCCTTGAACCGCTCGTCGTAGGCCGAGGCCAGGCGGTGCTGCTGGTAGTGCGTGTAAAGAGCGGTGAACGGGTCCTGCCACTGCCAGACGAGCAGGCACCAGCCGAGGGTCAGGACCCCGGCCACGACCAGCAGCGAGCCGACGATGCGGAGCAGCCGCCTCATCAGTCGCGGAGCGCGCGTAGGGGTCTTGGCGATGCGCGGCGGCTCTTCCGAAAGCCGAGGATGATCCTGCGCACCAGGCGGCGGGTCGGGCCGAGCGGCGGGCGCTCGTGCTGCTCGGGATACGGCGCGTAGCGACCGGTGGCGAGCGCCGCGACCTGGCCTGCCGCCGCGGCCCACGCGAGCACGATCGCGACGGTCGTCAGCGGGACGTAGCCGATCGAGACGAGCACGGCCAGGTACCAGGGCGCGTGCAGCCCGAGCCCGTAGCGCGAGCCGAGCGACCACAGCAGGAGCAGCGGCCCGAGGAAGCCGGTGACGACGAGGAGCGCGCGCCGCCAGGCGCCGCGGTCGCGCATCTGCGGCAGCCAGAGCCACGCGTGCAGCGACGGAAGGACGAAGATCAGCGCGAACGCGTTCGTCCCGACGACGAGGAGCGAGACGACGGCGAGCCCGAGGAACGCGGCCGTGTAGCCCGCGAGCTCGTCCTCCGGGAGGACGTGGCGCCGCGGCAGCAGGCGCTCGCGCGCGACCAGCCAGGCGAGCGCGCTCCCGAGCACGAAGACGACGAGCGGGAGGAACGCGACGCGCGTCGCGGCCGAGCTCTCGAGCGACGGCGGCCGGGCGGCGCCCTCAGGCCACGCGCCGAGCAGGCCGAGCAGCTCGAAGAGCACGCCGACGAAGAGCCAGAACACGAGCCGGCTGCGAAAGCTGCGAAACGCCGGCGTGAGCGGGATGCGCCGGCGGCGGCAGCGCGCGAAGAGGTCGACGGCGACGGCGAGGAACGGGAGGAGCGCGGCGATCAGGACGAGCTCGAGCGCCCAGCCGCGGATGATCCGTGCGCCCAGGAAGACGTAGCTCGACGTTCCTTGCGCGAGCTCTAGCCCCTGGTCGAGCGAGCTCAGGAGCTCCTGAGTCGATCGGCCGAGCTGGGTCAGCCGCTGCGTGTTCAGCCGCTCGGGCGTGTCGCCGAACGAGGCGGGCGGCCGGTCGGGCGCGGTCGTCAGCGTCACGGCCGGGATCCCGCGCGCGACGAACGGCGCCTGCTCGTAGGCGCTGAACGGGAAGGCGAGGTCGACGAGCTGGCGGAGCGCGCTCGGCCTCGTCGGCATCGAGCCGGTCTGGTCGAGGACGCGCGTCGCGGCTGTCTCCACGAGCGCAGCCGCGGGCGAGCGCGACGAGTCGCCGGCGATCTCGAGGCGCGGGCGTCCAGTGCCGGCCAGCGCGACGAGGTTGACGACGGCCACGACGTTCCGCCGGTCGACGGGGTCGGCGGCGAAGTGCGCCGCGCCGAGGCCGCCGAAGGCGCCGCCGTCGGTCGAGAGGAAGAGGATGCGGTGGGTCGGCTGCGCCCGAAGCGCGCTTCCCGGGTTCGCGTAGCCGCGCGCGAGCTCGATCAGCGCGGCGGTCCCGGAGGCGTTGTCGTTCGCGCCCGGGCCGGTGCCGGCGTTGTCGCGATGAGCCATGACGACGATCGTGTCGGGCGAGCGGCCCTGGGCGACCGCCGTGAGGTTCTGGAGCCGCACGCGCCCGCGGCCGGGGACGGTGGCGTAGAACGTCTCCGTCCTCGTCTTGAAGCCGTACGGCTCGAGCTGCGACGCGAACCATTGCGCCGCGCCGCTCGCTCCCGCCGAGCCGGGAGAGCGGTCGGGGAAGCTCCGCGCGAGGCCAGTCGCGAGGTCGCCGGCGGCGGTCCGGTCGAACGTCGGCGGCAGCGGCGGCGCGGCGAGCGGCGCTGGCCGCGTGACGCTGAATGCGGCGACCAGGAGCGGGAGGGCGACGAGCAGCCACGTGCCCCGGTACATCCGCCCGTTGATCGGGCGCTCGAGCGAGCCAGGGCGCGGCCGCCGCCGCTCGATGGGAGCGGGAGCTACCGCCATACCTGGGGCTATAGTAGGGACGAGACTCGACGTCCGCCCGGCAGGCGCCCGGATGCCCGACTCCTCCACCATCCTTCTGGTCGACGACGAGGACGCAGTCCAGAAGCTCCTCGCCTACCCCCTCGAGCGCGAGGGGTTCCGCGTGGTTCCGGCGCGCGACGGTCAGGAGGCGCTCGCGCGGTTCGCAGACGAGCGCATCGACCTCGTGGTGCTCGACGTGATGCTGCCGAAGCTCGACGGCCTCGAGGTGTGCCGGCGCCTGCGGGCGCAGAGCACCGTGCCGATCATCATGCTGACCGCGCGCGACGACGAGCTCGACAAGGTGCTCGGGCTCGAGCTCGGCGCCGACGACTACATCACGAAGCCGTTCTCGATCCGCGAGTTCCGGAGCCGCGTGCGCGCGCTCCTGCGCCGGGCCGCCACGCCGCCGCAGCCCGAGGCGGACGACGTCATCTCGCTCGACGGCCTCGTAATCGACATCGCCAAGCGGACCGTGGAGGTCCGAGGGCGGCCGGTCACGCTCACGTACGTCGAGTTCGAGCTGCTGCGGACGCTCGCGTCCCACCCGGGCCGCGTCTACACGCGGCAGATGCTGCTCGAGGCGGTGCGCGGGGGGTCGGAGTACCGCGAGCCGCGCACGATCGACGTCCACGTGCGCCACCTCCGCGAGAAGCTCGAGGCCGACCCGCGCGAGCCCGAGTACATCGTCACCGTACGCGGCGTCGGCTACCGCTTCCGGGACCGATGAACCCGCGTCCCTCGCTGGCAGCGGCTCCCGCCGGGCGGAGCCCGGCTCCGCCGCCGCCTGACGTCGCTGGCGGCTCGGGGCTCTCCGGGGCCGTGCCTCTCGCACTGTCCCCTCCGGCCCCGAACCGCCAGCGACGCCCGAGGAACGCGGGATGAACCCGCTGAAGAGCGTCGGCGCGAAGCTCTCGCTGGCGCTCGCGGTCGTCGTCGCCGGCGCGCTCGGCGCCGTCTACCTCTCGGTCGTTCCGTCGCTGCGAGCGAACCTGACGAACGCGAAGCTTCGCGATCTGAAGCGGGTCGCGCCGGCGCTGCGGGCCGACTTTGTGAACGACCCGCTCGGCATCTACGACCCCGACTTCATGGAGAACGCCTCCGAGAGGGCGAACGCGCGCGCTGCGCTGATCGACCTCTACAGCGACACGCCGCCTGCCCTCCAGGTGCTGCGCGACTCCCGCCAGGGCAAGTCGTCGACGGACATCGAGAACGACCCGGTCGCGCTTGCCGCCGCGGTTGCGCTTCAGCGCCGCGAAGGGATCGTCTCGCGCGGAGACCAGCGGTATGCCGAGGTGGCCGAGCCGGTGGACTCGACCGGCCGGGTCCTCCTCCTCTCCGCCTCGCTGCACGACGCGCTGGGCGACGTCCATCAGATCCAGCGCCGGCTCCTGCTCGCCGCGCTCTTTGCCCTCGGACTCTCGCTCGCGCTCGGCTACGGCGGGTCGTGGATGTTCGCCCGCCGGGTGCGGCGGCTGGAGCGTGCTGCCGATCGCATTGCTGGCGGGCTGTTCGACGAACCGATCCACGACCCGAGCCCCGACGAGCTGGGCCAGCTCGCGCGTGGCTTCGACCGGATGCGGCTGCGGCTCGCGCAGCTCGACCACGCGCGCAACGAGTTCATCGCGAACGCGTCGCACGAGCTGCGGACGCCGCTCTTCTCCCTCGGCGGCTTCCTCGAGCTGATGGGCGACGAGGAGCTCGACGAGGAGACGCGCCGCGAGTTCCTCGACACGATGCGCGAGCAGGTCGACCGGCTCACGAGGCTCGCGACCGACCTACTCGACCTCTCACGGCTCGACGCGGGGCGCCTGCGCGTCGAGCGCTCGACGTTCGACCTGGCCGAGGTCGCGGAGACGCTGGCCGAGGAGTTTCGCGCGCTGGCGAGCGGCGGCGGGCGGCACGTCGAGCTGGTCGGAAACGGCGAGGTGCTCGCCGTCGGCGACGACGAGCGTGCGCTCCGGATCGGCCGCGCGCTCGTCGAGAACGCGCTTCGGCACACGCCGCCGGGGACGAGCGTCAGCGTCCGCGCGGATCGGAACGGCGGCAGCTCCGTGCTCGAGGTCGCGGACGACGGCCCCGGCGTCCCGGCCGAGCACGCGGACCAGGTGTTCGAGCGCTTCTACCGCGTCGAGGGCGGCGCGCTCGCCTCGGGCAGCGGCCTCGGCCTCGCCATCGCGCGCGAGCTCGCCGAGCTGATGGGCGGACGCGTCGAGCTCGAGTCGGTGCCCGGCCGGACGACCTTCCGGCTCGTCCTGCCGACCGCGGCGGAGGAGTTTTCACGTGAAAACGTGGCCGCGGGGGTCGGGTAGCTACAGTTTCCGCCCGCCATGCGCCCGGCTCCGCTTGCCCTGATCGCACTGCTGTGCGCCGCGCTCGGCGCGGTTTCGGCGCTCGCGATCGGCAAGGCAACGGGCTGGGTGGGCTCGCGCGAGACGAAGACCGTCGTGCTCCCGGCGGCGGTCGAGGCGCCGCCCGTCGAGACGCCGACCGCCGTCCGGGTGGCGAAGCCGATCGTGGGCGGAAGCTTCGAGCCGGCGCGGCTCTACGCGGCTCGGGCAGGCGGCGTCGTCACGATCTTCGCGTTCTTCGGCTCCGAGAAGCAGGCGGGCCAGGCGGCGCAGGGCTCCGGCTTCGTCGTCTCCGAGACCGGGTACATCCTCACGAGCTCGCACGTGATCACGAACGCGGGCGACGCGCCGAAGACCGCGGCCGCGAACCACGTCTACGTCGAGTTCGCCGATCGCGACCGCATCCCGGCGAAGGTCGTCGGCTGGGACCCGTTCGACGACGTCGGCCTGCTGAAGGTCGACCCGAAGGCGCACGCTCTGACGCCGGTGCCGCTCGGACGATCTTCCACCGTCGTCGTCGGCCAGCCGGTCGCCGCGATCGGGAGCCCGTTCGGCAAGGAGGACTCGCTCGCCGTCGGCGTCGTCTCCGCCGCCCACCGCTCGATCGACTCGCTCACGTCGGACTACGTGGTGCCGGACGCGATCCAGACGGACACGCCGATCAACCACGGCAACTCCGGCGGCCCGCTCTTCGACGCTCAGGGCCGCGTGATCGGGATCAACGCGCAGATCAGGAGCGACTCGGGCGCGAGCGAGGGCGTCGGCTTCGCGGTCCCGATCGACGCGGCGCGCCGCTCGATGGCGCAGCTGATCGAGCAGGGGCACGTCGACTACTCGTACCTCGGGATCAAGACGCAGGACCTGACGCCCAGCGCGGCCCGCCACTTCGGCTTCGGCGCGACGCGCGGCGCCGTGGTCGTCTCCGTCGAGGCCGGAAGCCCCGCGGACAAGGCGGGCCTGCGCGGCTCGAGCGCCGAGACCTTCTTCAACGGCGATCCGAGCGTGCCGGAGGACGGCGACGTGATCGTCGCCGTCGACGGTCACCCGATCACGAGCGCCGACGACGTCCTTCGCATGGTCTCGCAGCGTCTCGCGCCGGGGCGGCGGGCGATCCTGACGATCTACCGCGGCTCCCAGAAGCGCCGCGTCGCTCTCGTCCTGGGGCGCCGCCCGGCGAACGCGCCGGCCTGATCCGTGTGGGTTAGAACTCCGCCCGCTGCGGCATAACCGCCCCACACCGCGGGCGCGACGAATGACGACTGGCACCCCCACCGGTCAGAGAGGCGGACGCGCGGTCCGCCTCACCATCCCGGCGAAGGCCGAGTACATCACCCTCTGCCGCCTGGCGCTCACCGGCCTTTCGCGGCTGCGGCCCTTCGGCGAGGAGACGTTGGCCGACCTCAAGCTCGCGCTCACGGAGGCCTGCTCGAACTCGGTTCGCCACGCGTACGCGGGCGGCGACGGCCGCGTCGAGATCGTCTACGAGCTGCACCCGGACCGGCTCGCGATCGAGGTCACGGACGACGGAGCCGGGTTCGAGCCGCTCGGCGCCGCGCACCCAGACGAGGAGCTGAGTGAGGGCGGCCTCGGGATCGCGATCATCCGCGCGATCGCCGACGAGTTCGAGCTGGAGACGAGACCGACCGGAACCGGCTCGCGACTACGGTTTGTGAAGCTTCTGTCCGACTAGTCCTCCTTATATTGTGGCGCGCCTGGCCCAGCCTCCCCTGAGGAGACGCCGTGCTCCAGCTCGTCAACGTCGGTACGAAATCGCTCGCGGACTACGCCTCGCTGGCGACGCGCGGGCTGATGGAGGAGATCCGCAGGCTCGCCGAGCCGCTGGCGGGCAAACGGGTGGCGCACGTCTCGGCGACTGCCTTCGGCGGCGGCGTCGCGGAGATCAACTACACGCTCGTCCCGCTGATGCAGAGCGCGGGCCTCGAGGTGGAGTGGCGGATCATCCGCGCGGGCGAGGAGTTCTTCAATGTCACGAAGACGATCCACAACGCGCTCCAGGGGAACCCGCAGGGCCTGAGCGAGGAGGATCACGAGGTCTTCGGGCGCTATCAGCGCATGAACGCGGAGGAGTTCGCGGACGGCGAGTACGACTTCGTCGTCATCCACGACCCGCAGCCGATCGGGATGATCGACCACCGGACCGCCTCGTCGTCGCGGTGGATCTGGCGGTGCCACATCGACCTGTCCGAGCCGAACCGCGGCGTGCTCGAGTTCCTGCTCCCCGCGATGTCGCGCTACGACGCGATGATCTACCACCGCCGTCAGTACGTGCCCGACGACGCTCCGGGCCTGCCGCCCGCGTACATCTGGCCGCCTGCGATCGACCCGCTCGCGCCGAAGAACATGGCGCTGTCCCCCGAAGATGCCGCCTACATCGTCGATCAGTTCGGCATCGACGTCGAGCGGCCGCTGCTGACGCAGGTCTCTCGCTTCGACCCGTGGAAGGACCCGCTCGGCGTGATCGACGCGTACAGGATCGCCAAGGAGCGCTTCCCCGACGTGCAGCTCGCGCTCGTGGGCTCGATGGCGCACGACGATCCCGAGGGCTGGGACTTCTACAACCAGACCGTCGCGTACGCCGCCGGCGACCCCGACATCTACATCCTCTCGAACCTCAACAACGTCGGTTCGGTCGAGGTCAACGCCTTCCAGGTGCACTCGGCGGCGGTCATCCAGAAGTCGATCAAGGAGGGCTTCGGGCTGACCGTCACCGAGGCGCTCTGGAAGACCCGGCCCACGATTGCGGGGCGCGTCGGCGGGATCGTCGCCCAGATCCAGGACGGCGAGACGGGCTGGCTCGTGGAGTCGTCGACCGAGTGCGCCGAGGCGTGTATCGAGGTCCTGCGCGATCCCAAGGAGGCGCGCCAGCGCGCGTTGCGCGGCAAGGAATACGTCCGCAGGCACTTCCTCACACCTCGCCTGCTTCGCGACTGGCTCGTGCTCTTCAACCAGTTGCTCGGGAACGACACGTCCGGCGCTGAAGTCGCCGTCGTTTCGACAACCGCTTAGCGGATACCGTGGCGCAGATGCGCCGCAAGCTCATCGTCGTCTCGAATCGCGGTCCCGTGCGCGTCGCGCGCGACGGCTCCATGCATCGCAGCAGCGGCGGGCTTGCCACTGCGCTGCGCAGCCTGCTTCAGCATCACGACGTCACCTGGATCGCCAGCGCCACCTCGGAGGGAGAGCGTGCGCTCGCCGGCGAGGCGGTGCCGCAGGACACCTACCGCCTTCGCCTCGTCGCGCACGACCCCCAGGCGTACGACTGGTACTACAACGTCGTCGCGAACCCGATGCTCTGGTTCATCCAGCACTCGCTCTGGGAGCTCGCCTACACACCGAAGGTGGACTCGGCGTTCCACCGCGCATGGC
>DASUZD010000195.1:0-10006 GCA_036377055.1 Gaiellaceae bacterium | reverse complement strand
CCGGCGAGGCGCTTCGCGCGGTTCCAGCTCCCGAAGTGCTCGATCACCGTCTGCGGGTGGACGGACGTCGCGGCATCGGCGGCGAACTCGCGCATCGTCGGCGAGCGGCCGACCCGCTCCGCGCACGCCCGCAGCTCGTCGAGGATCTGCTCGTCCGAGTAGCGCTTGCGGATCCCGGCCTGGAACTCGGCGAGCGCGTCGTGGTCGATCTCGACCACCGCGCGGAACGGCGGCTTTCGCGCCATGCAACAAGGATAGAGCGAGATGTGAAAACCGCAAGTTCAACCGCGCGCGGCGGGACGTGGCCGTTCCGGCCACTGACCCGGGGTCAGGCCCTGGGACACGGCCCGGCGAGACAATTGGCCCGCTCCGCAGGCAGGCTCGGCCGAAAGGGCCTGGCTCGCGGGGGCACGGCTTGAATCGCCCTTGGGACAATGTCCGCGCTCGGTGCCAAGACGTGGCTGGTTAGGACTCGGCCGCGAGCTCCGAGGGCGTCTCGATCGGCTCCTCGGGCTCGACTGGGAGGAGCCGCTCGAGCGCGCCGACGCAGCGCGGGCAGAACTGGGTTCCCGCCGCGCGGTAGGCGCTCGCCATCACGCTGCCGACAAGCCGGAGACGACGTAGTGCGGGAGCAGCCACGCGCTCAGCACCCCACGAAGAGCGCGGCGGCACCGAGCGCGCCGACGGCGCTCAGCGAGATCGAGCCGGTCTCGACCTCGAGCGCGAACGCCTGCCGTCGTCCGGAACGGCCACGCGCCGCTTCGTCCGGTCCTGTGGCACGAGAAGCGGCTCCGAGCTCGCGCGGAGCACGCGGTTCCGGCCCTCGAGCTTCGCGCGGTAGACGGCGAGGTCGGCCTGGTGGATCAGCTCGTTCGCGCCGGTCGCGTCCTTCGGGAACCCGGCCACGCCGATCGAGACCGTCACCCAGATCGGCTCGCTCGACGTCTCGACCTCGAACGGACTCTCCGCTACGGCACGCCGGATCCGGTCCGCGATCTCGAGCGCCTGCTGCGGCGGCGTCTCCGGCAGGAGGATCGAGAACTCCTCGCCGCCGAAGCGCGCCGGCACGTCGTAGTGGCGGAGCTCGCCGCGGAAGACGTCTGCGATCCCTTTCAGGACGGCGTCGCCCGCGAGGTGGCCGTACGTGTTGTTGATCTCGCGGAGGAGGTCGAGGTCGGCCATGAGCAGCGACAGCGGCCGCTCGAAGCGAGCAGCGCGCCCCAGCTCATCGGCGAGAGCGGCCGCGAAGTGGCGCGCGTTGAAGAGTCCGGTCTTCGGGTCGACGCGGGCCTCCGCCTGGAGCGCCGGGACGCTCAGCGAGCGGTGAATCAAGAGGAGCGGTGCGATCGCGAAAGGCACGAGCCACGGGTTCCACGACCAGAACGCGGCGATGCCGACGCCGAGCGCCGCGAGCACGAGATCAGTCGAGAGGCTCTCGAACGAGAAGAGGCTGGTCGCGCGGAGCGAATGCCCCGGCCCGAGCCGCAGCATGACGGCGAGCAACGTGTGGTTCGTCGCGACGAAGACGACGCACGCGACGAGACCGGCGGCCGCGTGCCGGGCGCTCGCGTGCGGAATCAGGCCGTGCAGCGAGAGCACGAACCGCGCCCCCGCGAGCGCGGCGAGCGAGTCGAGCGCGTAGTTGCAGATGTTGAACGTCTGCCCGTACCAGCGGCTCCGGTTCTTCAGCCACTCGGGGATGTGCTGCGCGAGCGGCAGCAGCGCCACGAGCTCCGGCCGCAGCAGCAGGACCGCCGGGACGATGAAGACGATGCTGGTGTGGTACGACTGGTTGCGCGGCGTCCGGACGACGAAGAGCTGCGCCACGGCCGTGCACGTGGCGAGGATCAGGAACGTCGGCCAGCCGGGGGTCGTCGGCGTCAGATTCGTGACGAACGGCGCCGCCGACGCCACCGCGGCGGCGATCACCGCACCCACGTAGAGGAACGCGCGCGGGGAGAGCGCTTTCGTCTCCACGCTGACGCGCGGGCCGCAGAACGTGTCCACCGCGGGAAGGTACGGGCGTGCCGCAGGCAGGGCATCACCCACGTGGGGGACAGATCCCTCGAAAGAGTGAGACGCCAGTCCGGCGACGGGCAGGCGCTAGGCTCGTGTGCATGCGCCGGCTCCTCCCACTCCCGCTCGAGCTGGCGGCGGCCCGCACCGTAGGCCGGCTCTTGCGGCTTGCCCGCGCCGGCGGCGGCACGACGCTCCCGGGCAAGGTCCTCTTCAAGCTCGATCCGCGGGCGATCGACGTGCTCGCCGCGCGCCTAACGTCCGGCTCGGCGCTCGTCTCGGCGACGAACGGCAAGACGACGACCGCCGCGCTCGCCGCCTCGATCCTGGAGCCACGCGTCCGCCTCGCGCACAACCGGGCCGGCGCGAACCTCGTCTCCGGCATCGCCTCGTCGCTCCTCGCCGCGCCGCGCGACGCCGAGCTCGGCCTCTTCGAGGTGGACGAGGGTGCGCTGCCCGAGGTCGCGCTCCGGCTTCGCCCGCGCGCGGTCTGCCTCGGGAACCTCTTCCGCGACCAGCTCGACCGGTACGGGGAGCTGGAGCTGATCGCCGAGCGCTGGCGGGAGGCGGTGCGGGAGCTGCCGGACTCGACGAAGCTCGTCGTGAACGGCGACGACCCGCAGGTCGGCGACCTCGCGCGCGACAGACCAGGCTCGCTCGTCTTCGGCCTCGACGACCCGCGGCACGCGCAGCCGGAGCTCCAGCACGCCGCCGACTCGAAGTACTGCGTCGTCTGCGGCACGCCGTACGTCTATGCGGCCGCTTACGTCGGCCACCTCGGCGACTACCGTTGCCCCCGGTGCGGCCACGCGCGCCCGTCGCTCGACGTACGCGCGCGGGCGATCGAGCTGCACGGGCTGGAGCGAGCGTCGTTCGAGCTCGTCGCGCCGGACGGAACGGTGCGCGTCGACCTTTCGCTTCCCGGGCTCTACAACGTCTACAACGCGCTCGCGGCGGCAGCACTGGGGCTCGCGCTCGGCGCATCGCTGGAGGAGGTCGCTCGCGGGCTCGAGCGCGCGGGCGCCGCGTTCGGGCGCTTCGAGCGGATCGCGATCGACGGCCGGACGCTGCTCATGCTGCTGATCAAGAACCCGGCCGGCGCGAACGAGGTGGTGCGGACGCTCGTCGCCGGCGGCGCTCCTTCGCTCGCTGTCGTCGCGCTCAACGACGCGACCGCAGACGGCAAAGACGTCTCCTGGATCTGGGACGTCGACTTCGAGCCGCTCCTTCCCGGCCTGGAGCGGCTCGTCGCGACCGGCGACCGCGCCGCCGAGCTCGCGCTTCGGTTCCGCTACGGCGGGCTCGATCCCGCGGCGATCGAGGTCGTGCCTGAGCTTTCGCGTGCGCTCGATCGCGGCCTCGAGCTGACGTCGGCGGGCGGTGAGCTGGTCGTGCTGCCGACGTACACCGCGATGCTCGCGCTGCGGAAGATCGTCGGGGCGCGCGGCTACGTCCGGCCGTACTGGGAGGAGCGGGCGGCGTGAGGATCCGCGTCGGGCACCTCTATCCGGACTACCTGAACATCTACGCCGATCGCGGGAACATGGCGGTGCTCGAGCGGCGGGCGGCGTGGCGCGGGCACGAGCTCACGATCGAGGCGGTCGGGATGGGCGACGCGATCCGGCCGGACGCGTACGACCTGCTCTACGTCGGCGGCGGCCAGGATCGCGAGCAGATATTGGTCGCTCGGGACCTGGCCGAGAAGGCCTCGCAGGTGGTGGAGGCGCACGCTGGCGGTGTCGCGGTGCTGGCGGTCTGCGGCGGCTACCAGCTGCTCGGCCGCGGCTACCGCGGCTTCCACGGTGAGGACATGCCGGGCGTCGGCCTCTTCCCGCTCGAGACCGTCGCCGGCGACCGCAGGCTGATCGGCGACGTCCTGCTCGAGTGCGAGCTCTCGCCGGGCGAGCGGCGCACGGTCGCGGGCTTCGAGAACCACGCGGGCCGGACGCGGCTGGATCCCGGGGCCGTCCCTTTGGGACGGGTCGTCGCGGGGTTCGGGAACGACGGGGAAAGCGGCTTCGAGGGCTGCCGCCTAGGGCGCGCGATCGGCACGTACCTGCACGGGCCACTCCTCCCGCGCAACCCGAGGCTGGCGGATTGGCTCCTCGCGCAGGCGCTCGCGCACGCGCGCGGGACCGACGAGACCGAGCCGCTGACGCCCCTGGACGACGTGTTGGAAGCCGAGGCCCACGAGGTCGCGGCCGCCCGAGCCAGGTCTCGCGGGGGCAGGTTCTAGAAGGTTTCCGGGCGAATCACACGCGTCCGCTCTCTCCTGAGGTCTGGCATGCGGCTCCTCGCCCGTCGGCCAGGGTTCATCCCCCGACCGCCGCCTTCCCTCGCAGCGGGGGCCTCTCGACGTTGGGGACGTGGCTGGCCGGAGGCGCTAGTTAGCTCGCTGAACGAATCGGAACGGGCGCCGGAAGCTCCAACGCCTCGATAGCGGGGAGCGCGGTCCCCACAATGGCTTCAAGGTCGCCATACATCCCAGCGACGTTCAGCGCGACTGCGTCGATGTGCTTCGCGCGCTTTGTCCAGATTCGTTCCATTGCGCGCTTCTCAGACTCAAGATCTTCCTTCATCTAGATGAAGGCCTCAACCACCGCGCGCATCCGCCGACTGAACTCGTTGCTCGTCAGGTAGTCGTAGATCCGGCTAAGCGACTCGTTGCGGTTTGCGTCGATGCTCCGCGCCTGCGCGACGCCAACTAGCCGTTCCCGGAGGGCCGAGGCCATTGCGACGACGCATGGAAAACTGACCACCCACACCCCGTCCATCAGCTCCATGTGCCGCACGTCAGGCGGGAGCGCTGAGCAGACGAGAACCGCGACGTCGGCACCCGAAGCGGCCTGATCGTCCTTGAGTTTCGAAATCCACGCGCTACTCCAGTTGCGCGCCCGCTTCGACTCCCAAAGGATTGTTCCGCAAGTCTCGCCTCGGCGGGAGACGACGGTCTGCGGAACGTCAGCGCCACGCATGCCTGCCTTGATCGGCTCGATTTCGTCGCCCCGGAATCGCTCCCGCAGGACATCCTCGATCTCCCTCTCCTGCGCCTCGCCGATTAGCCCCGCGCGCACGTGCTCAGAGGATTCCTGGAGCTCCTTGATCTGCCGCTGCATTTGCGTTACCTGCAACTCCTTCTGGCGGATCTCGAGGACATGTTGCTCATTCGCCTGTTGTCGAGTTTCGGCGGCGACCTGCTTCCGCTCCTTGTCGACGCGGCGGGCGACCTCTAGGTCGAGGTTCTCGCGTTCTTCGTCGACCTTGCGCTTCAGCTGACGCAGTTCCAGCTCACGCGACCGCGCAACACGGATCTCTTCCTCTTGCGCCGCGACGCGCGATCCGAGATCGGCAAGTTCAACAGCGACTTTGTTTTTCGCTTGCTCGCGAACCTCTTCATCGCGCCGTTCGCGCTCCTCTTCGAAGGTACGGCGAAGCGCCCGCTCGCTCTTGGAAGCGGCCTCTGCAAGTTCACGCTCCCGCCTCTCAGCGGTTTCGGCCAACTCACGCTCCCTCTCAGCGAGCTTGCGCGCGAGCTCCGCAGCAAGCTGTTCGTCAATCTGATGTGAGATCACCTCACTGAGAGGGATCTCTGCGCGGCAGGTCGGACACCTAATCGAATCGGCCATGACGCTCGTCTGTCGCTCCTGAGATTTGAGAGCAGCACATCGTAGGAACCGCGTCGGACGGCCCGTACGAGGCGCCGCCGCGAGACGCGGTTCGCTTTCGCTCTCGACAAAGCTCTCAAGGAGCCCACAGAGCGCCGAGATAGACCGGCGGATCGCCCGGTTGCCAGCGCGACAGGAAGCGCTGGATCGGCGGGTGCAGCACGACCGTCTCCAGCTCGTCCGGTCCGAACAGGCGATGCCCGCGGACGGCCGCGTCTTGCGACGTCACCGCCTCGAGCGAGCGGCCGCCGAGGTCGCCGGCGAAGATGATGTGCACGACGTGCTTCGCGACGAAGCTGCGCTCCGGAGCGATCGAGTCGACGATCGCGACCGGCCCTTCGAGCGGAAGCTCGTCGGCGATGCCGATCTCCTCGCCGAGCTCGCGGTGGAGCGCCCGGATCAGGCTCTCGCCGGAGTTGACGCCGCCGCCCGGCAGCAGCCAGTACTCGCGCCCGGGCTTCTCGTGCCGGCACAGCAGCACGCGTCCGTGCCAGCGCAGGATCGCCGAGACCCGGATGCGCGGCTCGACGCCCACTACACCGCCGAGGAGCCGAAGCCGCGCACGCCGCGCTCGGCCTCGGGCAGCTCCTCGACCTCGACCGGCTCGACGCCCGGCACCGGCACGACCACGAGCTGCGCGATCCGCATCCCCGGCTCGACGACGAACGGCCGCTCGCGATCGGTGTTCAGGAGGAGCACGCGAAGCTCGCCGCGGTAGCCCGCGTCGACGAGGCCGGGCGTGTTCACGATCGAGATCCCCGCCCGCGCGGCGAGCCCGGACCGCGGCTGGACGAAGCCGGCGTAGCCGTCCGGGATCGCGACCGCGAGACCCGTTCCGACGGCGGCTCGCTCCCCCGGCGCGAGCTCGATCCGCTCGCACGCCGCCAGGTCGAGGCCGGCGTCGCCCGAGTAGGCGCGCCGGGGCAACACGGCGTCCGGCCGAAGGCGCCGGACCGGCAGCTCGATCACGCGGACGACGAAGCCGGCTCGGAGCGCGACTCGGCGACGAGGTAGGGCGCGAACCGGCGCAGCTCGCGCCGAGGGAGCCGCGCGCGCACGAGCACGCCGTCGGGCGCGTCGACGCGCTCGTCGATCGGCGCGCCCAGCTCGTACAGCTCCGCGAGCTTCCCGCCCGCGCCGTGCGGGAGCAGGAGCCGCACCGCCTCGAAGCGGTCCTCGAACCGCTCGGCGAGGCGTGCGCGCAGCGCGTCCAGAGCGTCGCCGGTCAGCGCCGAGACCTGCAACGCGTCCGGGAAGCGGTTCGCGAGGCGTCGCCGCTTCAGCAGATCGACCGCGTCGATCTTGTTCACGACCACCTCGACCGGCAGCTCGCCGGCGCCGATCTCGGCCAACACCGCGTCGACCGCGGCCGCCATCTCCTCGAGCCGCTCCTCCGGCGCCGAGCCGTCGACGACGTGCAGGACGAGGTCGGCGACGAGCGTCTCCTCGAGCGTCGCCGCGAAGCCCTCGACGAGCTGGTGCGGCAGGCGGCGGATGAAACCGACCGTGTCCGTGACGAGGTAGCGGCGGCCATCGTGCTCGAACCCGCGCGTGGTCGGGTCGAGCGTCTCGAAGAGCCGGTTGTCGACCGAGGCCTCCGCGCCCGTGAGCGCGTTCAGGAGCGTCGACTTGCCGACGTTCGTGTAACCGGCGAGCGCGATCACGGGCGTCGCCGAGCGCTCCCGTTCGCGTCGCCGAACGGCGCGCTGCTTGGACAGCGACGCGAGCCGCTTGCGCAGCAGGCCGATCCGCCGGCGCGCGATGCGGCGGTCGGTCTCGAGCTGCGACTCGCCCGGGCCGCGCGTCCCGACGCCCGCGCCGAGCGCACCGGTGCCGCCGCCGAGGCGCTCGAGGTGCTGCCACATGCCGCGCATCCGCGGGAGGTTGTACTCGAGCTGCGCGAGCTCGACCTGGAGCTTCCCCTCGGCGGTCACCGCGTGCTGGGCGAAGATGTCGAGGATCAGCTGCGTGCGGTCGACGACCCGCGCCTGGAGCGCGTTCTCGAGCGTCCGCTGCTGCACCGGATCGAGCTCGTCGTCGACGACCAGCACCTCCGCGCCGGCGGCGCGGTACGCCTGCGTCAGCTCCTCGAGCTTGCCCTTGCCGACGTAGCTCCGCCGGTCCGGCTGCCGACGGTGCTGGACGAGCTCGCCGACGGGCTCGACGAGCGCCGTCCGCGCCAGCTCGCGCAGCTCGTCGAGCTCCTCCGCGGTGTTCTGCGGATGGACGGCGACGAGGAAGCCGCGCTCCGGCTCGAGCGGCTGTGGATGCTCCGACATGCAGGTGATTATGCCGCTCCGCCGGCCCGCTGCCTCTCCGCCTCGTAGAGGAGGATCGCCCCGGCCGCGGCGAGGTTCAGCGAGCTCGCGGAGCCGCGTTGGGGAATCCGGACGAGCACCTCCGACCGCTCGCGCCAGCCCCACGACAGACCCTTCGTCTCGTTGCCGAGGACGAGCGCCGTAGGCCGGCGCAGGTCGACGTCGGCGAGCTCGACGTCGCCGTGCGCGGTAGTGCCGACGACCTGGAGGCCCTCGAGCCGCGGCTCGAGCTCTTCAGCTGAGGCGACGCGCACGACCGGCACCGCGAAGAGCGAGCCCTGGCTCGCGCGTACCGTGTGTGGGTCGTAGACGTCAGCCGCGTGCCCGGCGACCACGACGCCGCGGGCGCCGAGCGCGTCGGCCGAGCGGATCACGGAGCCGATGTTGCCGGGGCTCGCCGGCCGGTCGAGGACGACCAGCAGCTGGTCGTCGCGGCGCGGGATCCGCTCGAGGCCGTCCGGTGGGATGTCGACGAGCGCCACGAGCTCCGACGTCTCGTCCTTCGCGCTCAGCTCGGACATCAGCCCCGGCTCGAGCTCGACGTGCGTCCGCGCGAGGCCCGCCTCGAGCAGCCCCGTCGCCCAGCGCGAGAGCGGCCGCTCGCCCGCGCACCAGAACGAGTCGATCGTCCAGCCGTTCTCGATGGCGCGGTCGATCGAGCGGACGCCCTCGACGAGGAAGCGGCCTTGCCGCGCGCGCTGGCGGCGGTTGTCGCGGAGCGCGAGCGCCAGCTGGAAGTCGGCGTTCGCCGAGCGGATCGTGCGCCGCCGCGCCATGCGGAGAGAATAGGAGCCGCCGTGACCTCCGACGCCCTCGCCGCCCGCACGCTCGCGCTCGTCGACATCCCCTCCGAGAGCCACGACGAGGCCGAGATCGAGCGCTACGTCGCTGAGGCGGTTCCTCGCGAGCCGGCCTACGCCGAAGATTCCGCGCTCTTCTATCCGCCGCGGAACGACGGCCCGTTCGTCCTCCTGGCCGGCCACCTCGACACCGTGCCGGCGCAAGGGAACCTGCCCGGACGGATCGAGGACGGCGCCGTCCACGGGCTGGGCGCGAGCGACATGAAGGGCGGCGTCGCGGTGATGGTCGAGCTCGCGCAGCGCTCCGAGCTCGATGCCGGCTTCCTGTTCTTCGGCCGCGAGGAGCTGCCGGCGGAGCAGAGCCCGCTCGGCGGATTCTTCGCCGCGTGCCCGCGCGTGCGCGAGGCCGTGCTCGCGATCGTCCTCGAGCCGACCGACAACACGATCCAGGCCGGGTGCCTCGGGAACCTCGACGCGCGCCTCGTCTTCCACGGCCGTTCGGCGCACTCCGCGCGCCCGTGGCTGGGCGAGAACGCGATCGCTGCCGCGCTGCGCGGGCTCGCCCCGATCGTGGAGCTCGAGCCGCGCGACGTCGAGATCGACGGGCTCGTCTTCCGGGAGGTGCTGACGGTGACGACGATCAGGGGCGGGATCGCGACGAACGTCGTCCCTGACCGCGTGGAGGCGAACGTGAACTTTCGATACGCGCCGGGGACGACGCCCGCGGACGCGGAGGCGCACGTCCGCCGGCTCGCGGCCGGTGCCGACGTCGAGATCGGCGGCAACTCGCCGCCGGCGAAGGTCGTCGCCCGGACGCCGCTCGTCGACCGCCTCCGCGCCGCCGGCGGCTTCGAGCTCGAGCCGAAGCAGGCCTGGACGCCGGTCGCGCAGTTCACGAACGCCGGGATCGACGCGATTAACCTCGGCCCGGGCGCGACGAGGTACGCGCACACGCGCGACGAGCGGGTCGAGATCGCGGAGCTCGTGCGCACGTACGAGGCGCTGTCGCGATTCCTCGGTACGGTCTAGCCATGCGCCTCTCCCCCGTCCTGGCGGCGACCGGCACGTATCCGTTCGTGCGGCTCGAGCAGGCGAAGCGCCGGCTCCAGGCGCGCGGCGTCGACCTGATCGACTTCGGCAAGGGCGACCCGCGCGAGCCGACGGAGCCGTTCATCCGGCAGGCGCTCGTCGACGCGCTGCCGGAGGT
>DASUZD010000194.1:0-8238 GCA_036377055.1 Gaiellaceae bacterium | reverse complement strand
CCAGGCAGGCGCGGCCGGGCGGCCGCGGTGGGGGCCGCTCGACCGCCCGCTGGAGACGGCCGACGGCTACCTCGCCGTCGCGGTGGACGGCGACGAGATGCGGCGTCGCTTCGAAGCGATCTGCGGACGCGCCGGCGCGCGACTCCGTTCCCGGAGCGCAGCGGAGTGGGAGCTACTTCTCCTGGACGCGGGTGTGCCGGCAGCCGCCGTGCGCGAGGACCTCGCGGCGCTGCCTTGCGATCCGCTCCTGGGCGCCCATCTCGAGCCGCTCGATGCGCAGGTCGCGGTTCCCGCCGCGCCCTGGCGGCTCTCCTGATCGCTACACGCGAACGCTCTCGCGCCGCGCTTCCTCGATCCTCGCGCGCAACGCGCGGACGTCCGTCTTCCCGATCGCGGTGCGCGGGATCTCGTCGAGGACGCAGAGGTCCTCGGGCAGCTTGTAGGGAGCGAGCTCCGCGGCCAGGGCGGTGCGGATGCCCTCGAGGGTCGGCGCCTCCCCTGCGTCCGCGACCACGCACGCGCAGACGCGCTCGCCGACGACGGGATCGGGAACCCCGAGCACCGCGGCGTCGGCCACGCCGGGGGAGCGCGCGAGCGCGCCCTCGACCTCGACCGGGTCGATCTTGAGGCCGCCGCGGTCGATCTGGTGCTTCAGCCGCCCGTACACGTAAAGCCGGCCCTCCTCGTCGAGCCGGCCGAGGTCGCCCGAGTAGTACCACTCTCCGAGCGGCCGCCCGTCGCGGCCCCAGTAACGGACGGGAAAGACCGCTCGCGAGAAGGCGATCTCACCGAGCTCGCCCACCGGGAGCGGCGTGCGATCGGGAGCGACGATCGTCGCGGCGCCCGGAGAGAGGCGGCCGACGGCGCCGAGGGCGATGTCCTCCTGGTCGGTCGTGGCCACGCCGATCCCTTCGCTCGAGCCGTACATGATCGCGAGGCGCAGGCCGAGCACGTCCCGGATCTTGGCGACGAGCTCGGGCGAGAACGCCGCCGCGGTGCCGATGCCGAACCGCAGGGACGTGACGTCCCGCGGCGCCTCGGCCTGTTGGTGCAGAAGCATCCTGTAGTGCGCCGGCGCGCCGCCGAGGACCGTGACGCGTTCGCTCTCGATCGCGTCGAGCGCGCGCGCCGGCGAGAACCGATCGAGCAGCACGACGCTACCGTTCGCGAGCAGCGCCGACACGGCCGTCAGCAGGCCAAACCCGTGCGAGAGCGGCATCTGGGCGAGATGGACGTCGTCGGGGCGGAAGCCGAGCCAGCGCCAGAGGCGCTGCCACCGCGCGGCGAGGTTCCCGTGGTAGCCGATCGTCGCCTTCGGCGCGCCTGTCGTCCCCGACGTGACGAACACGATCGCCGGCTCGTCGGGCGACGGCGTCGCGCGCTCGACCGGCTCTGCGCCCGCCGGCGGGATGCCCTCGCCGACCGTGAAAACCTCGAGCCCCGGGCGCAGCGCTTCTGGCGCCGCCGCCCCGTCCGGCGCCTCGTAGACGAGCGCCCGCGCCTCGGCGAGACCGACGACATGCGCGAGCTCGCGCACGGTCGAGCGGTAGTCCGCGCAGACGTGCACGACTCCCGCCCACCAGGCGCCGACGAGCGCGACGACGTGCTCGGGACGGTTGGACACGGAGCAGACGACGCGTTCGCCCGGCGCGATCCCGCGTGCGCGGTACTCCCCGGCGAGCGCAGCCGCCGCCGCGCGCAGCTCCGCGAAGGTCGTCCGGCGGCCGCCGTGGACGAGCGCGACGCGATCGGGCGCGCTCCGGCAGGCCTCGTCGAGCGCCTCGGCGAGCGAGGATGCGGCGTCGGCCTGCACCGGCGCGAACGTAGTTCTCGCGTCCCGCGCGCGTCTTCTTCGCCCTTGCTCGAAGTGAGCAACCCGCGAGAACACGACAGCCGCGCCAGCTCTTACGGTCGCCACGCACCGATGAAGCTCCTGGTCCTCGGAGGCACGGTCTTCCTCGGCCGCCACGTCGTCGAGGCGGCGCTCGCGCGCGGGCACGAGGTCACGCTCTTCAACCGCGGCCGGCACGGCCCCGACCTCTACCCGGACGCGGAGAAGCTGCGCGGCGACCGAAACGACGACCTCACGGCGCTCCGCGGCCGCCGGTGGGACGCCGTCGTCGACACCTCCGGCCACGCCCCGCCCAGCGTCGCCGCCGGCGCCGCGCTGCTCGCGCCCGCGGTGGAGCACTACACGTTCGTCTCGACGCTATCGGTCTACGCGGATTTCCCGGCCGTGCCGCGTCTCCACGAGGGCTCGGAGCTCCGAACGCCCGCGAACGCCGGCGCCGCGACGAGCCCGGACGCGTTCGGTGCGCTGAAGGCCGGCTGCGAGCGCGTCCTCGGGCGCGCGCTGCACGGCCGGGCGCTCGTCGTCCGCGCGGGCCTCTTGGCCGGGCCGTACGACCCGACTGACCGGTTCTCCTACTGGCCGCGCCGCATCGCGCAGGGCGGCGAGGTCCTGGCGCCCGGCGAGCCTGACCGCCCCGTGCAGTTCGTGGACGCGCGCGACCTCGCGGACTGGATGCTCGAGGGCGCAGAGTCGGGCCGCACAGGCGTCTACAACGCGACCGGCCCGGCCCGGCCGCTCACGCTTGGACGCCTGCTCGAGACGTGCCGAGCGGAGACCGGCAGCGACGCGAGCTTCACCTGGGTCGACGACCGGTTCCTCCTCGAGGCCGGGGTGGCGCCGCGGATGGAGCTGACGTTCTGGATGCCGGGCGCGCCGGGGGCGTCGACCGTCGACTGCACCCGAGCCTTCGCTGCCGGCCTGACGTTCCGCCCACTCCGCGAGACGGTGCGCGACACGCTCGCCTGGCTCGCGTCGCGGCCTGCCTCGCAGCCTCCTCGCGCCGGAATCACGCGTGAACGGGAGGCGCAGCTACTGCGTGCGTGGCGCGAGCGGCCGCGAGCGGTCGATCTCGTAGGGGGCCACGCGCGCGCCCGAGCCGTTCGACCGGTCCGGGGCGGCTAGGCCGAAGGCGAGCGCCGCCTCGCGCACGGGCGCCTGGAGCCGGTCGGGCACGTCGTGGCCGAACCAGCGCAGGTACGCGGCCAGGTAGCGAGCGTCCTTCGTCAGGAACGGCGCGTCGGTGCGAACCATGTGCCGGATCGCGAGCAGCGGCAGGGGGCTCCGGAGCGGACGAAAGTTGCGGTTCCAGATTCCCGGCTCGTCGCAGGTGGCGTGGAACTGGCCGATCATCAGCCCTCGCGCGGTGAAGGCCGGCTTCAGAGCTGCCTGCACGGTGTCGATCAGATCGGGCGCGCGCGCAGCGGCCAGGTCCGGAAACAGCATCAGGATCGCCTTGTAGTGCGCGTCCTTGCCCGCGCGCGGCCTCAGCTCCAGGAACCAGCTCCCGTACCTCGTCGCGGCCGCGCTCACGTCGATCAGCTCGGGGTGGGCGCCGGGATAGATGGTCAGCCAGAAGAGGCCTCGCTCGAGCGACGGCTGCGTGTAGGGGCAGACGGGCCCTTCTCTGCCCAGCGCGGCATGCGGCCCACAGAGGTACGTCGACGCCCACTCGACGGCGGCGCGCGCGTGCCGCCCGTAGCGCTCGAGGTGCGGAGGTAGGTCGTCGAGATCGGTTGGATCGAGCAGATAGAGCGTCGGATCTGTGGGCGACACACGCATCTCTGCGTCGATGGCGATCTCCAGCGGACGGCCGGCTGCGACTCGTCGATCGTGGCGCGAGGGCGCCGCGGCCGTCTTCTCTCGCCTTGCGCAACTGCGCAAGCGCGAGGAAGCGCGTTGCGAGAGGAGCCTTCACGGTGAGGCCCGTGCCCGGTCCGAGGATCGCCGATCATCTAGATCGCACCGACGCTCTCGTCCGCGAGTTCGACGAGGAGCTTCGGCTTCAGCTTCCGGCGGGCGCCGAGCTCTTCGACGCGCACGTGCACGTTGGCCGCGGCTCGGACGGCATGATCGCCGACCTGCCCGAGCTGCTCGAGATGCTCGATCGCTACGGCATCTCCCGCGCGTTCGCGTTCTGCCTCGACGAGCCGGATCGCGAGCCCGCGTTCCGCGCGGGGAACGACCGGACCCGCGCGCACGCGCGCGCTTCCGCGGGACGGCTCGTCCCGTTCGCGCGGCTCGACCTGAACGACGAGCCCGTCGCAGAGGCGCGGCGCTCCCTCGTGCGAGGCGCGCGCGGCATCAAGCTCCACCCCCGCGCGCAGTCGTTCGGGCTCGACGACGAACGCCTCGGGCCCGTCTTTGCAGTCGCCGCCGAGCACGGAGTCCCGATCCTGATCCACGGCGGGCACGGGCTGCCGCCGATCACGCCTGCCCTGAGGCGATTCGTGGACGCGCATCCCGGGACGCAGCTGATCGTCGCGCACGCCGGCGTCGCCGACCTCGACGCGTTCGCACGCCTTTTCGCGGGCGTCCCCGGCGTGTTCTTCGACACCTCGACCTGGAGCGCGCTCGACCTGATCGCGCTCTTCGCCCGCGTGCCCGCGGAGCAGATCCTGCACGGGTCCGACTACCCGTACGGCCAGCAGCCGAGCTCGCTCTTCGTCGCCGTGCGGGCGGCGCGGTCCTGCGGCCTCGACGACCGGCGGCTCGGGGGTGTGCTGGGCGAGACCGCGAACCGGATCGCGAACGGCGAGGCGCTTGCGGAGCCGACGACCCCGGTCGGCCCCGCCTCGATCGAGCAGCCGCTGGCCCTCGCGCGCGTGCACCAGTACCTCTCGATGGCCGCGCCGCTCCTCTGGACGCAGCGGCGCGACTCCGTCGGCGTCCTCGACCTCGCCGTGACCGCGAGCGCAGACGAGTCGCTCGACCACGTCGACCTCGACCGCCTGCGCTCGATGCTCGAGACCGCGCGGTTCCTCTGGCGCGCGATCCCGGACCTCGAGACGTACGCGGAGAAGCGCGCCGCCGCGCGCGCCGCGATCCAGCTGATCCAGCTCGCCGACGTCGTCGCGATCACGACGCCGGTCGCGGCTCCGAGGCCCGCGGACACACGCCGCGATCGGCCGGAGCGGCAGCCCTGGCCCGTCAGCGCCGCTGTCGGGTTAGCGTCGCTCAGCATCTGCATGAACGGCGTCTGAGCGCGCGGTCTGGCGGAGAACCGCCAGGTTTCGGTCGGATTGCTCCCTTCCGCGGCGCCCGCGCCGGAGCGACCCTGAGTCCGCACTAAGCGAGACCATGGAGGAGCGGACAATGAACCTGGATCTGGAAGCACTCGAGACGAGCTTCGACCTCGTCGCTTCCCGCGGCGACGAGCTGATGGACGTCTTCTACGCGGGGCTCTTCGCGGCTGCGCCCGCGGTGAAGCCCCTCTTCGCGGGAACCGACCTCGAGCGGCAGAAGACCATGCTGCTCGGCACGCTGGTCCTCCTCCGCAAGTCCCTTCGCGACCTCGAGGCGATCGTCCCCAAGCTCCACGAGCTCGGCGCGGGCCACGTCGCGTACGGCGCCACGCCCGAGCACTACCCCGTCGTCGGCGGGGTCCTGATCGCGTCGATGGAGGAGGTCGCGGGCGACGCGTGGCGGCCCGAGTACGGGCGCGCGTGGTGCGAGGCGTTCGCGATCGTCGCGGATGCGATGATCGAAGGCGCCGAAGCGGCGGCTCTCGCCGAGGCCGCATAGCCCCGGGAGGCGTGCGGCGAGCGACCGCTCGCCGCATGCCCGTACGGGCTAACCGGCCGCCGCAGCGGTGGACTTCCGGTAGCTGTAGCCGCCCGCCTGCTTCGTCGTCAGGCCGAGGAAGATCGCGGCGAGGCCGGCGACGAGGTGCGGGACCCAGACGTTCGCGGTCTCGTCCGCGAAGCCGAAGATCCAGGGCGACGCCGCCAGGAGCGCCCCGGCGGCGATGTCGATCAGGTTGTGGACGGCCATGGGCGCGACCTTCCAGAGGCCGAGCTCGTAGTCGGTGAAAAGGCTGTAGACGATCAGGCCGATGCCGAGCACGATCGGGACGATCGTCGCGGCGGTGTGCTCGGAGAACTGGAAGATCCAGGGTGCGGCGATCAGCGCGGCGCCGACGATGTAGTCGAGCGGCGCGTGGAACTTCGTCGGGATGAAGCGCATCGAGGCTCCTTCGGGTCGGGACGTGTGTCGCGACTGATTCGCTCGCGCCGCGCTCGCGGTTCGCCAAAGCGAGCACGAATGTTCAAGCGCGGTCCGCGTGCCTGCGGCAATGCTCGCTGCTCGGATTTCGCATCAGCGGCGGGGGAGGTGTGTGAGATGAAACGGCTTTTGGCGGTCTCGCTCGGCGTGGTCGCGCTCGCGCTCGGGGGCGCCGGAACCACGGCAGCTGCGGACGGCTCCTACGGTCCGTGGCAGTCGACCTTCCAGGGCGCGATCACGGCGCCGGCAGGCGTCGTCTGCGCGTTCACCGTCACGGCGGAGCCTGCTCGGGAGGACCTGCGCGTCCGCTACCACTTCGACGCGTCCGGCAACGTCGACGGCTACCAGGCGACGGGACAGCTGATCGCGCGGATCACGAACGACGAGACCGGCGCTTCCGTGGTGCGCAACCTGTCCGGCCCCGGGACCGTCACCTTCAACGCCGACGGCTCCTACGACGCGATCGTCTCCGGCGACTTCCTCGTCTTCTTCCTGCCCCAGGACACGCCGTCGAGCGCGCTGCTCCTCCTCTCGGGGCAAACGGTGCTCCACGGCGCTCCGAACGGCGACAAGACGCTCGTCTCGCAGAACGGCCAGGTCGAGAACCTCTGCGACACCCTCGGCTGATGGCGCTCCTGACCCGGGAGAGCTCGCTCGCCGACGTCCTAGTCGCGTCCGGCCCCCATCCCGAGCACGCTGAGGAGCTGATGCTCTTCGGCCAGTTCGTCGGCGAGTGGGAGCTGGACTGGGCCTCGTACGACGTGGACGGCGAGCAGTCGAAGACCGAGCGCGGCGAGTGGGTCTTCGGCTGGGCGCTCGAGGGGCGAGCGGTCCAGGACGTCTGGATCCTCCCGAGCCGCGCGAGCCGAGGCGAAAGCCGGTCGCCGGTCGGCGAGTACGGAACGACGATCCGGTTCTACGATCCGCGCTTCGACGTCTGGCTCGTGACGTGGAACGGCCCCGTGAACTGTGCGCGACGGACGTTCGTCGGCCGGCGGTCGGGCGACGAGATCGTCCAGTACGGACGAACCGAGGACGGCTGCCCGATGCGGTGGATCTTCTCCGCGATCGCGGAAGACTCGTTCACGTGGCGGAGCCTGACCTCGAACGACGGCGAGCAGACGTGGCAGCTGCGCGAGGAGATGCACGTACGGCGTAAGCCGAGCTAGGTTTTCGGCGCCGTGAACGCGCGCGTTCCGGAGGAGCCGCGCCCGCTCGTCAAGAGGTCGCTCGCGGATTGCGGGGACTTCGTCATCGAGACCGTCGAATGCCGGTGCGGCACGCCGGAGTGGTCGGCGCCGGAGGCGGTGTCGCAGTACGGCATCGTCTTCGTGCGGCGTGGCTGCTTCCACCGCCGGCTGAACGGAGCGGAGTCGTTCGTCGACCCGACCGTCGTCTACTTCGAGCGGCCAGACGACGAGCAGCAGATCGCGCATCCCGCGGGCGGCGACTCGTGCACCGCGCTCTACCTGTCCGAAGCGGTGCTGGCCTCGATCTGCGGCGGCGAGCCCGACCTTCCGGACGAGCCGCTCGCGAGCGACGCCGGCACGGATCTCCGTCAGCGCCTGCTGCTCGTCGCGCTCGCGCGCGGGGACGGCGGCGACGTCGCCGAGCTGGTCCTCGACCTCACGGCGGAGGTGCTGGCGCGGTCCGCGCCGAAACGCGTCGCGGCCGGCCGTCCGGGAACGGCGGTCGCGAGGCGGCGGCTCGTCGGCGACGTCCGCGAGGCGCTGATCGAGAGCCCGCGCGCGGGGGTGGTCGAGCTTGCGCGCCGGGTCGCCGTCTCGCCGCACCACCTGAGCCGCGTCTTCAAGGCCGAGACTGGCGAGACGATCACGCGCTACCGCAACCGGCTGCGCGTCCGGCTCGCGCTCGAGCGGCTCGCGGACGGCGAGCCATGCCTCGCGCGCCTGGCGGCCGAGCTGGGCCTGGCCGACCAGGCCCACCTGGCGCGCATCGTTCGCCGCGAGCTCGGTACGACGCCGTCGCTCCTGCGCGAGCGCCTCGCTGTGACCTAGGAGTTGCGGCCCGGCGTCGCGCGCAGGCAGGATGCGGCGCGTGGAGGGTGGGGCGGACCGGGGTCGCTGGACGCTCGTGGCCGTGTGCGCGACGACGTTCATGCTGCTCGTCGACATCACGATCGTGAACGTCGCCCTGCCGAGCAT
>DASUZD010000193.1:0-37804 GCA_036377055.1 Gaiellaceae bacterium | reverse complement strand
AGCATCCGTTGTCCACAGGGCCTGTGCATCACTCTGTTGAGTGATTTCCACAGGGGCTGTGGAGGAGATTGCTAGTTAGGCGATAAGGCCGCGGCGGAAGCCGACGGCGACTGCGTGTGCCCGCGAACGGGCCTGTAGCTTCGCGAGCAGGTGGCGCACGTGTGACTTCACCGTCTCTTCGGACAGGAAGAGCCGGTTGCCGATCTCGCGGTTCACGAGGCCGTCGGAGATCAGCTGGAGGACTTCGATCTCGCGGTTCGTGGGCTCTTGCTCGAGCTCGCGCAGCGGCCCCGAGAAGGGGATGACCTCGGCCTCGCGGCCGGCCCCGCGGCGCGCGGCCGCCTCGTTGAAGCGGCGCGTGTGGCCGATGTAACGGCTCAGGATCTCCTTGCGCTCGGCGGCGTCCACGTGCCACGTATCGGCACGAGGCGCGCCCTCTTTAGGGGGAGTTACCTCGATTCAGGGATTCGAGGGCGGTTCGCCTCGGTGCCGCGGCAGCCCAGAAGATTTGCGGTTTGCGAACCATGGCTCGACGCGAGCCGCCGCGTCCGGCCGTTGTCGTTCCATGGAATCGAGTTCCTCCTACGTTCGGAGGGGTTGGCCAAACGGGAAGGCGCACTCCCAGACTCCGAGTCGCGCCACTCGCCGCCGAATGAACCTCCTTGCGACGGAATGCGATTAGCAAGGTAGAGGGCGTAACGCTCGGGGTCGTCCCTTCGCCGCAGGTCGAATGGCTTCGCGCTCGGCCGGAGCGCTTGAGGGACGCGAACGAACGCGGCTCGTCGTAGTGAGCGGTTGCTTGACAGAAGAACGCTTGCGGCGCAGGATCGAAGTTCGATGGGCGTCGTCAGGTCGAGAAGGGCTTGTATCCGCCGTTTCTGTCGAGTAGAAGCTGGGGGCGGCGGTCGACTGAACGAGCGCCTAATCGCAGATCAAGGGCCATTTTCGTCGCTTCCTGCGTGCGTTCGGCCACTAGTGGTCGCGCTCTTAGTGTTCCTCGGCGCGGGGTCTGTTGCTCCCTCGGCCGCTTCGTATATCAGTCCGCCGTCCGATGCGACAAGGACGGCTCGGGCTACAGCGAAGCTCACCAACCAGCGCGACGCAGACATCGGAAGTCGCTCGCATGGCCTGCCGAACGCCTCCCACGCGGGCAGCGATGCACCGGCGCTGACCTTGAGCTATCGCGGGATCGTGCGCGACCGGGTCGGCAAGGGCAACACCGCGGTTAGTGCCGACGGGGCGCTCGACGGCGTCTTCGCGGTCCAGGTCGGGGCCGGCAGCGGTTCGGTCAATGTCGTGCAGATGGAGCTGCGACGCACAGACGGTGGCGGCACCTGGGACACGCTCTCGAGCACCAACTGGTGGGCATTAGGTGCTGCCGGCAGCCTGGACGGTTTGGTCTACAACAACAGCGCGGCCGGCGTGAACTTCCTGGCCTTCGGCGGTGGCACGTTCTATGTCTTCGCGAGCGATCTCTACCCGTCGTTGTTCGCAGCCGGGAGGCAGTTTCAGCTCCGCGTATGGCTCGCCGACGGCTCGATCGCGACGGTAACCACCACTTTAAGCGCGCCCGCGCCGCCGACCCTGAGCTTGAGCTATCGCGGCAAGGTACGCGACCGGGTAGGCAGGGATAGCGCGGCGGTGACGGCCGACTCGGACACCGACGGCGTCTTCGCGGTCACGCTCGACGCGGGGAGCGGCTCGCGCACCGTCCTACAAATGGAGTTGCGCCGCACGGACGGCCCGGGGGGGCGTCTGGGACACGACCCTAACTACGAGCTCGTGGGCGCTCGGCGCGGCTAGCGGTCTCGACGGGTCGTTGTTCAACACGAGCACCGCAACGGTGGACTTTGGGGCCAACGGGGGCGACACCTTCTATATCTTTGGAGCCGACCTGAGCCCCTCGCTGTTCGTGATCGGCGCCCATTTTCAGCTCACGGTCTGGTTCGGCGACAGCTCGATCGCGACAGCGACGACGACGCTGATCGCGCCGCCAACGCCGACGCTGACCTTGAGCTATCGCGGCAAGGTAAGAGACCGGGTCGGCAAAGGCAACACGGCGGTGGGTGCAGACGGTGACTCCGACGGCGTGTTCGCGGTCAAGCTCGAGCCAGGCGGCGGCTCGCGCACCATTCTGCAGATGGAACTGCGACGCACAAGCGGCGGCGACGGCGTCTGGGACGCGAATTCGAGCACCAACTGGTGGGTGCTCGGCGCCGCCGGCAGCCTCGACGGGCCGCTGTACAACAACAGCGCTGCAGCCGTCAATTTTTCCGTCGGTGACGGCGAGACGTTCTATATCTTCGGCGGCGACCTCAACCCCTCGCTCTTCGTCGGCGGAACCCAGTTCCAGGTGACCGTATGGTTCGCCGATCTATCAACCGCTACGGCGAGCACTGTCATGACGCCGGCGAACACCGTGCCGCCGAAGATTTCGGGGCTAGCGAACGAGGACGAGGTCCTCTCCGCAACGCCGGGAAGCTGGGCACCGGAGCCGTCTACGAAAGCGATTCAATGGCAGCGGTGCGACGCGAACGGAACCGCATGCACGGACGTCGCCGGTCAGACCGGCGCGATGTACAACGTCGGCACCAGCGACTTCGGCGCCACGCTGCGCATTCGCGTAACGGCGACGAACGTATCAGGTTCGACGATCGTGAACTCGCGAGTGACCCCGATTGTGTTGCACACGGTGGCCGCGCTTGGCTTGGCCTACCGGCCGGCGCTGTTGTTCGACCTCAGCGATCCGACGCAGCGGACGAACGAGACCTGGCGGCCGCTTCGGATCACGGCCTTCGCAAACGAACGTGCCGTCGATGGCTTCGCGGACCATACGGTGTGCAGTCGCTCGTCGGGCAGCTGCGCGATGCTCTGGACAGCGGCTGACCTGACTAACTCGTTCAATTCGTCCGACTATTACATCGACATCGGCGGGAGGATGGACGATCCGCTGCGCGAGCTGCAACCGGCGATTAGTCCGTGCAACGGCCCGACCGATGACGACGTGCACGGCCTGATTCGCGACTGCGACGGCGGAACCACGTCGGCGATCTACTACGAGCCCGGGCAGGATCGAGCGAACTACCGCTACTTCGACTACTGGTGGTTCTTCCGCTTCAACGAACCAGGCGGACTCTTCGGCCCAGGCGACAATCATGCCGGCGACTGGGAGGGAACGACGATCGTCCTCGACCCTCTTTCCGACCTCGGCGGCACTCCTGAGACCCCGGTCCCCGTCTTCGGCCTGTATGCGACGCACTATATGACCGTCTGGGTGCGCTGGGACGCTCTACCCCTGCGCACGCCCGGGCACACGAGTGTGTACGTGGCGCGCGGAACGCACGCCTCCTACTCCTTTGAATGCCCCGTCCCACAGAGCGTCGACCAACATTGCTACCAACCCGCAGGCTCGCAGTGGACCTACGAGAGCCCCCACGACGGCGGTGCGTCATGGGGCAACAACGACGACTACGGCACCTCGAATTGCCAGGCAGAGTGCGCGATCAGATTCCCAACGAGTGGCTGGCCATACTGGCCCGGCCGCTGGGGCGAAGACATCGACCCGCAATTGAACTTCGGCGACTCGCCGACTTCACCCGGCCTCGACAGCCGATTCACCTGCGCGGCCTCCGGCCAAGACGAAGGCACTTGTGCTCGGCCGCCCGGGGGGCGCCCACTCCCACCGCTCGGCTACCGAGCCTCACGCCCAGCCTCAGTGCCTGACGTCCGCAGCTGCGCAAGCTGGCTCGGCTTCGGAATCACGGCGATAGCCTGCGACCCCCAACTCCTGCGCCGCGCCATCCGCGAGCACCGCTTCCGCGCCCCCGGCTGGCTCCGGCTTCGCGTCCCCGGCCATCGCTCCGGCTCCGGTCCCGGGTTGGCGCAAGTGACCGGCGAGCCACTCACCGTCGGCGAGACGATCAGCGTGCTCGGCCAGGCCGCGCCGCGGACGCGCATCCTCGTCCAAGTCCGCTTCCACCAGCTCCAACGGTATGTCGCGAGCTTCCCCTTCTCCGCCCTCAGCCAACGCCGCTCGCCACGTGTGCTGCGGCTCGTCGCGCGCAACGGACGCCCCGCGTTCATGATCGGACAGGACCTTGTACGGGCGACATTCAGGCGCGGTCGGTGAAAACGATGCGGGCGCGGAGGTGGCCGCAGCCGCCCTCGCGCTCCTCGGAACACTCCTCATTCTCGTCCTTCACTGGGTCGTATTGACGATCTCCTCGCTCGACGCGCCGCCGCTACGGCGAACGTGCGTCGCTCCCTGCCAGGACGACCGTACGTTCAACTTCGGCGGATGGACGTTCTTCCTCCTCCTGCCCGAGCTCTCGCTCGTCGCCGGGCTCGCCACGGTGATCGCTCGACGTCGAGCCCGGCCGTACGCATACGCCTTCATCGCCGCCATCGCTGCGCTTGTGATTGTGACTGTCGCCTTATTCAGCGATCGTGATCTTCGACACGCCCTCCCGCCCGGCCCCGCCTTCGGCATCGAATCCCGCTAGCCCCGCGGAGGGAGTTACCTCGATTCAGGGATTCGCGGGACGGGCTGTGACCGTTCCTTGCCTGGGTCACTCGGGGTCGCGTCCTCGTCGGCGGACGTCGGCGAGAGCTTGCGCGACGCCTCGACCCGCTTCAGCGTCTCCGCGTCGACGTTCAGCGGGTGGTGGCACGCTGCGAAGTGGCCGTTCCCGTAGGCCGTGAGCGGCGGCTCGACCTCGCGGCAGATGTCCGTCATGTAGCGGCACCGCGGGTGGAAGCGGCACCCGGAGGGCGGGTCGATCGGCGAGGGCACATCGCCCCGGAGCACGATCCGCTCGCGCTGGTCCGAAAGATCCGGGTCCGGGATGGGCACGGCCGAGAGGAGCGCCTCCGTGTAGGGCATGATCGGCCGCTGGTAGAGCTCCTCCGCCGGCGAGAGCTCGACGAGCTTGCCGAGGTACATGACCGCGATCCGGTCCGAGACGTGGCGGACGACGCCGAGGTCGTGCGCGATGAAGATGTAGGTGAGCCTGAACTCGTCCTGAAGCTCGTCGAGCAGGTTGATCACCTGTGCCTGAACCGACACGTCGAGCGCCGATACGGGCTCGTCGGCGACGATGAGCTTCGGCCGCAGCGCCAAAGCCCGCGCGACGCCGATTCGCTGCCGCTGACCGCCCGAGAACTCGTGCGGGAAGCGGTTGTAGTGCTCCGGCGAGAGCCCGACCGTCTCGAGCAGCTCCTGGACGCGGCGCTTGCGGTCGGCTTTCTCGCCGACGTTGTGGATCTTCATCGGGTCGCCGATGATCGAGCCGACGCGCTTCCGCGGGTTGAGCGACGCGTACGGATCCTGGAAGACCATCTGCATCTCGCGCCGCAGCGGCCGCAGCGCGCGGGTGCCGAGCCCCGCGATCGAGGTGCCCTGGAAGACGACGTCGCCGGCCGTCGGCTGGAGCAGCCGCACGATCGTGCGGCCAAGGGTCGACTTGCCGCAGCCGGACTCGCCGACGAGGCCGAGCGTCTCGCCCTCGGTGACGGCGAAGCTGACGTCGTCCACCGCGTGCACGCGTGCGACCTCGCGGCCGAGGACGCCCTTCTTGATCGGGAAGTACTTCTTGACGTGGACGACGTTGACGAGCGGAGCGCCGTTGTTTCGGCTCATGCGACCAGCTCGCCCTCGATCGTCCGCTCCCGAACGTCGCGCTTCTCCTCGACCGTCAGCCAGCAGCGGTCGAGGTGCGTCGGATCCTCGACGCGACTCTCGAGGCGCGGCTCGTCGATGCACTTCTCGAAGGCGTGCGGGCAGCGCGGGCGGAACTTACAGCCGCGCGGCAGGTTGATCAGCGACGGAGGCGCCCCCGTGATCGAGTGCAGCCGCTCCGGCTTCGGCCGGTCGAGGCGCGGAATCGACCCGAGCAGTCCCCATGTGTACGGCATCTGCGGGTCGTAGAAGAGCTCGCGCTTCTTTGCGCGCTCGACGACGCGGCCGGCGTACATGACCACGATCTCGTCGGCGATCTCGGCGACGACGCCGAGGTCGTGCGTGATCAGGATCACCGCCGAGTTGAAGTCGTCCTTGAGCTTGTCGATCAGCTCGATGATTTGCGCCTGGATCGTCACGTCGAGTGCGGTCGTCGGCTCGTCGGCGATCAGCACGTCAGGGTTGTTCGCGAGGCCCATCGCGATCATCGCGCGCTGCCGCATCCCGCCCGAGAACTGGTGCGGGTAGTCGTCGACGCGGGTCTCCGGGCGCGGAATCCCGACCTGGCGGAGCAGATCGATTGCGCGCCGCTTCGCCACCTCCTTCGACACGTTCTCATGCGTGGCGATGGCCTCGACGATCTGGGCGCCGACCCGGTACACCGGGTTCAGCGAGCTCATCGGGTCCTGGAAGATCATCGCGATCTCGTTGCCGCGGACGTCTCGGAGCGCCTCCTCGGACAGCGTGAGGAGGTTCCGGCCCTTGTAGTCGACCTCGCCTTCGAAGCGCGCGTTCGCCCCGCGCGTCAGGCCGAGGATCGTCATCGCGGTGACGCTCTTGCCGCAGCCGGACTCGCCGACGATCCCGAGCACGCGGCCTCGGTCGAGCTCGAAGTCGACGCCGTCGACCGCGTTCACGATGCCGTCTTCGGTCGCGAACCGGACCTTCAGGCCTTTCACGTCGAGCAGGCGCTCGGCCATCTAGGCGGGGCGGATCCGCGGGTCGAGGAACGCGTAGATGAAGTCCACGATCGCGCTGAAGAGCACGATGAAGAACGCACCGAAGAGCGTCACGCCCATGATCGGCGGCAGGTCGAACGCGCCGATCGACTGAGCGGCGTACTGGCCGACGCCGTGCAGGTCGAAGACGGTCTCCGTCAGGATCGCACCGCCGCCCAGCACCGCCGCGAAGTCGAGCCCGAAGAGCGTGACGATCGGGATGAGGGAGTTCCGCAAGACGTGCTTGATGAGGACGCGGCGCGGGTCGAGCCCCTTCGCACGGGCCGTGCGGACGTAGTCCTCGTTGATCGCATCGAGCATGTTCCCGCGCAGGACTCGGCCGTAGACGCCGATGAAGAGCACGGCGAGCACGAGCCACGGAAGCAGCAGGTGCCAGAACCATTGGAACGGGTTCTGCGTCAGCCCCACGTACTCACCGTCTGGGAACCACGTGTGCTTCTCGGCGAAGAAGTAGCGCGTCAGGATCCCGAGCCAGAACACGGGCATCGAGATCCCGATCAGGGCCACGATCGTGATCACCCGGTCCGACCACCTACCGGCCTTCACGGCCGAGATCACCCCCACGAGAATCCCGAAGGCCATCCAGATGATGGCCGCGCCGATCGAAAGAGAGAAGGTCGCCGCGAGCCCCTCCTTGATCTGCGTCGTCACGTTGGTCTGGTTGGTGTACGAGACGAGCTTCCCCGTGAACGCCTTCTTCATCATGATCCCGTACTGGGTGTAGAAGGGCCGGTCGAAGCCCCAGTTGTGCTTGATGTTCGCGATCAGCTGGTCGTTCGCGTTCTTGCCGGCGAGGCGCGTCGCGGGGTCGCCGCCGGGGACGACGATGAAGATCAAGAACACGATGAAGCTGACGCCGATCAGCACCGCGATCGCGCCGATCAGCCGGCGGATGACGAACGCGAGCATTAGTGCTCGATCCTCACCTTCGCCCGCGGGTCGAGGGCGTCGCGGAGGCCGTCGCCGAAGATGTTCAGCGCGACGACGGTGACGACGATCGCGATCCCCGGGGTGATCGTCAGCCACGGCGCGGTCAGGATCCGGTCCTGGCCTTCGGAGATCAGCTTGCCCCAGGACGGGTTCGGGTCCTGGATGCCGGCGCCGAGGAACGACAACGCCGCCTCGAGCAGGATGTTGTTCGCGACGACGAGCGTGAAGAAGACGAGCGCGGAGGACGCGATGTTCGGGAGGATCTCGCCGAACATGATCCGCAGCGGCCCTGCGCCCTGCGCGACGGCTGCCTCGACGAACTCCTTCTCGCGCAGCGACAGGATCTGGCCGCGCAGCGGCCGGCCGATGTACGGGATCAGGACGTACGAGATCACGATCGTCGGGATCCACAGGCTGCCGCTCTCGAGGTTCACGTGGAAGAGGCGGAGGTTCCAGTGCAGGCCGTTGATCGAGAGCGCGGCGCCGAGGGCGATCGCGAGCAGGATCACCGGGAAGGCCCAGATCAGGTCGAAGAAGCGTGTGATGACCCAGTCCGCCACGCCGCCGTAGTAGCCCGCGATCAGCGCGAGGATCACCGCGAACAGGGTGCAGAGGAAGGCCGAGCCGACTCCGACGATGAGCGAGTTGCGTCCGCCGTAGAGGAGCCGGACGGCGTTGTCGCGGCCGTTCTCGTCCGCTCCGAGCACGAACTTCCCGCCCGCGTGCCACCAGGTCGGGCCGATGATGTTCACCGGCTTCACCCGGAGCTCGTGCGTCTTCGGGTCGGTGTAGGTCCCGCCCTGCGAGATGACCGGGACGATCTTGCTCCCGACCTTGACGTTCTCGGTCGGGTGGTTGGCACTCGCCGTCGTGTGCGCGACGTGGTCCGCGTAGAGCGGCGCGGCCGCACTGACAGCCACTACGAGCACGAACAGCGCGAAAGCGGTGAGTGCGACCTTGTTGCGTCTCAGCCTGCGCCACGCGAGGTACCACGGGCTACGCCCGACGATCGACCTTCCGTGCTCCTCCTCGGCCAGGAGCTGCGCGGTGTCGAGCGTGAATTCGGTTGTTGCGGGCTCGGTGGCCATCCGCCTCCGGGCGAAGGATCGGGACGCCCCTTCCCGGAACGCCCCGATCCCTACCCTGCTATGCCGTCTCTACTTCACGCAGATGCGGCTGAAGTCGAACTGGTACAGCACGTGGTTGACGTAGCAGCTCGTGTCGATCCTCGAGCTGAAGAAGTCGGTGAACTGCCGGTTCACGTAAGGCGCCCAGGCCGCCTGCTGCATCACCATCCGATCGACGTCCGCCCACTGGGTGTTCACCTGGTCGCTCAGCGTCGGCTGCTTCTTCAGGTCGTCGATCTTCTTGTTCACCGCCGTGTCGTTGAAGTTCGAGTAGTTGTTGTTGTGCGTCGGCGTGATCCGCTCGCCGTTCAGCAGCACGTCGAACCAATCGAGCGGGTGCGGGTAGTCCTGGAACCAGTCCGCGAAGCCGATCTGCGCCTTCGTCTTCTGGTTGCCGATCGTCGTCCAGTAGACGGCCGCGTCGATGATCTTCAGCTTCGCCTTGAAGCCGAGCTGCGTCATGACGTCCTGGAGGTACGCGACCGGCTTCTTCGAGGTCTCGCGGTTCGAGCCCCAGATCGTGATCGGCACGCTCGTCGCGCCTGTGCCCTTCAGGAGCGCCTTCGCCTTGGCCATGTCGTGCGGGTACAAGTTCAGCTTCTTGTACTGCGGATACGTCGGCGGCAGGACGTTCTCCGTCGGCGTGGCGAGCCCGCCGTACAGGCGCACGAGGGCGTTCCGGTCGATCGCGTAGTTGATCGCCTGGCGCACCTTGACGTTGTCGAACGGCTTCTCGCGCGCGTTCATGAAGAAGTAGTACGTGTTTGCCGGCGTGTAGACCTTGAGCTGGCTCCCGTACTTCTGCTGCACGTTCGCGAGCCGGTCGACCGGGATCGGGTGGAAGTCGTAGTCACCCTGGCCGTTGATCACCTGCTGGAGCGCGGCGGCGTCGTCCTCGACGATGCTCACCGTGATCTTGTCCGGGTTGCCGGCCTGCACGTTCGGAAGCGCCTTGAACTGCGGGTTCCGCGCGAGGACGAACTGCCGGTTCGGCTTGTAGCTCTGGATCAGGTACGGCCCGGTCGACGGGATCGGGGTCGTCGACTGGTCCTTGGCAGGGGTGCCCTGCGGCACGGGCGCCGCGAAGATCGTCGCGAGGATGTTCTGGAAGTCGCCCTGCGGCTTCAGCAGCTTGATCGTGATCGCGCCGGTGGAATCGTTGGCGGTGATCCCGCTGATGTGGCCCTTCTTCGTCTTCGAGAACTGATCGGCGCCGACGATGTTCGAGAAGAACCCGACGCCCGGCGAGTCGACCTTGTAGTCACGCTCGATCGCGTACTGGAAGTCGGTCGCCTTGACCGCCGAGCCGTCCGAGTACTTCAAGCTCTTCCGAAGCGTGAGCTTGTATGTGAGCCCGTCCGAAGAAACCTGTGGCATGTCGGTCGCGAGCGCTGGCACGAGCGTCGCGCCGTCGGGCCCGTTGACGTGCTTGTAGCCGAGCAGGCTCAGGTAGACGTTCCACATCGCCTCCCACCCCTCGACGGTGTACGAGAGGCCTGGATCGAGGTAGTCCGTTCCTGTGTCGTAGACGACGCGGAAGTTCGCGAACGTCTTTTGCTGCGAGGTCCCGCCGCTGGTGCCAGTCGAGCTCGTGGTGCCGCTACTGCTCTTCTTGCTCGAGCCGCACGCTGCGGCGAGCAGAGCGAACCCGACGACGAGCGCCAGCGCGCTCAGAAGCCACGTCCGCTTGTGCTTCGGTGTCACTTGCGGTACCTCCCCGTCTTGACCCTGTGGGCTCCATGAGGCCGGTCGGCCTCGGGGGTGCGGATCTTACCCCGCGGAGTTCGCGCGGCTCTCAGTTCTTCCGACGTTCGATCGGGGCCGGTGGTTAGGGCAAAGCCGGACGAGGCGGCGACGCTGCGCGCGTAGCTCCTCCGGCTCCGGCTCCTCGACCACGCCGTCTACATCCTCGCGCTGCGTCGAATGAAGGATCCGGCCGTCACCGAGCCAGAACGCGACGTGCGTCGTCGCCGAATCGTCGCCGTAGGTGATCAGGTCGCCTGGACGGAGGTTTTGCTCGACGACCGGCTCGCCTGCCTCCTCCTGTTGGTCCGCATCGCGGGGCACGAGCCTGCCGAGCCGCCGGTAGGCCATGTGGACGAGCCCGGAGCAGTCGATGCCGCGCTCGGTCATCCCGCCCCAGAGGTACGGCGTCCCGAGGTAGGCGCGCGCCTCGGCGACCGGATCGCCGTCATGGCCGGCGAGGTCGGTCGTGCGTACCCAGCCCGGGTACTCGTACGCGGTGACGATGCGCGCCCAGCCGCCGCGCTCCTCCTCGACGCGGACGGGCTCGCCCTCGAGCAGCTCGGTCACGCGCTCGGCGTCGTGGCGCGGCTCCGCGCGCACCGGCGCGACCGGGACCGAACAGAGGCGATCCACGGCGCGAGTCTAGGCGGGTGGAGTGCCTACGCGGAACGTAAGGATCACCGGTCCCGCCGGTCCGGCGCGCTTCTCCAGCCGAACCTTCCACGCCGCTCGCGGCATCGGGCACCACTCCTCGCCGACGGTGCAGGTCACGCGCGACCGGCTCGTCGTGCACTCGCTGCTCGGTCCTGTCGGCCGGGTCGCGATGCGCAGCGGCACTGTCACGCCTGGGATCTGCACCGTGGCGCGAACGTCGGCGGCGCGCGGCGCGCTGAGCCGGTAGACCAGGATGACGCCCGGCGGCTCGCGCAGGACGAACCTACGCAACTCGCTGCCGCCGCCGAAGTGGACCGTGGCCGTGGAAGCATTTCCGGGAGCGGCTGCGTCGCCGGCGACGACGACCGCCGCCGCGAGCAGAAGGGCGAGCCTGCGCATCAGCCTGGGTACGAGCGTCCACGATCCCCAGGTCCGCGACTTGTGGATCGAACGTACGTTCGCTAACCTCGGTCGCGTGCAGCTGCGAATCGACGCGGCGGACCGGCTGGTCGAGCTCGTCGAGGAGCGGCGTGGACCGATCTACGCCGAGGAGGCCGCGCGCAGGCTCTTCGCCCTGCGGCACGTTCCGGCCGGGCTCGCACGCAGTCTGCTGGACGACGTCGTCGCCGGGGACGCGCGGCTCGCATGGAGCGGCGACAGCGTCCGCCTCGCGACGCCGCTCGGCCACGACCTCCCGCTCGAGTCCGCCGTCTACGTCGTCGTCGACCTCGAGACGACCGGCCTCCGTCCCGGCTCGTCGAGGATCTGCGAGATCGGCGCCGTGCGCGTCCGGGACCTCGAGCTCGAGGACGAGTTCCAGACGCTCGCGAACCCCGGCGTCCCGCTCGGCGGCGTCGTCTCGACCCTGACGGGCCTGCGGGACGCGCAGCTGCTCCGCGCGCCGCCCGTGGCCGCGGCCGTCGGCCGCTTCCTCGCGTTCGCAGGCGACGCCGTGCTCGTCGCACACAACGCGCGCTTCGACCTCGCGTTCCTCGACCGAGAGACGGAGCGGCTGGCGGGGAAGCGCCTCGCGGCGCCGGTCGTCGACACGGTCGCTCTCGCCCGCCGCGTCCTCGCCGGCCGCGTCGCCCGCGCCAGCCTCGCGTCGCTCGCGCACTTCTTCGGGACGTCTGTCCGGCCCTGTCACCGCGCGCTCCCGGACGCGCAGGCGACGGCCGAGGTGCTACTCGGGCTGATCGGCCTCGCGCAGGAGCGCGGAGCGACGACCGTCGCCGACCTCTGCGAGCTCGCCTCCACCCGGACGCGGCGTGTCTACGAGAAGCGGTCGCTCGCGTTTGGCGCGCCGGCCGCCCCGGGTGTCTACCTGTTCCGCGACCGCTGCGACCAGGTCCTCTACGTCGGCCGCACGCGCGACCTCCGCGCGCGACTGCGCTCGTACTTCCGCTCGGATCGGCAGCGACCCTCAGTCGAGGCGGCGCTCGGGGCGCTCGAACGGATCGAGTGGCGGCAGCTCGGCTCGGAGCTCGAAGCCGCCCTCGAGGAGCTGCGCCTGATCCGCGAGCTGCGACCGCCCGCGAACGCCCGCAGCGCCCGGCCGGACCGCTACGTCTACCTTCGGCGGCGCGGCGCAGGCCTCGTCTGCTCGTCGAAACCGGGGCCGCTCGGGCCGATCCGTTCACGCACGCGCGCGCGTCTCGCGGCCCGGGTGCTCGAAGGCGCGAGCGACGCGGAGCTCGACGATCCCGCGCTCGCGCTCCCCCGCCTGCGAGCGAAGGTGCGCGCGCTCGCCGAGTCGCTGCGATACGAGGACGCCGCGCGGATGCGCGACCGCGTGGAGGCGCTCGAGCGCGTCGTCCACGAGCTCCGCCGTCTGGAGCGGCTGCGGCGCGCCGCCTGTTGCCTCGTCGTTCCGGCGGTCGAGCCCGGCTTTGCTCGCGCCGTGTTCGTCTGCGGCGGGCGTATCGCGGCCGTCCGCTCGCTTCCGCCAGGTGCGGGAGCGAGGCTCGAGGTCGAGGCCGGCCTCGCCCTCTGCCGCCACGGCGACCCATCGCTCGAGCCGGCGTCCGCCGACGAGCTGCTGCTCGTGGACGGCTTCCTGCGGCGACCACCGCCGGAGCTGGCGGTCGCCCCGCTGGTCGCCGACGCGATCCTGGCCGCCGCGCGGCGGTGTGTCACACGGGCGGCGGCCCCGGCTCCGGCTCGACGATCCCCGGGTCGAACACCGGCTCGACGGCGTGCGGCCTGATCCGGCCCGCCTTGATCTCCTCGGCCCAGTGGCAGGCAACCTCGTGACCCGTCTCGAGGCGCCGGAGCGGCGGCACCTCGTCGCGGCAGCGCGTCGGCTGGACGTACGGGCAGCGCGTGTGAAAGCGGCAGGCCGGGGGCGGATTCGCGGGGCTCGGTAGGTCGCCTGCGAGCAGGATCGACGCGCGCTGCGACTCGACGACGGGGTCCGGGATCGGCACCGCCGAGAGGAGCGAGATCGTGTACGGGTGGAGTGGGTTGTCGTAGAGCGCGTCGGCCCGTGAGACCTCGACGATCGTGCCGAGGTACATCACTGCGATCCGGTCGGAGATGTGCCGGACGACCGCCAGGTCGTGCGCGATGAACAGATATGTGAGGTCGAACTCCTCCTGGAGCCGCTCGAGGAGATTGATGATCTGCGCCTGGATCGACACGTCCAGTGCGGACACGGGCTCGTCGGCGACGACGAAGTCAGGGTTCAGCGCGATGGCGCGCGCGAGCCCGATGCGCTGCCGCTGGCCGCCGGAGAACTCGTGCGGGAACCGGCTCGCAGCGTCCGTCGGCAGCCCGACGACGCCGAGCAGCTCGCGGACGCGCGTCGCAGCCTCGCGACGCCCGGCGAGCCCGTGGGTGCGGAGCGGCTCGCCGACGATCCGGCCGACGCTGTGGCGCGGGTTGAGCGACGCGAAGGGATCCTGGAAGACCATCTGCATGCGGCGGCGAAGCGGGCGGAGATCGCTCTCGCCGAGACGCGTGATGTCCTGGCCGTCGAAGAGAATCCGGCCGTCCGTCGGCTCGTACAGGCGCAGGATCGCCCGCCCGACCGTCGACTTGCCGCAGCCTGACTCGCCGACCAGGCCGAGCGTCTCCCCGCGGCGGATCGTCAGGCTGACGTCGTCGACGGCGCGGATGTCGCCGACATGGCGGTCGAGGACGAGGCCGCTCTTGATCGGGAAGTAGAGCTTGAGCCGGTCGAGCTCGACGAGCGTTGTGCCGTCCGCGCCCGGCACCGAGCGCGCGGCGGGCGCGGTCGCGGCCGCGGGCGCGGGTCGAGGCGGGCGCGGCGCGTCGGCGCTCAAGAAGTTCCACTTTCGGCGCAGAGCGTGACGGTTTCGTGCGTCCTCTCGCGGTACGCTCGCAGCGGGTGGCGGGTGGATCCCTCCCCTCCCAGGGTGGGGACGCGAGTGGTTCGCGGCGCATGCACTGCCGGCCGAGCAGATCGTCGCGCGCTCATGCCGTCGCCGCGGCTCGGGTTCGCTCCCACTCCTCGGCCGGGACGGGGTTGAAGCACGCGACCTCGTGCCCCGGCTCGATCTCGACGAGCGGCGGCACCTGCTCGCGTGACAGGTCGACCTCGTAGCGGCACCTCGGCTGGAACGGACATGCCGTCGGCGGCCGGAGCATGTTCCGGGGCGAGCCCTCGATGGGCTGGAGCCGCGCACGCCGCGTCGCGTCCAGCCGCGGCACGCTCTGAAGCAGCCCGAGCGTGTACGGGTGCCGGGGCGAACCGTACAGCTTCTCCGCGGAGCCGGTCTCCACGAACATGCCCGCGTACATCACGTTGACGCGCTCGCACATCCCGGCGACCACGCCCAGGTCGTGCGTGATCAGGATCAGCGCCGTGTGCTCCTCGGCGACGAGCTCGCGCAGAAGCGACAGGATCTGCGCCTGAATCGTCACGTCGAGCGCCGTCGTCGGCTCGTCCGCGATCAGGAGCTTCGGCCGGCACGCGAGCGCCATCGCGATCATCGCCCGCTGCCGCATCCCGCCCGAGAACTGGTGCGGGTAGTCCGAAAGCCTGGCTTCAGGGCTTGGAATCCCGACGCGGTCGAGCAGCTCGGCCGCACGCTCGCCAGCCGGGCGCCGCTTCATGCCGAAGTGCGTCTCGAGCGCCTCACGGATCTGGCGGCCGATGGTGAGCACCGGGTTCAGGCTGGTCATCGGATCCTGGAAGATCATCGAGATCTGCCGGCCGCGCACCTTGCGCAGCTCGCGGTCGCGAAGCCGCAGGAGGTTGCGCCCGCCGAACATCGCGGTTCCGGTCGGCGTTCGCCCCGTGCGCGGAAGAAGGCCGAGAAGGGCGAGCGACGTGACGCTCTTTCCACAACCGGACTCGCCGACGATCCCGAGCGTCTCGCCCGGTGCGATCTCGAACGAGATCCCGTTGACGGCGTAGACAGTCCCGCGGCTCGTCCAGAACTGGACGCGCAGGTCGTCGACCGAGAGCAGCGCCTCGCGCGCGCTCATGCGCGTCCGCGAAGCTTTGGATCCAGCGCCTCCCGCAGGCCGTCCCCAATCAGGTTGAAGCCGAGGACGGAGATCACGATCGCCAGCCCGGGGACGATCGCGAGGAACGGCGCGGTCTGGAGGTAGTCGTTCACGTCTGTGAGCATCGTCCCCCACTCCGGCGTCGCGGGGTCCTGCGGGCCGAGGCCAAGGAACCCGAGGCCGGCGACGTCGATGATCGCCGTCGCCATCGCGAGCGTCCCCTGGACGATCACCGGCGACATCGCGTTCGGGAGGATGTGCGAGAACAGAATCGTCGGCCGCCGCACCCCGACCGAGCGCGCCGCGAGGACGAAGTCGTTCTCCCTCTGCGCGAGCACCGAACCGCGGAGGAGCCGGGCGAAGATCGGGATGTTGACGACGCCGACCGCGACCATGACCTGCCGCAGCCCCGGCCCGAGCATCGCCACGATCCCGATGGCGAAGAGAAGGCCCGGAATCGCAAGCATCACGTCCATGCAGCGCATGATCAGCGAGTCCACGAACCCCCCCAGGTACCCCGCGACCGAGCCGAGGACGAGCCCGACCGAGAGCCCGATCGAGACGGACACGACGCCGATGAGGAGCGAGTAGCGGGCGCCGTAGAGGATGCGGCTATAGACGTCGCGCCCGAGCAGGTCGACGCCGAGCCAGTGCTTCGACGACGGCCCCGGACAGCAGCCCTTCACGATGAGAAGGAGGTTCTGGTCCTTGGGCCCGTACGGGGCGAGCACGGGGGCGAAGATCGCAGCGGCGACGAAGCAGAGCACGAAGAACGCGCCGACGATCGCGCCCGGGTTGCGGATCAGCCGGCGCCAGGCCTCGCTCCACAGGCCGCTCGGCGCTTCGAGCTGGATCTCGCGGGCCTCGAGCTCGACGACCGACACGTCAGCTGTACCGGATGCGTGGGTTGATGATCGCGTACGACAGATCGACGATCAGGTTCACGACGACGAAGACGAACGCGAGAAAGAGGATCCCGCCCTGAAGCACGGGATAGTCGCGGGAGAAGATCGCGTCCCTGAGCCAGGAGCCCATCCCGGGATATGCGAAGACCGTTTCGGTGAGGACGGCGCCGGAGAGTAGGAGGCCGGTCTGGAGGCCGATGATCGTCGAAACCGGCAGGAGCGCGTTCCGGAGCACGTGCCGCCGGTCGACTGTAAGCGGCGCGAGCCCCTTCGCTCGCGCCGTTCGGACGTAGTCCTCGTTCTGGACGTCGAGAACGGCCGCTCGCGTGATCCGCGTCACAATCGCGAGCGGGATCGAGCCGAGAGCGATCGCCGGCAGGATGAGGTGCTTCAGCACATCCCAGAGCGCAGACCAGTTCCGCTCGATGATCGCGTCGAGCACGTAGAAGTTCGTCGGGTGCTTCATGTCGATCAGCACGGATATCCGTCCTACGCTCGGGAGCCACGCGAGCCGGACGGCGAAGATGTACTTGAGGATGATCGCGAGGAAGAAGATCGGGATCGAGATCCCGATGAGCGAGCCCACCAGGCTCAAGTGGTCGAACACTCCTCCGTGTCGCTTCGCCGCGACGAACCCGAGCGGAATACCGAGGCCGACAGCGAAGATCATCGCCGCGACGCTCAGCTCCACGGTCGCAGGGAACCGCTGCCTGATCTCGGAAAAGACGGTCCGCCGCGAGGCGACGCTGACGCCGAGGTCGCGGTCGACGAACGTCGTCTTAAGGTACGTCACGTACTGCTGGTAGACCGGCTTGTCGAGGCCGTAGCGCTTCCGATAGGCGGCCACGAGCGCCGGCGTCGCGCGCTCGCCGAGAAGCGACTCCGCGGGGCCTCCGGGCAGCGCCCTGATCCAGAAGAAGATCAGGAGCGAAACGCCGAGCAGGATCGGGACGAGCAGGAACAGCCGGCGAACGAGGTACCGAAGCATCTACTCGCTCGCCGGCTGCTTTCTTGTCGCTACTGGCCTCCGATGGAGACGCCCGCGAACGGATCGGTTCCGACAGGGCTCGGAACGTAGCCGTGCACGGTGCGCTGCATCCCGAGGGCAGGCTTCGAGTGCGCGTACGGCACGCCCGGCAGGAACTTCATGATCATGACGTTCGCCTGCTGGTAGAGCTTCACGCGCTTCTTGGAGTTCACCTCACCCTCGGCCTTCGTGAGGATGTTGAAGATGGCCTGGTTCTTGAACCCCCACTGCGGGCTCGCCGACTGGAAGAACGTCCCGACGAAGTTGTCGGGATCGCCGAAGTCGCCCGTCCAGCCGATCAGGTTGATGTCGCCCGCCGTGCCCTGGTTCACGTTCTTGACGTAATCGGGGCGCCACGGGGCGCTCTTCGCGGTCACCTTGAACCCTGACTTCTCGAGGCTCGCCGAGAAGGCCTGGAAGTTCAGGTCCGGGCGAGGCATGTACGGCCGCGAGACGCCGGTCGGGTACCAGAACTCGATCGGAACCGGAAGCGAAAGGCCGGCGCTCCGCAGGAGCGACTTCGCCTTGTCCGGGTTGTACGGGTACTTCGGGACCTTGTTCGTCCAGCCGAAGAGCTGCGGCGGCATGAACTCCTGCGCCACCTGGGCCCGGCCGGCGTAGAACGAGTTGACCACGCCCTGGCGGTCGAGGCCGTACGCGATCGCCTGGCGAACGGCGAGCTTGTTGAACGGCGCGTTCTTCTGGTTGATCGTCACGTACGCGACGTTGAACGACGGCCGGTCGAGGAGCTTGAGCTTTGAGTTGTTCTTGATCGTCGGCACGTCCTGCGGCTGGATCAGGTCGGCACCGTTGATCTCACCGGTCTGAAGCGCCTGGACGCGAGCCGTGTTGTTGGCGATCGGCCGGATGATGACGCGGTCGATCTGCGGCTTCTTGCCCCAGTACTTCGTGTTCTTGACGAGCTCGACCTTCTCGCCGACCGTCCACGACTTGAACACGAACGGGCCGGTTCCGGTCGGATGGCTGAAGGCGTACGTGCCGGTGGGATAGAAGGTGCCGTTCCGGAGCTCCCCCTGGTTCGCGCCGTACTTCTTGAGCGCGGTCGGGCTCTGGATCGAGAACGAGGAGATCACCATCGCCGCCAGGAACGACGCGGAGCGCGACGAGAGGTGGATGATCGCCGTGTAGTTGCCGCGAGTGGTGCAGCTCTTGTAGAGGCTCGGCGAGAGGTCGGCCGACTCGTTGTGCTTGAAGCCGAGGAAGACGGTCTGCCAGTAGTACGTGGCCGAGGCGTCCTGGAACGGGCCGGTGAAGTTGTACTGGCGGTTGAAGTTGTAACAGACGGCCTGCGCGTTGAACGCCGTTCCGTCGTGGAATTTCACGCCGTGACGCAGCGTGAACGTCCAGTCCTTGCCGTTCTTCGAGCTCCACTTCGTCGCGAGCCCGGGCTGCACGACCGTCGAGCCCGGCTTCAGCGACACGAGTCCCTCGAAGATCTGCTCGGTGACGCGGAACGACTCGCCGTCGGAGACGAGCGCCGGATCGAGGTAGGTCGGGTCGGCCGCACCCGCGATGATGAACGTCACCGTCTTGGTCTGCGCGCCGCCTGCGCTGCCCGCCGCGACCAGCGCGACGACCGCGGCGAGCGGCAAGACCAACCTGCTCACTAAGCCCCTCATCAACAAGCTCCTTTCGTGGCCCGCCCCCTCCGGCGGAATGGAGCCAGTATGAAGCCGCGGAGCGCCAGTCGCAATAAGCAGGAGGGCGCCCAAAGGCGCCCTCCGAATCAGGCCGCGACCGAGATCAGGTCACGCAGTGCGCCGAGCCGTGCCAGCGCCTGGCCCTCCAGCTGCCGGACGCGCTCGCGCGTCAGGTCGAGCTCGTGGCCGATCGCCTCGAGCGTCCAGGGCTCGCCCTCGAAGCCGAAGCGCAGCTCGAGGATCCGCCGCTCTCGCTCGGGGAGAGCGTCGAGCGCTCGCCGGACGCCCTGCCGGCGCAGCGACTCCTCCGCCTCGTCGAAGGGATCGGCGGCCTCGCGGTCGGCGAAGAGGTCGCCGAGCTCGCCCTCGTCGTCGGCGCCGACGGTCTGGTTCAGCGACACGGAGGCCTGCGCCGCGCCGAGCGCCTCGTCGACGTGCTGGATCGGCAGGCCGGTCGCCTCCGCCAGCTCGGCCTTCGTCGCCTCGCGGCCGAGCTCGACCTCGAGCCGGCGCGCCGCGCGCGACAGCTTCTGCTGGCGCTCGACGACGTGCACCGGCACGCGGATCGTGCGCGCGTGGTTGGCGACGGCGCGCTGCACCGACTGCCGGATCCACCACGTGGCGTACGTGGAGAACTTGTAGCCGCGCCGCCAGTCGAACTTCTCGACCGCGCGGTTCAGGCCGAGCGTGCCTTCCTGGATCAGGTCGAGGAACGGCACGCCGAGGCCGCGGTAGCCCTTCGCGATCGAGACGACGAGGCGCAGGTTCGACTCGATCATCCGCCGCTTCGCGACGGGGTCGCCGCGCTCGATCGCCTTTGCGAGCGTGACCTCCTCGGCGGCGTTGAGCAGCTTGTGGCGCCCGACGTCGGCGAGAAAGAGCTGCAAAGAGTCGGCCGAGCCGGTCAGCGCGTGCGTCTCGACGGGCGGGGGCTCCGGCTTCTCGGCCTCCGGGTTGGCGGCCGGGAGCGGCTGGCCGACCTCGAGGCCGATCCGCTCGAACTCGCGCGTCACCTCCTCGATCTCGACCTCGCTGAGGTCGTTCTCGAGTGCGAAGGCCTCGAAGTCGGCCGGCTCGATGAAGCCGCGCTCCTCCGCGCCCTCGACGAGCGAGCGGGCATTGTCGGTGTCAAGCAGTTCGTGCAGCTGATTCGGTGTCAAGGCGGCTCCGGATCCCTTCTCGAGTAAGACGTCTGTCGGCCTTCAAACTTTCGGACTCTAGGGCTTTTTTCCTTGTCTTTCCAGGGGTAACCCGCCCGCGGGGACACACGCGACCTTCGAACGAGAGCCCGTTTTGGATTATTCCGCTACGGTCGGCTGGACACCTCGGGTCCGCGCCGGAAACTCGAACTCGATCTTCCCGTCGTCATTCAAGACGAGCCGCGCTCGAAAAGGTTTGCCGCCTCTGGATCGAAAGCCTGACAAAACTTCCTTCGTGCGGCCTTCTTCGAGCAGCTGACGCGCCACCTCGGGCGTGAGCGTCCGCGAGGCGACGCGCTTCCAGATCACGAACCCGCAGCCCGGCTCCTCGCGGCTCTTCCAGCTCGTGCAGCCGAAGGCGCGCGAGTTCTCGCGGATGATCTGGCCGCAGCGCGGGCACGTGCCGATCTCGACCCGCTCGGGGCGGAGCTTCTCCTTGTCGAGCGCGGCGATCTGCTCCACCGTCGCGCGCGTGAAGCTCTCGATCTCCTTCATGAACGCGCCGCGGTCCCCGCTGCCGTGCTCGATGTCGGCGAGCCGCTTCTCCCAGTCGCCGGTGAGCTCCGCCGAGGTGAGCGGGTGCGCCTCGAGCATCGTGATCACCTGCAGCCCCTTCGGCGTCGCCTGGAGATCCTTGCCGAGGCGTTCGACGTACTCGCGCCGGATCAGCGTCTCGATCGTCTCCGCCCGCGTCGCCGGGGTGCCGAGGCCGCGCTCCTTCATCGCCTCGCGCAGCTCCTCGTCCTCGATCGTCTTCCCAGCCGTCTCCATCGCCGAGAGCAGCGTCGCCTCGGTGTAACGCGGCGGCGCCTTCGTCTCCTTCGCCTCCGCCTCGGCCTCGACGCACTTGACGCGCTGGCCTTCGCGGAGCTCCGGCAGCTCGACGCCTTCGCCCTCGCCTTCCTCGTCCTGCGGCTTCTCCGCGTCGGCCTGAAGCCCGTAGACGCCTCGCCAGCCGGCCTCGAGGGTGATCTTCCCGCGCGTGCGGAAGCGCTCGCCCTCGACCTCGGTCACGACGGTGGTCTTCGCGTAGCGCGCCGGCGGGTGGAAGACGGCGAGGAACCGCTTCGCGACGAGATCGAACACGCGCCGCTCGTCGGGCGTGAACTCCGAGACGTCGTGCTCGACGTCGGTGGGGATGATCGCGTGGTGGTCGTCGACCCGCGCGTCGTTGACGACCCGGCCGAGAGGCAGCTCGGACAGGCCGAGCACGAAGCGGGCAGCCTCGCGGTAGTCCTCGATCGGCTCGAGCGTCGCGGCTGTCGGCTTCAGCTGCGGGACCAGGTCGCCCGAGAGGAACCTGGAGGAGGTGCGCGGGTACGTGATCGCCTTCTTGCCCTCGTAGAGCGACTGCGCCGCCTGGAGCGTGCGTCGCGCCGAGAAGCCGAAGCGGCGGTTGGCCTCGCGCTGGAGCGAGGTCAAGTCGTAGAGGAGCGGCGCGCGCTCGGACTGCTCCTTGCGCTCGACCAGCTCGACCGTCCCCTCGGCGCCCGAGACCTTCTCGACGATCCGGTCGGCGCGCTCGAGGTCGGCGAAGATGCGCGTCTCGTCGCCGTCGAACCAGAGGCCCTCGTAGCGCGGGTCGAACCGGGCGCGGACGAGGCGGTACGGCTGCGGGACGAAGGCCTGGATCTCCCGCTCGCGGCGGACGATCATCGCGAGCGTCGGCGTCTGGACTCTGCCGAGCGACACGACGCCGCCGACCCAGGCGCGGCCGCGGATGGTGGCCGCGCGGGTCGCGTTCATCCCGACGAGCCAGTCGGCCTCGGAGCGCGAGCGCGCGGCGGCCTCCAGCGGCGCGAGCTGGTCGCCCGGGCGGAGGCGCTCGAAGCCCTCGCGGATCGCCTGCTTCGTCATCGAGGAGATCCACAGGCGCTGCACAGGCTTCTTCGCGCCGGCGGCCTCGTAGATGTACGCGAAGATCAGCTCACCCTCGCGGCCGGCGTCGCAGGCGTTGATCACGCGGTCGACGTCCTCGCGCTCGAGCAGCTTGCGGATCGCCTTCAGCTGCTTCTGCGACTTCGCGTCGCGCGGCTTCAGCCGGAAGTCCTCCGGAACGATCGGCAGGTCGGCCATCCGCCACTTCTTCCAGCGCTCGTCGTAGTCGTCCGGCTCGGCGAGCTCGACGAGGTGGCCGACGGCCCACGTGATCACGTAGTCGTCGGACTCGAGGTGGGTGTCGTTCTTGGCGAAGGCGCCCGGGAGCGCGGCCGCGAGGTCGCGGCCGACGGACGGCTTCTCGGCGATGACGAGGGTCTTCGACACGAGCGAACACGGTAGCGAAGGGTGCAAACCGCGATACTGCCGCCCGCGATGGCGCGACCCTCGCCGCTCTACCTCGCGCTCGGCCTGTTCAGCTGGCTCCCGGTCCGGCTCCTCTTCCGGCTTCGCGCGACCGGCCTCGAGCACGTTCCGCGCGAGGGCGGGTTCGTCCTCGCCGCAAACCACACGTCGAACTTCGACCCTTGGCCGCTCGGGCTGCCGCTCTTCCCGCGCCGCTGGCTGCGCTTCATGGCGAAGTCCGAGCTCTATTGGTGGCCGCTCAAGCACTTGCTGAACGGGGGCGGCGCGTTCCCGGTCCGGCGAGGCGAGGGCGACACCGAGGCCATCGCAAAGGCCGTCGAGCTCTGTCGCGCCGGGGAGGTCGTCGTCATGTTTCCGGAGGGCACGCGGCGCAAGAAGGGACTGCGGAAGAAGTGGCAGGCGCGGCCGCACACCGGCGCCGCGCGGATCGCGCGCGACGCAGGGGTTCCGCTCGTGCCGGCGGCCGTGAAGGGAACGGAGCGGCTCGCGCGCCTCGGCCCGGTGCGCGTCGCGTACGGCCCGCCGGTCGAGCCGAGCGAGGACGCACACGAGACGACCGAGCGGCTGATGCGCGAGATCGAGCGGCTGCACGCGACGCTGTGACGAGCGCGCGCCCGCTGCTCGCCGTCGACGGCGACTCGTTCGCCCACCGCGCCTATCACGCGCTTCCGAAGTCGATCCGGCGCGCCGAAGGCAGGCCGGCCGGGGCGATCGTCGGCTTCGCGAACATGCTGGTCCGGCTCTGGGAGGCCGAGGGGCCACGAGCCGTCCTCGTCGCCTGGGACACGCTCACGGCGCCGACGTACCGGCACGAGGCGTTCGAGGGCTACCAGTCCGGCCGCGTGTTCGACCGGGAGCTGCTCGAGCAGCTCGACCTGCTCCCGGAGCTCGTGTCGGCGCTCGGATTCGCGGTCGCGAAGGCGCCCGGCTATGAAGCCGACGACTTCCTCGCCGCCGCGGCGACGCACGGCCGCGCGCCGGTTCTCGTCGCGACCTCGGACCGGGACGCGTTTCAGCTCGCGAGCGAGCGGGTGACGATCCTCCAGCCGACGCGCGGCGTCTCGCAGATCGCGCGCATCGGCCCGGCCGAGGTTCGCGAGCGATACGGAGTGGAGCCGGAGCAGGTGCCGGACTTCATCGCGCTTCGCGGCGACCCGTCCGACCGCCTGCCGGGCGCACGAGGCGTGGGCGAGAAGGGCGCGGCCGACATCCTGCGTCGCTACGGGACGCTCGAGGCCGCGCTCGCGGACGGCCGCTTTTCGAGCCAGGCGGAGGAGCTGCGCCTCTATCGGCGAATAGCGACCCTCGACGCCTCCGCCCCTCTCCCTCCTCTCGTGACCCAAACCCCGACCTGGGCGGAGGCGTCGGCTCTCACCCGGGACTGGGGCCTCGGCCAGCTGTCGGGCCGGCTGGCCGAGCAGGGATAGCATCCGACCGTGGACGCGTGGCTCTCCAGCGCCCGGGACGCGATCGCGCGGGCCGCCGGCATCGCCCCGGAGGAGCTCGAGCTCGACGACGAGGCGGCGCAGACGTTGCTCGACCTCGCGCGCATCGCCGCCCACGAAAGCGGCGAGCGGACGAACGCGCCGCTCCTCTGCTACCTCGTGGGGCGAGCCCAGGGCGCGGCCGATCTCGACACGCTCGCCGACGCGGTCAGATCGACGTCCTGAGCCACCCCCAGCTCGCGCGTCTCCACCCGACGTACGGGCATCCGGAGTCGCCCGAGCGGCTCGGCGCGCTGCTCCAGACGTTCCGCTCCCGCGAGACGGAGCCGGCGACGCGCGCCGACCTCGAACGCTGTCACGGCTGGGGCTACGTCGAGCGCATCGAGGCGATCGACTCGACGACGTGGCTCGACGCCGACACGATCGCCTCGGCGAGCACCTGGGAGGCATGCCTCCTCGCCGCTGGCGCTGCCATCGAGGCGGCTCGCGACGGAGGGTTCGCGCTCGTTCGTCCGCCCGGGCACCACGCGCTCCCCGACCGGCAGATGGGGTTCTGCTTCTTCGACAACGTCGCGATCGCCGCCCGCTGGGCGCAGGCGGAGCTGGGCGTCGGGCGGATCGCGATCGTCGACTGGGACGTCCACCACGGGAACGGGACCGAGGCGATCTTCCGGAGCGACCCCACTGTCTTCTTCGCATCGATGCACCAATGGCCGTTCTATCCGTTCAGCGGCGGCCCGGACGATCAGAGCGAGACGACGCTGAACGTGCCTCTGCCGGCCGGCTGCGGCGATGCGGAGTACGTCGAGGCGTTCGAGCGGAAGGTCGAACCCGCGGTCACCGCCTTCGAGCCCGAGCTGGTTCTCGTCTCGGCCGGGTTCGACGCGCACGCCGAGGACCCGCTGGCCGGGATGGAGCTGACGGCGGACGGCTTCCGCGAGCTCGCGCAACGGTCCGCGGCGCTCGCGCCGAGAGTCGCCGCCGTGCTCGAAGGCGGCTACAACGTGTCGACGCTGCCGTCGCTGGTCGCGGCCGCGCTCGAGGGCTTCCACGCCCAAAGGTGACAGCCGGCCCTTGGGGACCGGCTGTCCGATGAAATCGCCACCTACCGGGCTCCGCGCCGCCGCTCCGGAAAGAGAAGAGGAGCTCGCCCTCTCACTATCGCCGCCGCGCGCCGTGCACACATCGCCTCGGCGCGGTGAATCGACTCACCCATCGTGGGTGAGCCCGGCTCAGCCGCGCGCGCGTGCGAGCGCCTCGAGCGCCTCGCGGCGCGAAGAGACTTCGAGCTTGCGGAGCAGGCTCTTCACGTGGGAGCGCACCGTGTGCTCCGAGATGAAGAGCCGCTTCGCGATCTGGTCGGTGCCGAGGTGCTCGTCCAGGAGGAGCAGGACCTCGACCTCGCGTGCGCTCAGCGCCTGTGCGATCGAGTCGGGAACGCCGGACTCGCGGCCGCCGCCGGCCCGCACCTGTTCGAGCAGCCTCCGGGCGATCTGGCCGGAGAGGGCCGCTTCGCCGTTCGCGACCCCGCGGAGGAAGGCGACGATCCGCTCCGGCGGCTCGCTCTTGAGCAGGTAGCCGGCGGCGCCGCCGCGGATCGCACCGAGGAGGTTCTCCTCCGTGCCCGAAGCGGTGAGGACGACGACCTCGCAGCCGGGCGCGGCGTCCCGCACGCGCGGCAGCGCCTGGAGGCCGGAGAGCCCCGGCATCGAGAGGTCGAGCAGCACCAGCTCGGGCTGGAGCCGCCCCGCGAGCTCGACGGCCTCAGCGCCCCCGGCTGCCGCGCCGACGACGGAGAAGCCATGCTGGCCGAGGAGCGCGCTCAGGGCGTCGCGCGTGAGCGGGTGATCGTCGACGATCAGGACGGTCTCGGCCATGGTCCAGGGCTTATCGGCGCTGAGGCTTCTGCCGACAAGGGTGACGATGCAGCACGACGGCAGAGACCGCTTCGAGGCGCTCCTCTGGGGCGAGGTCCTCCTGTTCGGGCTCCTCGGTGCGACGCTCGCGTTCTTCCTCGCGTACCCCGACCTGCGGCCGACGTACCACCTCCCCCAGCTCCGCCTCGTGCTCCAGACGGCGATCACGCTGGCCGCTGGGATTGTCGCCGTGCTCGCAGCGACCCAGTTCGCGGTCGACCGGAAGCGGCTCGACCTCCTCCTCGCCGGCGGCTTCACCGTCGCGGCCGGCTCGACGTTCGCGTTCAGCATCGTCCCCGCGCTCGGCGGCCAGCCGCTCCACCGCGCCGAGGCGTGGGCCGGCATCGGCGGCCGCCTGCTCGCGACGTCGCTGGTCGCTTCCGCCGCGTTCGTCCGCGGGCGGACGCGCTCGGCGCAAGGCGCTGTCGCGCAGACGGTCGTCTCGCTCGGGCTCCTGCTCGTCTCGTTCTGGATCGTCGCGCGGTGGCTCGGGCCGTCGCTGCCCCCCGTCGCATCCACCGAGGAGCACAACCCGCCTCTTCTGCTGACGCTCGCGCTCTCGCTCCAGGCGCTCCTCAACCTCACCGCGGTGGTCGGGTTCACGCGCCGGTTCCGGAACCGCGGCCGCGACCTCGATCGCTGGATCGCGCTCGGGACGACGCTGCTCCTCTTCGCGTCGCTGAACTACATGTTCTCGCCGCTGCTCGCGAGCGGCTCCGTCTCGGCAGGTGACTTCCTCCGGATCCTCGGCTACGGCGTCCTCCTCGCAGGCGTGTGGTGCGCGATCCGCTCTTCCGAGTTCGGGCGCGCCGTCGCGGAGGAGCGGGCGCGCGTCGCGCGTGAGATCCACGACGGGCTCGCGCAGTACCTCTTCGCGGTCTCGACGCACGCGAGCATGCTCGAGGCAGGCGCGCCGGTGGACGAGGTCCTACCGCGGCTGAAGGAGGCGGCCGCGGCGGCCCAGCAGGAGGCGCGCTTCGCGGTGCTCGCGCTTTCGTCCGCGAGCGGCACCGCGCCGTTCGACGCGGCCCTTCGACGCTACGTCGAGTTCCTCACCGCCGACGGGAAGCTCGACGTCGAGCTCGAGCTCGACCCCGCGATCGCACTCGCGCCCGACGAGCAGATCGAGGTCTTCCGGATCGTCCAGGAGGGACTGGCGAACGTACGGAGGCACGCGGACGCGACGAGCTGCGAGGTCACGATCGCGGAGCGCGCCGGGCAGCGCGTCGTCCGGATCCGCGACGACGGCGACGGCTTCGACGAGGCGTCCCGGCTCGCCGGTCAGGGGCTGAAGAACATCCGCGCGCGAACGGCCTCGATCGACGGCGGCTTCACGCTCACCTCGTGGCCCGGCTGGGGCACCGAGCTCGAAGTCGTCCTGCGGGCGTCCTAACTCACGATGGATACGGACTCCAGCGCATTGCCGCCGCGAGCGCAGCCGCGGCGAACAGGGCGCCGAGCGCCGCGAAAATCCACGTGATCTCGCTGCGCTGCCTCTGCGTCGCGACCTCCCTCGGGAGGCCAGCGAACACGCCTCGCAGCTGTTCCGAGCTCTTCGCGCCGTGGTAGGTGCCGCCGGTCTGTCTGGCGACCGCTTGCAGGGTCGGCACGTCCGCGGCGCGGCGAAACCCGCCCCTTCCGCCGAAGCCACCGCCGCCGCCGAAGCCGCCGAAGCCGCCTCCGCCGAACCCGCCGGAGTCGAAGCCGAGCTGGTCACGCGTGCATGAAGCATCCGCGGGAACCTCAGTCCCGAAGCCGATCGTGTACACGCGAACGCGCCGCGCGACCGCGAACGGCACGGCGTCGAGCGGCTCGAGCCCGCGGTTGTTTCTGCCGTCGGTCAGGAGCACGACGATGTCGGGCACGTAGCCGTTGGCGCCGGGCTTCTGCCGCGCGGAACCGGCTCCGGGAGCATCGCCGACGGGCGGAACCGCGGGGTTCCCCTCCGCGATCGCATCGAGCGACTTCAGCATGGCCGACCCGATGGCGGTGCCACGGCCGACGGTGAGGGACTCGATCGCGGCGACGAGCGCCTTCCGATCGGTCGTCGGCGGAACGGCTAGCTCGGCGAACCCCGAGAAGACGACGAGGGCCATCCGAAGCCCCTTCGGCTGGTTCTCGACGAATGCTCGCGCAGCCTTCTGCGCGACGGCGAGCCTGTTCGGCGGAACGTCGGTCGAGCACATCGATCCGGAGACGTCGAGCGCGAGGACCACCGAGGTCCGCCCGTAGGGGACGTTGCGCTCCAGATGCGGGCGACCGGCTGCCACCGCGAGCGCGACGAGGCTCGTCAGCAGCAGGGCGATGGGAAGGTGGCGCTGCCAGCGCTTCCGCCTCGGCAGCAACGAGCGCAGCAGGGCGACGCTCGAATAGCGAACGGCCTGCTTTCGCCGGCGCCGCAAGATCCACCAATACGCGGCGAGGAGCGCGGGCGCGACGATCAGCGATACCAGCGCGAGCGGCCACGCGAACGTCATCAGTGCCCCTTCCAGTAATTGAGCCCAGCTTCTGGGTGGCGAGCACCAAGCGAGAGGCCGCACTCGGCCGCAGCGCAGGCTGGCGGCCTGTGGAAGGCCGAGGGCGGACTCTCGCGCCGCGTGATCGCCGGCCAGAAGCGGGCTTGGATTGCTGGAAGGGGCACTAGATCACGCGCCCGAACCACACGAGCGAGGTGACCGAGCCGAGCACGAGGAGGAGCCCGGCGGCGGATGCGAACAGGGCGGTCGCCTCGCGGGGCTTGTCGACGTTCTTGGTCTCGAGCTTGATCGACTCGTAGATCCGCGCGAGCGCCTGGGCGTCCCCCGCCTGGTTGTACGTGCCGTCGGTGACGTCGGCGATCTTCTTCAGCAGGTCCTCGTCGAGCGCCGTCGCCACGCTGAAGCCGTCGATCTCGACGACCGTTCCTTCCTTCGTCCCGACTCCGATCGCGTGGATGCGAACACCGGCGGTCGACGCGACCTCGGCGAGCTTCACCGGGTCGGGGCGCGACGTGTTCTCGCCGTCCGAGAGCAGAACGATCGCGGACGAGCCGTAGAAGCCGATCTTCACGGCGCCGGCGTCCCGTTCGAGCGCCGACGCGTCGATCTTCAGCTTCTTCCCCGCGATGGCGTTGAGCGACGTGTAGATGCCCTGGCCGAGCGCCGTTCCACCGCCTACCCCGAGGCGTTTGATCGACGCGATCACCTCCGCCTTCACGGTCGTCGGCCGCAGGACGGTGACGGCGCTGTCACCGAAGGCCACCACGCCGATCTTGATCGACCTCGGCTGCCGCGCGGCGAAGGCGATCGCCGCCGCCTTCGCGGCGCCGATCCGCGTCGGCCGGAGGTCCTTGGCGCGCATGCTGTTCGAGACGTCGAAGGCGAGGATCACCGTGCCCTCGCGCTGCGGCAACGCCAGGCTCACGCTCGGTCGGGCGAGCGCGAAGCAGACGAGGGCAAGCGCGGTCGCGAAGAGCGCGAAGGGGATGAGGCGGCGCCAGCCTGCCCGCCGCGCTGCCGTCGTCGGAACGAGCCCCTCCGCCGCGAGCTGGGCGGCCTGCTCGGCACGCACCCGGAGTCCCCACAGGTACGCAAAAACCAGGCCCGGGACGAGGCCGAGGCACAGCAGCATCCACGGCGACTCGAGCGACATCAGCGGCGCCGCCACTTCCGCGACTCGACGATCCGCACGAGCGCGCGGACGAGGTCGTCCACCGTCGACACCTCGCAGATGTCGACTCCGGCACGAAGGGTCAGCGCGCGGAGCTCCGCCTCGCGGTGCTCGCCGGCCTCACGAAGACGGCGACGGAAGTCGGAGTCGCTCGAGTCCAGCACGAGCTGCTCTCCGGTCTCCGCGTCCTCGACGACGATCACGCCGGCGTCGGGAAGCTCGTACTCACGAGGGTCGAGCACGCGGATCGCGACGACCTCGTGCCGTTCGTTCAGCCTCAGCAGAGGACGCTCCCACCCGGGCACGGTGATGAAGTCCGAGACGAGGACGAGCAACGACCGCCGCCTGATCGTGCGGTGCGCATGCTCCAGCAGGCCCGTCAGATCGGTGACGGCCCCGTTCGTCCTCGGTGCGCGAGAGAGGCTCCGGGCGAGGGCGAGAACCTGGTTCCGACCGGTCCGCGGCGGGAGCGTCTCCTCGATCTCGTTGTCGAAGAGGATCGCGCCCAGTCGGTTGCCGTCGCGGGTGAGCAGGCGCGCCAGCGCCGTCGCGAGCTCCCTCACCACGAGCTCCTTCGGCCGCTCGATTGGGCCGAACCCCATCGACGGAGACCGGTCGAGGAGGAGCCACTCGGTGAGCTCTCGATCCTCGTGGTACTGCCTGACGAACGGCGTGTCCATCCGTGCCGTGACGTTCCAGTCGATGTGCCGGACGTCGTCGCCCGGCTCGTACTCGCGAAGGTCGAGGAAGTCGGTGCCGACCCCGCGGTGCGCGGTGCGGTGGTTCCACTGGAGCAAGCCGTCGAGCCGGCGGAGCACGCGCCACTCGAGGCGGAGGAGGAGCTGCTCGGGGGTCTCGGCGCCGAGGGTGTGGCTGGGCTCCATGCGTTGCTCGCTAGGCGCCGCGGGTCATCCGCTCCCTGAGCGCGAGCTCCGGGACGGGCACGGCCGCGAGGATGCGGTCGATGATGTCGTCGGCGCTGACGCCGTCGGCGAGGGCCTCGTACGAGAGCACGATCCGGTGGCGCAGGATGTCGTGGGCGATCTCCTGGAGGTCCTGGGGCAGCGCGTACTCGCGACCGCGCACGAGCGCGAGCGCGCGGCTCGCGAGGATCATGTTGATCGACGCGCGCGGGCTCGCGCCGAACGTGATGAAGCGAGCCAGCTCCGGGAGCCCGACCGCGGAGACGTCCCGCGTCGCGTTGGAGAGCTTCACTGCATATTCGGTGAGCGCGGGATCGACGAACACCGCGTCGGCCGCCCGCTGGAGGCCGACCAACTGCTCGGCGTCGAGCGCCCGCCCCGCCGAGTCCTGCCCCGCCGCGATGCGCTCGACGATGACGAACTCCTCCGTCGTCGTCGGATAGTCGACGAGCACCTTGAGCATGAACCGGTCGACCTGCGCCTCCGGGAGCGGGTACGTCCCCTCCGATTCGATCGGGTTCTGGGTCGCCATGACGAGGAAGGGATCGGGCAGGCGATGCGTCTCCCGGCCGATCGTGACCTGTCGCTCCTGCATCGCCTCGAGGAGCGCGCTCTGGACCTTCGCGGGCGCCCGGTTGATCTCGTCTGCGAGGACGAAGTTCGCTACGACCGGCCCCATCGAGACCTGGAACTCTCCGAGCTTCTGGTTGAAGACCCGTGTGCCGACGATGTCGGCCGGAACGAGGTCCGGCGTGAACTGGATGCGCTGGAACTCGCCGCCGACCGCCTGGGCCAGAGTCTTCACGGCCATTGTCTTGGCGAGGCCGGGGACGCCCTCGACGAGGAGGTGGCCCCGCGCGAGGAGTGCGACGAGCATCCGCTCGAGCAGGGCGTCCTGGCCGACGATCACCCGCTTGACCTCGTAGAGCACCTGCTCGAGCGACGCATCCAGTGTGGCGTGCTGATTCATGCTCCTCGTTTCATTTCGATGGTGCGTTCGCGGCGCCGCCCGCGGTGGCGATCGGGACGGCGAAGCTGATGCCGATGAAGTAAGCGCTACGCGACGGGTTCGAAAGAGCGGTGACGATCCCGATCACCTGTCCGCCGCGGTTGAGCAGCGGCCCTCCCGAGTTGCCGGGGTTGACGGCCGCGTCGAACTGGATCAGGCCGTGCAACGTCTTGCCGTCGTTCGCCTCCACCGTCCGGTCGAGCCCGGAGACGACGCCGGACGTGAGCGAGTCGATGTAGCCGAACGGGTGCCCGACCGCGTACGCCTCGTCGCCGACATGCGGCCCGCCGCCGAGCACCGCCGGGACGATGAGCTCCGGCGAGCGCTCGGCCGTGAGAACTGCGATGTCGTTCTCGGGATCCGCCGTCGCGATCTCGGCGTTGGATCTGGTGCCGTCGGCGAAGGAGACCCGGATCCTTGTCGCTCCGTCGACGACGTGGAAGGCGGTGAGGATCGAGCCTCCTGCGTTCACGATCACCCCGGCGCCGAGCGCGCTCTCGCCTTTCTTCGTCGAGGGACTCTTCGCCTCGACGGCCACGAGCGACGGCAGGATCCGCTGGTACACGACGGCGGAGGTCGGAGGTGCGTCCCGCTGATCCTCGATCGCGTTCGCGGCGACGCCGGAGGCGATCGTCCTGACCTGTCCCGCGTCGAGCGTCGCCGGCGAGTCGCGCGTCGCGAGGACGATCCCGCCCACCACGACGCCGGTCACGAGCGCGGCCGCGAGCGCGACTCGCGTGCGCGAGCCGAGTGCTCGGCTGCGAGCCGGTTCGTCGGCAAGCGCTTCGCCGTCTTCCGCGGCCGGCGTCGCGCTGGACCCCGTGGTCAGGGGCACAAAACCACCCTACCTCGACTGCGCCGCCCCATGCCGAAATAGAAACTCCCGCATTTGCGGGAGTTTCCGTAGCAGGCCTGTAAGCCGGATTCTGTCGGGGGTGACCATCTCTCTCGGCTGCCGATTGCTCGGCGGCTCTAGCGGCGTACCCGGTTCCTCGGCGGGCCGCGTCGTCGGAACCTGCTTCGCCTTGCACCGGACGGGGTTTGGCCAGCCGCCGTGTCGCCACGACGCTGGTGGGCTCTTACCCCACCGTTTCACCCTTACCTTGCTGCGCCTCCGGAGATGCGCGCCTGGCGGTCTCCTTTCTGTGCCACTTTCCGTCGGCTTTCGCCGCCTGGGGTTTCCCCAGCGTCCTGCCCTGTGGTGTCCGGACTTTCCTCGAGCCGTGGACGGCTCGCGGTCACCCGGCCTGCAGGCCCAAGTCTAGCTGCGTTCGGCTCGATTCGACCCTGCCGCGAAGCACGGCGCCGCACTCCGGGCACCTGATCGAGTAGCCCTCGTGGAGCACGAACTCGCCGCAGATGAGGCACTCGAGGCTGACGCCGCGGGCGAGCGCGGTGAGCTCCTGCTCGAGCGTCCGGTGGAAGGCCGTGACACCCATCAGAGCGTCCTGAAGACTCCCGTCACGCGGCCGAGGATCTGCACGTGGGACGCGTAGATCGGCTCGAGCGCGTCGTTCTCCGGCTGGAGCCGTACGCGGCCGTTCTCACGGTAGAACGTCTTGACGGTCGCCTCGTCGGCGGACTCGTCGTCGCCAGCGAGCGCGACCACGATCTCGCCGTTCCGCGCGTCCTGGGTGCGCTGCACGACGACGATGTCGCCGTCGAGGATGCCGGCGTTCACCATCGAGTCGCCCTTCACGCGAACCAGGAAGTCGCCGCGCAACGTCTCCGGAACCCCGACGTAGTCCTCGATGTTCTGCTCCGCGAGGAGCGGACCGCCGGCTGCGATGTCGCCGACGAGCGGCAGCCGGAGCTCGGTAGCGGGAGTCGCCGGCGCCTCGCGCGTCCGGCCGGTCAGCTCCAGCGCGCGAGGCTTCGTCGGGTCGCGCCGGAGCAGGCCGGCCCGCTCGAGGTTCGCCAGGTGCGCGTGCACCGTCGAGGGCGAGGCGAGTCCGACGGCCTCGCCGATCTCCCGCACCGTCGGCGGGTAGCCGTGCTGGTCCACGTAGCCGACCAGGAAGTCCCAGATTCCCTGCTGCCGCCCCGTGAGATCCACCGTCGCCTCCTCGTCGAAGATTCCGAACGTGTGTTCGAGAAGAGGGTAGAGACTCCTCCGGACGACGTCAAATCACCCGCGCGAGCGCCTCCACGATGAGCGGGTCGAACTGCGTCCCGGAGCAGAGGCGGAGTTCTTGGAGGGCGGCCTCGCGCGACCGTGCCATGCGGTACGGGCGGTCGGTCGTCATGGCGCTGTAGGCGTCGCAACAGCAGACGATGCGCGCGATCAGCGGGATCTGGTCGCCGGCCAGCCCGTCCGGGTAGCCCGCGCCGTCCACGTGCTCGTGGCAGGAGCGCACGATGAGGCCGACCTCGCCGAGGAGGCCGCCGACGCGCTCGAGCATCCGCTGGCCCTCGATCGTGTGGGTCTCGATGACGGCGCGCTCCTCGGGCGTCAGCGGGCCTGGCTTGTTGATGATCTCGCCCGGAATCCTGACCTTCCCCACGTCGTGCAAGAGCGCCGCGAACTCGGCGCTCCTGCGCTCGGGCGGCGAGAGCCGGAGCTCGTCCGAAACCGCCAGGACGAGGTCGACCACGTCGCGGCTGTGGCAGCCGGTGTAGGCGTCGTCCGCCTCGACCACGTCGCCGAGGAGGAGCGCCGTGCCGCGATATGCGTGGCTCAGCTCGAGCGCGTGGTCGATCCGGACCTGGCGCTCGCGGGCGAAGACGGAGAGAAGCGCGACGAGCGGCAGCACGAGCAGCGGCGCCCACGCGCGGCCGGTCGCCGCGAGCAGGAGCCCGACCGGCGCGAGCGCCGCGTCGACCAGGTAGACGGTCGCCATGAAGCGGAGCTGCGCCCGGGGCCGGACGCCGAGGGCGAGCCACTGCCTCGTCGCCGCGCTGCCGTAGTCGAGCGCGAACTGCGCGCCGAGCGCGGCGATGTAGACCGGCCAGCGCGACCACGCGAACGGCAGCTGGCCGGCGACCGCGAGCAGCGCGACCGGGCCGACCGCGTGCCACGAGCTGACGAGCTGGAGCGGCAGGCGCTCGAGCTGGACGCGCGCCCTGCGCCAGTCCGGCGCCGTCCGCAGCGCGATTCCGCATGCGACGCAGAGCGGCACGAGCCCGAGCGGGATCGTGAAGAGCATCGGGACGAAGACGAGCTGCGTCGGCGGCGACGCGCCTGGGCCGACCTCGAACTCGACGCGGGCGAGCAAGGCGTAGGCGACGGTCAGCGCCAGCACCTCGAAGATCGACGGGTGGACGTGCGCGGGCAGCAGCACGGCGAGCGCGATCGCCGTTACGAGAAACGCGCCGCCGAGGAGGAGCGACGCCCGTAGGTCTCGGTCGCCGAGGCCGCTGAAGCGGCGGGCGCGCGCGGCCTCGACGTGGGTCGTCTCCTCGCGCTCGAGCGTGGCCCTCGCCGCCGCGGTCGTCATGAGCTGCGTTGTCGGCACCGCAAATGGGCCGCTTGATCGCGCGGCAGGCCCGGACCCCCCGTTCGAGTGACCGCGAGAGCCGCGGAACCACCCGCCCGGGTGATTGAGCGAGACGCTCGCCGCCTGAATCCTGAGTCGGCGGGCGGCGCTCGGGCGTCGCGAACTGGAGAGGGGTGAAGGAGGATCTGTGGCGGCTCAGATCTCGATGCGGCGTTGGCGAGTTGCGCTCGCCGCGATCTTCGTGCTTGGCGCGCTGGTCCCCGCTGCGCCGGCGGCGAACGCGGGTCTGCTCCCGGGCTCGGGGTGCAACTACCCGCCGGCGCAGCACCCGTTTACGCGGTGGCTCGACCTGGCGTCGTACTCGCTGATGCAGGGCGGGTCCTTCGAAGGTGGCGCGACCGGCTGGACTCTCGCCGGCAGCGCGCGCGTCGTGCCGGGGAACGAGACCTTCTACGCGCACGCGGCGGGTGAGAGCCGCTCGCTCTCGATCCCCTCGGGCTCGTCGGCGACGACGCCCCAGTTCTGCGTCAACCTGACGCGGCCGACGTTCCGCTTCTTCGCGGCCAACGGCGGCTCGAGCTCATCGAAGCTTCGCGTGAAGGTGGTCTTCCGCGGGCTGACGGGGATCCTCGGAGTCCTCGACGGCGGCACGGTCTCGGCCGGCTCGGCGTGGCAACCCTCGCCGATCATGCTCGGCACGCTGAGCGCGCCCCTCGGAACGAACAGCGTCCAGTTCACCTTCACGCCGAGCGACAACACGGGCGCCTGGCGAATAGACGACGTCTACGTAGATCCCTGGATCAATCTCTAACTTGACGCCGCGAGGCCGGGCTTAGCCCGGCCTCGCTCACGAACGCTCTTAGATCCGACCGAAGTCGTCATGCCCCGCCCGAGAGGGCGGGGCGGACTTCGGTCGGCAGTGCGCTGGAGAGGACTTGAACCTCCACGGCCCATCGGGCCACAAGGCCCTCAACCTTGCGCGTCTACCAATTCCGCCACCAGCGCGAGGGCGTCGGCATTCTAGCGATGGTCTTTTCGGTCGACGCGAGGCCACGCCAGGCATCACTTCGAATATTGTCCCCCGAGTGCGGGACGTGTGCACGATGGCCGTCGAAGCGGCGCTGGCGGCCGGGGCCTCCTACGCTGACGCGCGCGTGGTGCTTCGGCGCAGCCAGGTCGTGTCGACGAAGAACGGCCGCGTCGAGAACCTCCGCGACGCCGACAGCGACGGGATCGGCGTCCGCGTGCTCGTCGGCGGCGCGTGGGGGTTCGCGTGCGACCGGCGGCTCTCGGACGCGGGCGCGCGCAGCGCGGCGGCTCGCGCGACCGGCTTCGCGAAGGCGGCCGCCGGGGCGCACGAGCGCAGGCTCGCGCCGGTCGAGGCGCGAAGCGGCGTCTACCGGACACCGATCGAGCAGGATCCTTTTGCGGTCAGCCTCTCGGAGAAGGTCGACCACTGCCTGCGGGCGGAGCAGGCGCTCGCGCATCCGGACGTGAAGGTGACGCAGGCGTTCGTGCGCGCGCAGCGCGAGCACAAGTTCTTCGTCTCGTCGGACGGGAGCGACGTCGAGCAGGAGCTCGTCGAGTGCGGCGGCGGGATCGACGCGCTCGCCGCGCGCGACGGGATGCTCCAGATCCGGAGCTATCCGAGCGCGCACAGCGGCTCGAGCGCCCAAGCGGGCTGGGAGTACGTCGAGGGGCTCGCTCTCGAGCGCGAGGCGCCGCGGGTCGGCGAGCAGGCCGCCGCGCTCCTGCGGGCCGACGAGTGCCCGGCCGCGGTGACCACCGTCGTCCTCGACTCCGAGCAGCTCGCGCTCCAGGTGCACGAGTCCGTCGGCCACCCGACCGAGCTCGACCGCGTCTACGGCACGGAGGCCGCGTACGCGGGGACGAGCTTCCTCAGGCCCGAGGACCTCGGCTCGCTGCGCTACGGATCCGACCACATGGCGGTGACCGCCGACGCGACGACGCCGACCGGGCTCGGCACGTTCGCGTTCGACGACGAGGGCGTCGCGGCCGACCGGCAGCCGATCGTCGAAGGCGGCGTCCTGCGCGGCTTCCTCACGTCGCGCGAGACGTCTGCACGCGTCGGAGCGGGCCGCGGCGGGTCGATGCGCGCGGACGGCTGGAGCCGGATGCCGCTCATCCGGATGTCGAACCTCCATCTCGAGCCGGGTGAAGGGTCGCTCGACGAGCTCGTCGCGGGCGTCGACGACGGCGTCTACCTCGAGACGAACAAGAGCTGGTCGATCGACGACAAGCGGCTCAACTTCCAGTTCGGGACGCAGATCGCCTGGGAGATCAAGGGCGGCCAGCTCGGACGGATGCTGCGGGACGCGACGTACACGGGCATCACGCCCGTCTTCTGGGGCTCCCTCGACGCGGTCGCCGGCCGGCACGAGTGGCGGCTCTACGGCCTGACGAACTGTGGGAAGGGCCAGCCCGGCCAGAGCGCCCACGTCTCGCACGGCGCTGCGCCGGGACGATTCCGCGACGTGCAGATCGGCGTCCGGTCGTGAGCCGCGCCGCCGATGTCGCCGCGAGCGCGCTCGCCGCGGCGGCCGGCGACGAGGCGGAGGCGGTCGTCGCCGCGGAGCTCTCCGGCCTCGCGCGCTTCGCCGCCTCCGAGGTGCACCAGCCGACCCTGATCGAGAACGTCGTCGTCACGCTCCGGGTCGTCCGAGACGGGAAGTTCGGCTGGGCC
>DASUZD010000192.1:0-3551 GCA_036377055.1 Gaiellaceae bacterium | reverse complement strand
GAAGCGGAGGAAGAAGCTCCCCGAGGAGCTGCCGTGGCGTCCGTACCCGCTCGCCGACATGCCACTCCCAGCACCGCACGCGCCTCCGGTGGCCGAATAACCACCTTTTAGCCGACGGGGAGCGTGACCCAGGCGTCGGCGCCTTTGGGCGCTGGGTTCGCGACGTGCGCGCTCCCGCCGTGCGCCTCGGCGATCGCGCGGACGATGGACAGCCCGAGCCCCGCGCCGCCTCCCGCGCGCGCCGGGTCGCCGCGCGTGAACCGCTCGAACGCGCGCCCGAGGAGCTCCTGTGGGAAGCCCGAGCCGTCGTCGCGCACGTGGAGCTCGATACGGCCGTCCTCCGCATGCGCCGCGAGCTCGACGCTGCCGCCGCCGTAGCGCAGCGCGTTGTCGACGAGATTCCCGAGCGCCTGCTCGAGGCGGAGACGATCGCCGCGCACGCGAAGGCCGTCGGCCGGCTGGCACTCGACGGACGTCCTCCACGCGAACCGCGTCGCCACGGCGCCGAGGAGCTCGTCGACGTCTAGGTCCTCGAGCCGGAGCGGGAGCCGCCCGCGGTCGGTTCGGGCGATCAGGAGGAGACCCTCCGCGAGCCGCGCGAGCCGCTCGGCCTCTTCCGATGCCGCGTGCACGGCCGCGCGCAGCTCCTCGGCGGATCGCGCCTGCCGCGCCGCCAGCTCGAGCTCGGTCCGGAGCAGCGCGAGCGGCGTCCGCAGCTCGTGCGCGGCGTCGGCGACGAACTCGCGCTCGCGCTCGATCGCCCCCTCGAGCCGGTCGAGCATCTCGTTCAGCGTCTCGCCGAGCCGCTGCACCTCGTCGCCCGTCGCCGGCACCGGGAGACGATCGCCCGGCGTCTCGGCCGAGATCGCGGCCGCACGCCGCCGCATCGAGTCGACCTGCCGCAGCGACGCACCCGCGAGGAGGTAGCCGACGCCGCAGGCGAGCAGGAGCGCGATCGGGCCCGCGATCAGCAACTCGTCCCGAAAGCTGGCCAGCGTCTCGGCGCGGTCCTGCCGCGTCGCCCCGACGACGAGCACGCGCCTTCCGACCGGCACCGCGAGGAGGCGCGACGGCTCGTCGAGGCCCGACACCGACGGTCGGTCGGCGTAGACCGGCCCGCGCAGCGCGGCGCGGAGCTCGCGCGAGCGGAGGAGCCGCGCCGAGCCGAGCGGCCGCGTCGCCTCGAGCACCCGCCCGCGCGCGTCGACGAGCTCGGCGTAGCTCTCGCCGCGCTCGACGAGGCCGTTGCCGCTGTCGTTCGCGAGCGAGGCGTGCGGCTGCCGGACGAGCGCGGCGAGGTCCTGCGCGCGCAGCCGTAGGTCGCGGTCGAGCGCCGTCGAGAGGTGCGAGCCGAGCCGCAGGTAGAGGAAGAGTCCCGACGCCGCGAGCACGGCCGCCATCGCGAGCGCGAATGCCGCGGTCACCCGAACCCGAATCGGCAGCCGGCTCATCGCGCCTCCGCCCGCAGCCGGTAGCCCGCGCCGCGCAGCGTCTCGATCGCGTCGGCGCCGATCTTCCGCCGCAGCCGCCGGATGTAGACGTCGACGACGTTCGACCGGTTGTCGTACGCGAAGTCCCAGGCGTGCTCGAGCAGGTGCAGCCGCGAGAGGACCTGCCCCGGCCGGCGCATGAAGAGCTCGAGCAGCGCGAACTCCTTCGCCGACAGCGGGATCTCGCCGGCGCCGCGCGAGACCTGCCGCGTCGCCGGGTCGAGCCGGAGATCGCCGACCTCGAGGACGGCCGGGCGCTCGGGCTCGCCGCGACGGGCGAGCGCGCGCAGGCGCGCGAGCAGCTCTGCAAACGCGAAGGGCTTGACGAGGTAGTCGTCGGCGCCGCTGTCGAGGCCGGCCACGCGGTCTTCGACGGCGTCCCGCGCCGTCAGCATCAGCACGGGCGCCCACACGCCGGCCTCCCGCAGCCGCCGGCACGTCTCGAAGCCGTCGAGCCGCGGCAGCATGACGTCGAGCACGACCGCGTCGTACCCGCGGGCCTGCGCCATCCACAGTGCGTCCTCGCCGTTCGCTGCGGTGTCCGCCGCGATGCCCTCGCCAGCGAGCCCGCGCCGGATCAGGCTCGCCATCCGCAGCTCGTCCTCGACGATCAGCACCCGCATCGCACGATTCTCCGCCTCGAAGGATGAACGTCCGGTGACGAAACCGCGTGGTACAATGCTTGCGTGCTCAACAATCTGCAGCGTCTGCAACCCGGCGAGCGCAGCGACCGCCCGATCGACGGCGGCGTCGACATCGGCCACGTCCACCTGAAGACGGCCGACATCGACCGCGTCCACGACTTCTACGTCGGCATCCTCGGGTTCGACGTCGTCTTCCGGCGGCCGGACGCGCTCTTTCTTTCTGCGGGCGGCTACCACCATCACCTCGGCTTCAACACCTGGACGTCGCGCGGCGGCTCTCCCCCGCTGCCCGGCACGACCGGGCTCTACCACGTCGCGATCCGCTACCCCACGCGCGAGGCGCTCGGGGACGCGCTCCGTCGGCTCGTCGAGGCCGGCTGGCCGCTCGACGGCGTGAACGACCACGGCACGCACGAGGCGCTCTACCTCAGCGACCCGGACGGCAACGGCCTCGAGCTCGCCTGGGATCGCCCAGAGGAGGAGTGGCCGCTCGACGCGGACGGCCACCTCGCCTTCGAGCACGGCGAACGCGACCTCGATCGGATGGTCCGCGAGCTGCTCGAGCTCGGCCGCGCGTCCGTCGGGTAGAACCGGCCCGTGGAGATCGGCGTCTACACCTTCGCCGAGCTGCGGTCCGACCCGCGCTCCGGCCGGACGATCAGCGCCGAGCAGCGCCTCCGCGACCTGCTCGAAGAGGCCCAGCTCGCCGACCAGGTCGGGCTCGACGTCTTCGGCGTCGGCGAGCACCATCGAACGGACTTCGCCGTCTCGGCGCCCGCGGTCGTCCTGGCCGCAGTCGCCGAGCGAACGAGGCGGATCCGTCTGACGAGCGCGGTCAGCGTGATCAGCTCCGACGATCCCGTCCGCGTCTTCGAGGAGTTCGCGACGCTCGACCTGCTCTCCGGCGGCCGCGCCGAGATCATGGCCGGCCGCGGCTCGTTCGTCGAGTCGTTCCCGCTCTTCGGCTACGACCTGCGCGACTACGACGAGCTCTTCGCCGAGAAGCTCGAGCTCCTGCTGCGCCTGCGCGACGCAGAGCGCGTGACGTGGTCGGGAAAGCACCGCGCTCCGCTCGACGACCTCGGCGTCTACCCGCGGCCGCTTCAGGACACGTTGCCGGTCTGGGTCGCGGTCGGCGGCAACCCCGAGTCGGCCGCGCGCGCCGGGACGCTTGGGCTGCCGATGGCGCTCGCAATCATCGGCGGCCAGCCCGAGCGGTTCCTGCCCCTCGCCGAGCTCCATCGCGAGGCGGCTCGCGGCGCTGGTCACGACCCGGTGCCGGCGCTCAGCATCAACTCGCACGCCTACGTCGCGGACACGTCCGAGCGCGCGGCGGAGGAGTTCTTCCCCTCGTACTCCGCGATGATGAACGCGATCGGGCGCGAGCGCGGCTGGCGGCCGATCGCGCGCCCCGACT
>DASUZD010000191.1:0-4158 GCA_036377055.1 Gaiellaceae bacterium | reverse complement strand
GCTCGAAGAGCACGGCCTCGTCGAGCGCCGGCGCGATCCGGCCGATCGTCGCCGGCACATCGTCCAGCTCACGCCCGATGGCAAGCGCGCGCTAGCGAAGCTCCGGACGCTCGCCCGCGAGCTCGAGGACGAGTACCTCGCAGCGCTCGACGAAAGCGAGCGCGGACAGCTCCACGGACTCCTGCTCCGGCTCGCGGAACACCACCTGCCCCACTGCGCGCCGGCGCCAGCGCCTCCTGCCGCCGCGCGCGACTAAGCGCTCGCGCGCCGCGCCTTGTCGCCGTCGAGCGACTGCGCGAGCATGAACGAGTTGCCGTCGGTCGTAGAACGTCGCGAGCTTGACCATCCCCTCGATCTCGCTCGTCTCGCCGTCGAAGCGGACGCCGCGCGCCTCGAGGTAACCCCGCGCCGCTTCGATGTCGGCGACGTTGAACGTCAGGGTCGCGCCGCCGGCCGTCTTCACCTCGTCGGTCTCGCCGAGCCCGAGGCTCACGCCCGGCACGCCGGTCTTCAGCTCGCACCAGCCCCAGTTCTCGAGGCGGTAGATCAGCTCGAAGCCGAGCATCTCCTGGAACCAGGGGATCGAGGCGTCGAGGTCCTTCACGCTCAGCGCAGCGGTCATGCGGCCGTCGTAGTCGATTGGTGCGTTGGCGAGCGTCATGGCACTCCTCCTGTCGTCGTCGTGTCACGTTTTTATACTTCAACTACTTTCATGTCAAGCGAGAGTCTCCCGAGCCTGCTCCACAACCGCTGGTCGGTGCCGGTGCTCGCGGAGCTTGCTCGCGGCGACGTCGCGGGCGGCCGCTTCGCGAACCTGAACCGCAGTCTCGGAGTGAGCCGCGAGTCGCTGCGGCGGACGCTGGCCGCGCTCGCCGAGGCCGGTCGCGTCACGCGGAACCCTGGCCACGGCCACCCGCTGCGGGCGGACTACGTCTTGACGGAGGCCGGCAAGCGCGTCGCTCCCGTCTGCGCCTCGCTCGTCGAGGCCCTCGACGCCGCCGGCTTAGAGGCCCTCGGCAGGAAGAAGTGGCTCCTGCCGGTCGTGCTCGCGCTCTCAGCAGGACCTGCGCGCTTCTCGGGCCTGCGCGCCGAGCTCAAGCCGATCAGCGCCCGCGCCCTCGCGCTCGCGCTGAAGGAGCTCGAGGCCGCCTCCGTCATCGAGCGGAAGCTCGTCGACGACTACCCGCCGCGCGCTGAGTATCGGCTCGCGGCCGCCGGCGACGTCGCCGGACTGCTGGCGCCGCTCGCCGAGCTGGCGCGCTTCGGCGCGACCGGCGCGCAGCGATAGCGGCTTGCGTTAGGCAGAGACGTACGTGTGCGCTGGATAGACCTCGGGCGTCCCCTGAACTCCGATCTCGTTGAGGATCGGAATCAGCTTGGCAGCGAATGCATCGAGCGCCTCTTGCGATTCCCAGACATCGACCACGCGAAAGCATTTTTCGCCTTGCCCTGGGATGTGGGCGAGCAGGCCGGGGACGGGCCAGTCGGCGGGTGATTCCAATCGCTCGTTCCCGCCGGTGAGCCTGCGAACGGACTCCTCGTACTGCTCCTGCGTCAGACCCTCGTGGACGAGAACGACTGGCACCGCTACCTCCTCGAGCTCGGGAACTGCGGCAGCATACGACGGCGGTCGCTGCTAGCGCGACTGGTGCCCAATCGCGAGGCCGTTCTCAGGGAAACCCCGCCGCGAGCCGAGTTCCGGCTCGCGGCGGTGATCTAACGTCAGCCGGTGGAGAGGCTCGCCTCCGGCGTCTCCTTCGCTGCCGCGGCGAAGCGATCGCGCGCCTGCCGGTCCCAGGCGATGTCGAGCCCGAGGAGCGTCGCGTTCGCGCTGACGACGGCTCCCACGATCGCCAGCAGCGGCGCGAGCAGTCCGAAGCCGGCGGACGTCACGTTGAAGCCGAGCCACGCGCCGACGAGCGCGCCGCCCGCCGCCGCCGCGAATCCGACGGCCTTGGTCTGTGCAGACCACCCGCGCTGGACCCAGGCGAAGTAGAGACCGAGGCCGACGGGCACACCGACCGAGAGAGCGCCGAGCAGCTCGTCCTGGAGCGGCACGGTCGGGAACGCCGTCATCACGATCAGCGCGCCGACGAACCAGCCGCCCAGCCCGAGCACGAGCGCGTAGATGGAGCGCATGACGCTGCTGCCCTTCCGCCCGTAGGCGCCGTGCAGACGAAGGCGAAGCGGCATCCAGAGCAGCGTAAGCACCGTCAGCCCCGCGATCGAGAGCATCACGGCCAGGACGATCTTCGCGATCCAGCCGTGGCTCATGCTCGGGGAGAAGTCGACGGGCTTGTCCGTGTAGAGCGACGTGTCGACGCGGCCCCGGTCGAGGAACGTGTTGATCAGGCGGTTGCTCGCCGCCGGCTGGTACGTCCAGAAGTCGTCCGTGTGGCCGATGTTCGAGAGGACGACCTGGTGGCCGTTCGGCAAGTGCGGGAGCAGGTCGCGTGTCCCCCACTGCGGCGGCGTCGCGAAGTCGAGCTTGCCGCCGATCAAGAGGGTCTCCACCTGCGAGTCGCGGACGCGTGTGTACTCGTTCTCGTCCGGGTTCGCGGGCCAGGCGTCGAGGAGCCGGCCACCCGACCAGATCAGGTCGGTACCGGGAGCGCCGATCACCGACCCGCGGTCGGCGCCGCTCGCGAAGAAGCGCCTCGCCGCCGAAGCGTCGGTCCTGAGGCCGACGGATGCGACGTCGCCCCAGACCTGCTGGCGCGGGAACAGCAGCTGCGCCATCATCGATAGGAGCCACGCGCCGCTTCCATCACCTTTGTTGGCCGAGAGCATCGTGTCGATCGTCAGCGGACCGTTGAGCGGCCCGCCGCCGTCGCTCGTCGCGTTCATCAGGCCGAAGAACGCGGCTGCCTTGACGTTGCCCTTCTTGACCGGCAGGAACCACCACCGGCCCGGGATGTTCTCGAAGCCCGAGTGGAGCGAGGCCGCGAGGTCTGGCGTGCGGCCCCGGCAGGACGCGTCGTTAGCGCAGAGGGTCGCATACCGGCGGATCTGCTCGCACGTCGTCTTCGCGTCCCAGAGGAAGTGGCCGGGCGGGTTGGCGCCGATCATCACCGAGCGGCGGATCCGGCTGGGGTAGCGCCAGGCGTAGATCATCGCCGTGCGCGTGCCGGCGCTCTCGCTCAGGAGGTCGATACGGTCGTAGCCGAGAGCGCGGCGCGCCGCGTCGAGATCGTCGACGCGCTCGGGGAGGGAGTAACCGGCGAGGTCGACGCCGTCGTCCTGGAGGCGCTTTGCGCAGGCCTTGAACGCGGCTGCGTCGGCGCGGTACGACGCGTCAGTCAGGAAGTCGCGCGCGTGCTCGCGCGCCTTTATGACTTCCGGGCAGTCGAGCACCGTCGATCCGTCGACGCCCCGGTAGCCGACGAGCACGACGTCGTGCCGATCGGCGAACCGGCTCGCCTCGGCGAACACCATGTTGGTGATCCCCGGCCCGCCCTGGAGCCGGAAGATCGGCACGCCCGGATGCGCGAAGCGCGCACGGATCCGCTTCACTGGAAGCGCGATCAGGCGCGAGCTCGGGTCGTGGCGGTTCTCGCGCACGACGAGCGTGCCGCAGTCGGCGGCGTAGCTCCCGTTCTCGGTCGCGTAGTGGCAGGGGTGGAGCTTCAGCTGGCCGGCCCGCGCGCCGTTCGGCACGGAGACCTGGTCGGTTCCGGCGCCGAAATGGAGGTACGCGAGGCCGAGCGCGGTGACGGAGACGAGCGCGAGCGCGACGATTCGCGCTGCGCCGAACGCTTTGGGTCGCGGGGCTTGCATCGCTGGTCCTTTCGTCGAGTTCATGGGCTCGACGCTAGGAGCGCGGCGGCCAGGGCGCGTCGTCGGGAGGCCGGATTCGAGCTCGTACCGGCCGACGATTCCTAGTCGTACTCAGGTAGGAGGCGACGATCGACGCAGTGGAGTACGTTCAACGCGTGAGCCGAGTGGTCGACTTCGTGCGGAAGCACTGGTTCGACGTGCTGATCGCGCTCCTCGGGCTCGAGGCAATGCTCGAGGTCGTCGTCGGACGCAACTCGGAGGCCGCGCCCGCCTTGTGGTTCGCCCTCCTGCTGATCGCGATCGTCGTCGCGCCGGTCTTTGCGCGGCGGCGCTTTCCTTTCGCCGCCCCGGCGACGTACTGGCTCTTAGCCGCCGGGATCT
>DASUZD010000190.1:0-5633 GCA_036377055.1 Gaiellaceae bacterium | reverse complement strand
CTTCAGCACGAACGCGGGTCGCCTCGTCTACGGCACCGACGTCACGATCGCCCGCAACCAGATCGTCGGCAACGGGACGAGTGCGGCGGCGCCGCAACGCGGCGGGATCGTCTTCAACGGCGGCCAGGACCGCGGCGGCGGGCGCGTGCTCGTCGAGCGCAACACGATCCGCGGCAACGCCGGCGCCGGGCTACAGGGGCGCAGCGACGTCAACCTCACCGTCGTCTCGCGCCACAACGACCTGCACGGAAACAGCGGCGGCCCCGTCAGCGGCCTGAGAACGCGTTAGCTGCGACGCGTCCGGTTCACGAACACGTTGTCGAGCGCCGACCGCAGCCCGACGGCCAAAGCGCCCGTCAGAACGGCGGCCTCGCCGAGGCTCGAGACCTCGACGCGCGGCGGGTACGGCAGCCACTCCGCGAGCCGGGACCGAACCGGGTCGAGCAGCAGGTCGCCGTTCGCGCCGAGCCCGCCGCCGAGGACCACCAAAGCGACGTCGGCGACCGCTGCGATCGCGCCGACGTGGAGCGCGATCCGTCGCGCGATCTCGTCCACGACCTCCCGGCCGAGCGAATCGCCGGCGCGGGCGGCCGCGAAGACCGAGCGCGCGTCGTGCGGCCGGGCGAGCTGCGTCTTCTGCCCGTCTCGCGCGATGAACCCCTCGACGATTCCCGCGACCCCGACCGCGGACGGATCGACGTCGGCGCCGAAGCCGGCGAGCGCGTAGTCGACCTCGCCGGCGAAGCCGTTGTGGCCGCGGTGCAGCTCGCCGCCGAGGACGAGCCCGGCGCCGAACCCCGTGCCGATCGAGAGGAAGACGAAGTCGTCGACGCCGCGAGCGATCCCCTGCCAGCGCTCGCCGAGCGCGGCGAGGTTCACGTCGTTCTCGAGCGTCACCGGCAGGCCAAGCAGCTCCGTCAGCTCCGCGTCGAACCGGTGCTCTTCGAGCCGTGGAACGTTCAGCGCGAGGTTGATCCGCCCCGAGCCGGTCTCGACGACTCCCGGGACGCCGACCACGCAGCCGTCGATCACGTCCGCGGTCTTGCCGGTCGTCTCGAGCAGCGAGAACGCGAGCGCGACCATCGTCTCGAGCGCCGCCTCGGCGCCGGGCGCAGCGAGCTCCACGTCCTGCCGCGCGCGAATCCGTCCCTGGAGGTCGCAGATCGCGCCGCGGAGGAACCGCGCGCCGAGGTCGAAGCCGATGACGAGCGCCGCGTCGGGTACCGGCTCGAAGTAGACCGCGCCGTAGGTCGGCCGCCCCGGGTCGTGCGAGGTCTCGCGAACCAGCTCCGCGTCGAGGAGCGACTGGAGCGCGAGCGAGACGGTCGGCTTCGAGATCCCGGCCCGCCGCGAGATCTCGGCGCGCGAGATCGGCGCCCCCGCGCGGATCGCCTCGAGCACCGTGCGCTCGTTGAGGTCCTTGAGCAGCGGAGGGATCGCTCGGCTCATGTGGTCAAGAACCTTAACTCATTTCGGGCAAACGTCCAGCTTGACTTCTGCGGACTCCCGTCGTAGAGTCGCAGCTGGTTCGGAAACCTAACTAACTGCCGTGCTCTCGACCTCTAGGAGGGTCAGATGAGACGTTGGACGGGAATGCTGCTCGCGACTCTCGTGGTCGGCGCGACGGCCGTCGGCGCCGCAGCGAAGACGTCGTCCGGCCCCGCCTCGCACAGGGCCGCGAAGGCGACCAAGATCACGATCTGGGTGGGCTGGAGCGCGCGCGAGCTGAAGGAGTTCAAGGGCGTCGTCTCCGAGTACGACCAGAAGCACTCGGACGTGACGGTCAAGGTGGTCGGCTCGATCAACGACACGAAGATCACGAACGCGATCCGCTCGGGGAACGCTCCCGACGTGGTCAGCTCGTTCACGTCGGCGAACGTCGGCGTCTACTGCGGAACGGGTGCCTGGATCGATCTCGCGCCGTTCCTGAAGAAGGACAACATCGACCTGAGCCAGTTCCCGAAGACGTCGCTGTACTACACGCAGTACAAGGGCAAGCGGTGTGCGCTCCCGCTGCTGGCGGACTCGTACGGGCTCTACTACAACAAGACTCTCTTGGCGAAGGCTGGGATCACGAGCCCGCCGAAGACGTTCAGCGAGCTGAGCGCCGACGCCAAGAAGCTCACGCAGCGGAGCGGGAACAACCTCAAGGTGGTCGGCTACGACCCGTTCTGGGGCTTCTACTCGGGGAACTTCAACGACATGACGAACTACGCGCCGCTCTTCGGCGCGAAGTACCTCGACTCGAAGGGCAAGTCGATCATCGCCAAGCAGTTCGCGTTCTCGAAGATCCTCCGCTGGCAGAAGAGCCTCGTCGACTGGTACGGGTACAACAACCTCGTTCGCTTCCAGGCGAAGCCGGCCGACGAGTTCTCCGCCTCGAACGCGTTCGAGACCGGCCGGATCGCGATGATGATGGACGGCGAGTGGCGCGTCGCGTTCCTCCACGCGGAGCACCCGGAGCTGAAGTACGCGACCGCGCCGATGCCGGTCGACGACGCGCATCCTGAGCTCTACGGCGCAGGCTCCGTGAACGGCACGATCATCGGCATCCCGAAGGGCGGGAAGAACGTCGACCAGGCCTGGGCGCTCGTGAAGTACCTGACGACGAACGACCACGCGCTGGCCCGCTTCTCGAACGGGATCCGGAACGTGCCGTCGACGCGGAGCTCCGCGAAGTCGAAGGAGCTGAAGCCGGACAAGAACTTCGCGACGTTCATCAAGATCTTCAACAACAAGAACTCGGCCACGGCGCCGATCACCGCCGCGGGAAATGCGAACCTGTCGCTGATCGGGCGGTTCACGGTCAAGTACCAAGCGGGCAAGGTCAAGGACCTGCACAAGGGGCTCCAGACGCTCGACAAGCAGATCGACGCTCAGAACGCGCAGGCCGGAGGTGGCGGCCCGCCGTGATCGACGCGTCCGCCGGCGCGGTAGCTCGGCCGGCGGCCCGCCGGCGAGCCAGGAGCCGGGCGGCATGGCGCCGTCGCGGCCTCGTGCTCCTCCTGATGAGCCCCTGGCTCGCCGGCTTCACCCTCTTCTTCGCGTATCCGATCGTCTGGAACGCGTACCTCTCGTTCACGCACTACAACCTGCTCTCGTCGCCGAAGTGGATCGGCACCGCGAACTACCGGTACCTGCTCCACGACGACCCACAGGTCTGGCCGGCCGTCCGCAACACGCTCTGGCTGATCGCCTTCCTCGTCCCGCTCCAAGTCGTGTTCGCGCTCGGCGTCGCGTTGATGCTCGCCCGCGCGCGTCGCGGCCTCGGCGTGTTCCGGACGATCTTCTACCTGCCCGCGCTTGCCCCGCCGGTGGCGGCGACGCTCGGGTTCGTCTTCATCCTGAACCCGGCGACCGGCCCGGTGAACATCATCCTCGGCCACCTCGGCATACACGGGCCGCTGTGGTTCCAGTCGCCGGGGTGGGCGAAGCCGTCGCTCCTCATCCTCGGCCTCTGGGGGATCGGGAACACGATGATCATCTTCCTCGCGGCGGTGCTCGACGTGCCGAAGCACCTGTACGAGTCGGCCGAGCTCGACGGCGCCGGGCCGCTCCAGCGTCTGCGCTGGGTGACGCTGCCGACGATCAGCCCGGTGATCCTGTTCTCCGTCGTCCTCGGAGTGATCCAGGCGCTCCAGTACTTCACCCAGGCGTACGTCGCCGCGAACATCGCGGCCGGCCAGGCCGACCAGGCGGGCGACACCGTGAACCACCTCGGGTACCCGCTCGACTCGACGCTCTTCTACCCGGTGCTGATCTACCAGCACGGGTTCACCTACTTCAACATGGGCTACGCGGCCGCGCTCGCGATGATCCTGCTCGGGGTCGCCTTCGCCGTCGTCCTCGTGATCATCCTCAACTCGCGGCGTTGGGTGCACTACCAGGGCGCCGTCCGATGAGCGTCGCCGCGGCTCCGGTCACCGCCCGCACCCTGGAGCGGAGGAAGCTGCCGCGCGAGGTCCGGCGGCGCCGGTTCCTGCTCGCGGTCGCGGACCACTCCCTCCTGATCACGGCCGCGATCGCCTTCCTCGCGCCGATCTTCTTCATCGCCGTCACTGCGGTGATGACGAGCCACCAGGCGCTCTCCGGTGCGCTCTGGCCGCACCCGTTCCGCTGGTCGAACTTCAAGGACGTCTTCACGACGGCGCCGATCTGGCGCTGGACGTTCAACACGATGATGTACTCGTTCCTCGCGACGCTCGGGCTCCTCCTCTCGAGCATCCCCGTCGCGTACGCGCTCTCCCGCCTGCGCTGGCGCGGGCGCGAGGTCGCGTTCATGGTCGTGCTCGTCGCGCTCATGCTGCCGCCGCAGGTCTCGGTCGTCCCGCTCTACGCGGCCTGGTCGAAGTGGCATCCGTTCGGCTTCCACTTCGTCGGCACCCTGTGGCCGGTGATCATCCCGAACTGGCTCGGCGACGCCTTCTCGATCTTCCTGCTCCGCCAGTTCTTCCTGACGATCCCGCAGGAGTACATCGACGCGGCGCGCGTCGACGGCTGCGGCGAGCTGCGGATCCTGACGACGGTCGTCGTGCGCCTCGCGAAGCCGGCGATCGCCGCGGTCGCGCTGTTCTCGTTCCTCTACACGTTCAACGACTTCTTCCTCCCGCTTCTCTACACGAACGAGAACCCGCACAACTGGCCGCTCCAGATCGGGCTCTCGCAGTTCCGCTCGCTGCACCAGGTGCAGTGGAACCTGACCATGGCCGCGACGCTCCTCGTGATGGCGCCCGTCGTCGTGCTGTTCTTCCTCGCGCAGAAGGTCTTCGTCGAGGGCGTCACCCTGACCGGGGTGAAGGGATGAAGCTCGCGGTGGTCGGCGCCGGCTCGACCTACACGCCGGAGCTCGTTTCGGGGCTCTCGCGCCTGCCCGTGGACGCGCTGGCACTCCACGACATCGACGCCGAGAGGCTCGAGATCGTCGGCGGGCTCGCGCGGCGGATGCTCGACCGGCAGGACTACGACGGCGAGCTCGAGCTCGGCGGCGACCTCGACGCTGCGGTCGAGGGCGCCGACTTCGTCCTGATCCAGATCCGGGTGGGCGGCCAGGAGGCGCGCCTGCGCGACGAGACGGTGCCTTTGCGGTGCGGCTGCATCGGGCAGGAGACCACGGGCGCCGGCGGCTTCGCGAAGGCGATGCGCACCGTGCCGGTCGTGCTCGAGATCGCCGAGCGAGTGCGCGAGCGCGCGGCGGCCGGCGCATGGATCGTCGACTTCACGAACCCGGTCGGCATCGTCACCCGCGCGCTGCTCGACGCCGGACACCGCGCCGTGGGCCTCTGCAACGTCGCGATCGGCTTCCAGCGCCGCTTCGCGGGTCTCCTCGGCGTCGAGCCCGAGCGCGTGCTCGTCGACCAGGTCGGCCTCAACCACCTGACCTGGGTGCGCGCCGTGCGCGTCGCCGGCAGCGACGTCCTCCCGGATCTCCTCTCGGAGCACGGAGACGAGCTTGCGGCCGAGGTCGGCCTTCCGCGGCGGGTGCTCGACGAGCTCGGCGCGATCCCGTCCTACTACCTGCACTACTTCTACGCGCACGACGAGGTGCTCGCCGAGCAGCGGGACGGCGTGCCGCGCGCGGCGACGGTGGCGGAGATCGAGCGCGAGCTCCTCCGCATGTACCGTGATCCGTCGCT
>DASUZD010000189.1:0-7764 GCA_036377055.1 Gaiellaceae bacterium | reverse complement strand
GCGCGCGCCGAGTCGAGCTCCCGCTGGGCTGCGTCGAGCGCCGCTTGCAGCCTGGCGACCTCTGCCGCCGCGTCGTCGTGGCGAACCGCCGCGAGCACCGCGCGCTTCTCCGCGTCGAGCTGGTCGGAGAGAAGCGGCGTCGCCTGCGCTCGGCGAGCGAGGTCGTCCTCGTGGGCCGCCAGCACTCGCTCTCGCGCCTGCGCGCGGACGAGCGCCCGGCTGGCGCCCAAGACCTGGGCCGAAGCCGTCTGGAGCCGCTGCTGAAGCCGGTCGAGCGTGAAGGTCACGGTCGCGCCCGAGTCATGGAAGACCTTCGCGAGCCCGAGCACCTCGTCGACGTACCACTGCGCGTGGTTGTAGGCGAAGACCGCCCGAGCGACGTCGTCGTGGCCGCCCGACGCGGCGAGGTAGCGCGCGGCGGCGTAGATCGCGTCCTCGGCCGTCCATGGGTCGGCGACGCCGTCGCCGTTCGCGTCCAGCCCCCACCGCTCCCACGTCGAGGGCATGAACTGCATCCAGCCGATCGCGCCCGCGGAGCTCGGGCCCATGTTCCGGCCGAAGTTCGACTCCACCTCGTTGATCGCCGCGAGCACCTGCCACGGGATCCCGTACGCGGCGCCGGCGCCCTTCCAGAGCGACTCGAGGCGGTCGTACGAGAGCTTCTCGGGCGCCGCGGGCGGCGTCGACAGAGACGGCGGCAGGACGATCGAGCCCGGCGCGTTGGGCGTGTCCGCACCGGGCAGCGTCGACGGAGCAGCGGCGAGGACGGCGAAGGTGTCGGCACGAGCGCTGGCAGCGATCGCGCACGCGCCGAGACCGGCGGCGAGCGCCAGCGCGAGCAGCGCCCGGCGGATCACGGCGCCGGCCGGACGACGCGCAGCTCGGGAACGGCCTGCGCCGAGTCGGCGCGCCGGGCCTCGGCCTCCTCGGCCCGCACGTCCGCGGCGTGCGCCTTGAGCGCGTGGTCGAGCGCGACCTCGAAGTCGTGCCGGTTCGAGGCGGCGTTCGCCGCGACCTCGCGGTCGACGCGCCCACCGAGGACGAAGTCGAGCAGCGCGTCGCTGAACGTCTGCATCTGGAAGAAGGAACCCTCGGCGATCGCCTCCGAGATCTCCTCTGCGCGCGACTCGCGGATCAGGTCGGCGATGCGCGTGTTCGTCACCATCACCTCGACCGCCGCGACCCGCCCGCCGTCGATCTTCGGCAGCAGCCGCTGGCTCACGACGCCCACGAGAACGCCGGCCATGATCGACCGGATCTGCGGCTGCTTGACGGCCGGGAAGAACTCGATCATCCGCCCGATCGTCTCGGCCGCGTCGATCGTGTGCATCGTCGAGAGGACGAGGTGGCCGGACTCGGCGGCCTGAAGCGCGGTTTGCGCCGTCTCGGCGTCGCGCAGCTCGCCGATCAGGATCACGTCCGGGTCCTGGCGCAGCGCGCGCCGGAGCGCCTGTTCGAACGACTCCGTGTCGAGCCCGACCTCGCGCTGGTTGACGATGCAGCCGCGGTCCTCGTGCAGGATCTCGATCGGGTCCTCGATCGTGACGATGTGCTGCCGGCGCGCCCGGTTGATGAAGTCGATCATGGCCGCGAGCGTCGTCGTCTTCCCCGAGCCGGTCGCGCCGGTGACGAGGATCAGCCCGCGGTGCTGCTCCGCGAGCCGCTGGACGCCGGGCGGAAGCTCGAGCTGCTCGAACGTCGGCACCGTCTTCGGGATCACGCGGAAGGCGAACGAGGTCGCGCCGCGCTGGCGGAAGGCGTTGACGCGGAAGCGCGGCAGGTCCTCGCTGTCGTAGGCGAGGTCCAGGTCTCCGCTGGAGAGGAACGACGCGAGGCGCAGCGGGGAGGCGGCGCCGACGGTGTCGAGCGCCGTCGTGAGCGCCGACTCGTCCAGCGCGGGCCACCCCTCCATCGGAAGGAGCGCGCCGTCGCGCCGGACGATCGGCGGCTGGCCGATCTTCAGGTGGACGTCGCTGGCGCCGAGCTCGACGGCGCGCCGAAGGATCGCGTTCAGTTCCACGCGCGGCTTGCATCGGCAGCCGCGCGAGCGCGCTTTAGCTCTGCGGGAGCGCCGCTCGGAACGCCGCGCCTCGGTCTCCGGCGCGGATCGCCATCCGCCTGAGGACCCGGAGCGGAGGCCGTGCGAGCCCGCGTGCCTGGCCCGGGTGCTCCATCTCGCCGCGCAGGAGCCGCGCGACGGTCGGCCACACGAGCGGCGCGACGACGAACGCGAGGCGCGGGAACCGGTCGAGCGCGACCTTCGCGCTCCAGGAGGCCGCCGCATGCGGGCCGAGCGCCGCGATCGTCGCGTGCTCGTACGGCTCGAGGTCGCTCGCGCGCCCCTCGAAGAGGTCGAGGATCGCTTCGGTTGCCAGCCGGGCGCTGACGAAGGCCTCGTACATCCCGTCACCGGAGAGCGGATCGACGAGCCCGCCAGCGTCGCCAACGAGCAGCACGCGCCCGCGCACGAGCCCCGAGTCGGGCCGGCGCATCGGCAGCCGGAAGCCGCGCAGGTCGCTGAGCTGGCCGGCGTCGATCCCGTGCGCCGCGCACAGTCGCCGAAGATGGTCGCGAAGCCGCGGCCCCTCCCGCTCCCAACCGCCGATCCCGAAGTTGACATGGTCGCCCTTCGGGAACGCCCACCCGTAGCCGCCCGGGACGATCCCGACCTCGAGCACGAGCCGCCCTGCGTACCGCTCGCGGTCGACCCGGTCGTAGCCGCAGTTGCCCTCGAGCGCGACCCCGATCTCGCGGCCGTCGAGGCCGAGCGCGCGAGCCGTCACGCCGTTGGCGCCGTCCGCGCCGACGAGCACCTTGGCGCGGACGGGGTCGCCGCCGACGGTCGCGACAACGCAGTCGTCGTCGAGCTCGATCGCGTCCACCTTGACGCCGTCGCGAAACTCCGCACCGGCCGCCGCAGCCTCCGCGGCGAGGTGGGCGTCGAGCCTGCGGCGCTGCGTCAGCAGGCAGAGCGGCCCGTCGCCACCGCGGACGAACCGCCGTCGGTACTCGAGCCGAACCTCGAACCGGTCGACGACCTCCTCGACGACGGGCTCGATGTCGATCGGAAGCTCCCGAAGCGCGCGCAGCGTGACGCCGCCGCCGCAAGGCTTGTCGCGCGGGAACCGCGCCCGGTCGGCCAAGAGCACACGCGCGCCCGCGCGCGCGAGGCGATACGCGGTAGCCGATCCCGCGGGCCCGGCGCCCGCGACGAGGACGTCGAAGCGCTCCACGGCCCTACTCTAGGGAAGGTCTTCGCCGCCGGTGCGGGTTTTGCCCGCGCCGGCCAACAAACGCTCTCCGTCAGCCGATCCGACCGAAGTCGTCATGGCCTCGGCGAGCCGAGGCCGGACTTCGGTCGGCTGCCCGAGCGACTATTCGCGACCACACGGGTCCCGGTCGCCTTGAACGACGCGAACGCTGTCTGCCCGACCTTCAGGCCCAGGCGTTCGAAGGAGTCTGCCGTAATCTCGGCACTGACTGGGCCGATGGAGACGCGGATCCGGTTGCCGAGCTCTGTGATTCCGCGGATCGGAGCGCTGATCAGGTTCATCGCGGAGTCGTTGGGTCGAACCGTCGAGACGGTGATGTCCCAGGGGTAGACGGCGAGGACGACGTCGCCGTGGGCGTCGTCGGCGGTGGTGACGACGGTTCCGTCTAGCAGTCGGACGCGAGTGACTCCCGAGACCCGCTCGCCGTACCCGTTCAGAAGGTTTGCGCCTGTAAAGGAGGCGACAAACGGGTCGCTCGGCTCGGCGACGAGTTGGCCGGGGGGCCCGATCTGTCGGAGTTCACCGTCGACGATAACGCCGACACGATCGGCGAGCGCGGCTGCGTCCTCGTAGTCGTGTGTGACGACGAGAACGGGGAGTCCGAGTCCGCGGAGCAGGTCGTGGAGCTCGGAGCGCACGCCGGCTTTGGTGTGCGCGTCGAGTGCAGAGAGCGGTTCGTCGAGGAGTAGCACGTCCGGGTCGCGGGCGAGCGCACGGGCGAGCGCGACACGCTGACGCTCGCCTCCGGAGAGATCTGGCGGCCGCGCTCGTTCCAGATGTCGGATCGAGAAGCGGTCGAGGTAGTCGTCGGCCTGGTGGTGCCGAGCGTACTCGATGTTCTGGCGGACGGACAGGTGTGGGAAGAGTGCGTAGTCCTGGAAGACGAGACCGACTCGTCGGCGGTCCGGGGCGAGCGAAATGCCCTTCGCTGCGTCGAACCAGACCTCGCCGTTCGAGGTGATGCGGCCCGACGCCGGCCGGACCAGTCCGGCGATCGCTCGGAGCACGGTGGTCTTCCCGGCCCCGGAGGGACCGACTAAGGCGATCGCCGACTCGATGTCGAGGGTCAGCCGGAGGCTGAAGGTCCGAAGAGGTACAACGATCTCTTCGAGGGCGAGCGTTGCCATGTCAGTCCAATTCTGAGCCCGAGGAGGAGAGCGACGCTGAGCAGGACGAGTACGCCGGACATCGCGAGCGTGGCGTCGAAGTTGCGGTCGAACTCGGCGTAGATCGCGAGTGGCAGCGTTTGAGTGACGCGCTGGAGGCTGCCCGCGAACATGATCGTGGCGCCGAACTCGCCGAGCCCGCGTGCAAAGGAGAGGGCGAGGCCGGCGATCAGACCGCCTCGCGCGAGCGGTAGCACGACGCGGAAGAACGTCCGCATCGGGCCGGCGCCGAGCGTCCGGGAGGCCGCGGTCAGGTTCGGATCGGTCGCTTCGAACGTAGCAATCGCCTGCCGGACGTAGAGCGGGCTCGCAACGTACGCGACGGCGATCGTCACCGCCGTCTGGGTGAAGGGGAGGGCGATTCCGAGAGCGTCGAAGGTTGATCCGAGCAGGCCAAGGCGGCCGAAGGCGGCCAGTAAGCCGATGCCGGCCACCGCGGGCGGCAGGACGAGCGGCAGCTCTACGAGCGTGACCGCCACGGGGCGTCCGGGGAATCTTCGGGTCGCCAAGAGATAGGCGGTCGGGGTGCCGAGGAGCACGATCAGCGCCTGCGCGATCAGGCTCGTCTTCAGGCTGACGACGAAAGCGTCACGGACGACGGGATTCGAGAACTGGTCGAGCAAGTGGCCCGGCGTCGTGTGGGCGAAGATCGCGACGATCGGAAGAGCCAGAAAGGCGAGCGTCACGATCGCCGTTGCCGTGAAGAGGCAGACGAGGAGCGCCCGCTTCATCGCGGGCGACCGTCCATGAGCTGACTCACTCTGCACGCCCCGGCGGGCTTACTTCTTCTTCTTCTTCGCGGGCGCAGCCTTCACACGCGGCAGGAAACCGTACTGGCGCAGCCGCGCCTGGCCAGCCTTGCTCAGCACCTTGTTGATGAATGCGCGAGCGTCGGTCGTGTTGCTGCTCTTGGAGACGACGCAGATCCCATATTGCACCTTCGGCTGCGCCCAGGCCGGCACCTTGATCACGGTCACCTTGCCCGAGACCGCCTTCGCGTCGGTCGAATAGACGAACGCGGCGTCTGCCTCGCCGAGCGCGACCTTCGCGAGCACCTCGCGTACGTCGGTCTCGCGGCTGACGACGTTCTTCAAGACCGGGCCGGAAAGGTTCATGTTCTTCAGGATCTGGAGCGTGTAGCTCCCGACAGGCACACCCGGACCCGCGATGACGAGCTTCACGCCGGACTTGGCGAGGTCGTAGATCGTGCGGATGTGGGCCGGGTTCGCCTTCGGCACGACCACGACGAGCATATTGCGCGTGAAGACCACCGGCTTCGAACACAGGCGATTAGCAAACAGCTGATTCGGAAGAGTCACGTTCGCCGACGCGAAGACGTCGGCGGGCGCACCCTGCGTGATCTGCGCGGCGAGCGTGTTCGAGCCGCCGAACTGGTACTTCTGGCCCGAATCGATCTTTGGAAAGACATCGGTCAGGGACGCCGCGGCGTAGACCGTGATTTGCGCGTTCCGCCTAGCCGACGCCTGACCAGCGACCGAGCCGAGCACGGCGATCAAGGCAACGGCGGCGGGAACAACGGCACGGCGGTTCACACGGCGCACTGAAGGACCCGCTTTCGCTAGCTCTGGATGATCACGTTGGTGGATTTGACGATCGCGGTCGCGGTCATGCCCTTCTTCAGGCCGAGCTCTTCGACGGCGTCGCGGGTGACGATCGAGACGAGCCGAACAGGCTCGCTCACGACCATCTCGACCTGCGCGATCAAGCCGTCGGTCTTCACGTCGGTGACGATCGCGTGGAAGCGGTTCCGAGCGCTGATGTGCGCTCCTTCACCGTCGCCGCGCAGCCGATCGATCTCCGAGGCCGGCACGACGCGTCGGTTGCTAGCGTCCCGCTCGACCTTCAGGCGGCCCGCCTTGTCCCAACGGCGCAGGGTGTCGAGGCTGATCCCGAGCGCCGCCGCGGCTTCGCTTGCGCTGTAGACCTGCTTCGGCATCGGTCAGCTCTCGAATCTGTCGAGCGCTGCCGAAGCTGCGTCGATCTGAAGCGACGGCGGGAACGGGCGTCCGATCACGGTGCGGCCACGCAGCGCAGCAAGCGCACTCACGTGTTGTGCCTCGTTCGCCGCGATCTGCCCGAGCGGAAGCCGAAGCTCTGCGGTCTCGACATTCTCGATCGCGCCGAGATACGCGCCCAGAACGAGCGTCTCGATCTGTGCCGCAACCTTCAGGACGGAAGCCTGCGAGGCAAGGCTGCCCTTCGGGTAGGAGAAGTCGATGTCACCCGACGTCGCCGGCGGCTGACCGGCAGCCGTGACCAGCTGAGCAAGCCTCGCGTAGTGCGCCTTCTCGTCCGCAGCCGTCTTCTTGACCACTGCCGTCGAACGGCGGCTCAGCTTTCCGCTCGTGAGCGCCTGTTCCTGAAGATCTGCTTCGAGGAGCTCGGCTGCGACCAGGAGTCGCAGGTAAGCCAGGTCGTTGTCGGGAACTGTCGCAGCATCGGCTTGTCCTGCGAAGGCGCCGACGAGCGAACCCGACACAACCGCTGCTCCGCCCGCCGCGCCGCGGCGCAAGAGCTCACCCCTGCTCAAGCCGCTTGACACGATTCGGTTCTCCCCCCGGTCGTGTGCCAATGCATTACGAGGGCATCGAGCTGCCACCGGACGCGAGCATATCCACATTGCTAGCGCCATGCGATCGGACGTGCATATGGCTTGCCACGGTGTGCACTGGCATGCCACCATCCGCTTGACGCCGGCGGGGGCTTTGCCCGCGCCGGCTCGGAAGGCTCTCCGTCAGCCGACGATCCGCCCGAAGTCGTCATGGCTGCGGCGAAGCCGTAGGCGGACTTCGGGCGGCTATGGGGGCGGGAGGATTCGAACCTCCGTAGGCTGAGCCGACGGGTTTACAGCCCGTTCCCTTTGGCCGCTCGGGCACACCCCCAGGGAGCGGCGAATTGTAGCCTTGGCCGCTTGGAGCGGTTCGACGTCATCGTCGTCGGCGCCGGGCCCGCCGGCTCGACCGCCGCCTACCGCCTCGCGCGCGCGGGCGCGCGCGTGTGCCTGCTCGAGCGCGCGCGGTTCCCGCGCGACAAGCCCTGCGGCGGCGGGCTCACGGAGCGCGCGCTGCGGCAGCTTCCCTTCTCCGTCGACTCGGTCGTCGAGGAGACCGTCGACACGCTCGAGGCCCGGCTCCGCTACGGGCCGAGGTTCGAGCGGCGGAGCGGCTCGCGTCTCGCCGTGATGACGCAGCGGCGCCGGCTCGACGCCTATCTCGCCGAGCAGGCCGCCGCGGCCGGGGCCGAGCTGCGGCAGGGCGCACGCGTGACCGCGGTCGAAGGCACGACGGTTCGCGTCGGCGACGAGA
>DASUZD010000188.1:0-8512 GCA_036377055.1 Gaiellaceae bacterium | reverse complement strand
CGAGCCCGAGAAGGCGTCGATCCGCGAGGCGCTCGGGATCGCCTACTTCCGCATCCACCGCTGGGCCGAGGCGGAGAGCGAGTTCCGGAAGATGCTGGAGCTCTCGCCGGCCGACGACTACGCCCACTACGCCCTCGGCCGCTGCCTCGAGAAGCAGGGCCGCGACGCCGAAGCGAACGGCCACTACAAGCTCGCGAGCTCGCTCCGGCCCGCGAGCGAGCTCTACGCGGGCCGGATCCGAGACCTCAGCTAGCGACGCGCGGGCGGATTCATTCCGGCCGCGTTAAGCCCGCGACCGGGCGAGACAGCCTTCGACGAGATGCTTCGCCTTCGCACGCACGCGGGCGCGCGCCGCGTCCAGCCCCTTCGGGCCGTGCTTCGAGAACGGCAGCGTCGTGATCGCGTAGGCGACGTTCCCGACGTAGCGGCCGTGCACGAACGGCTTCGCCTTCTGGTTCGTCCGGAAGAAGAAGCGGGCGCGGAGCCGCGCGAGCGCGTCCTTTGAGTCGCGGCCGAAGGCGACGTCCACCTCGGCGAGCGTCGCGAACCGGTGCTCCCCGCCGACGTCGAGCCGGACGACGCCGCCGCCCGCCTGCGCGAACGAGCTGCCGCCGGCGCGCAGGCAGCGGATCATCTCGGCGCGGTCGAATCTGGACGCGGCGCGCTTGGAGGAGCCGCAGCCGGCGAGGAGCACGAGCGCGAGGAGGGGGAGCACGTACCGCACGCGCCGACGGTACGCGATAGTACTGCGGTGAGAGCCGTCGTGCAGCGGGTGAGCCAGGCGCGCGTGACAGTCGAGGGCGCCGTCGTGGGCGAGATCGGTCGCGGCGTCTGCGTGCTACTCGGCGTCGCGCGAGGAGACGGCGAGGCAGAAGCCGACCGACTGGCGGGCCAGATCGCGCGTCTGAGGATCTTCCCGGACGAGGAAGGCCGCTTCGACCGAAGCGTGGTGGACGTCGGCGGCGCAGCCCTGGTCGTGAGCCAGTTCACGCTGATCGCGGACACCGCCAAGGGCAACCGCCCGAGCTTCACGGAGGCCGCGCCACCCGAGCAGGCGAAACCGCTCTACGAACGCTTCTGCGATGTGCTCCGGGACCTCGGGCTGCGAGTCGAGGCAGGGGTCTTCGGCGCGCGCATGGCGGTGGAGCTGATCAACGACGGCCCTGTCACGATCGTGCTCGAGGTGTAGCCGCGCACCCGCGCCGGCCTGGCCTGCCGTATCGCGCGGACCAGCCCGACGGCCAGTGGGCCGCCGTCTCCTCTCGGGCCATCCTTGGTCGCCGTCCTTCTCCGCCCGCCAGGAGGAACCATGTCCAATCGTCTCCTCGCCCTAGTCGTCGTGGTCGCCGCGGCGGCCACCGTGGTCGCTCAATCGGCGTCGGCCGCGACGATCGTCTCGTCGCGGACGATCTGCGGCTTCACGCCCCGGATCGTCGCGCCCGCGCCACCCGGCGCCCTCGGACCAGGCTCGTCACGCACGGTCTGCTTCGTCGACGACGTCTACGCGCTCGGTGGCGGTCTCTGTCAGACCGTCGAGACGAGCTACGTCTTCGTCGGGAACGCCGGCGCCGGACCGATCCTCTCGATGGATCGCTACGGGATCCTCTACGGCGCTTTTCGGTCAGACGCTCAGCTCGTCGTCTTCGGAAGCGGGACGCCGAACCCGTATACGAGCTCGGGCGGCGTGTACGCGTGCCTCTGACCTGCGCGGCACCGAACGGCCGTCGTCAGTGCAGCGGGATGCTCTGTGCGAAGTGGAACAGGTTGTGCGGGTCGTATCGGCGCTTGACCTGCTTTAGGCGCGCGAGGTTCGGGCCGTAGTACGCGTGCTGCCAGTTCCGGAGGCTCGGGTCGATGTAGTTCACGTAGGCGGCGCCTGAGACGGCGGAGGCGAGGGCGGCCCGAGAGTGCTGCACCCAGGCGCGGGCCGATGCAGCCTCGCCGGCCGCGAAGTACTGGATGGACGCGAGCTCGCGCCGGTGGGCGAACGCCGTCGCGGTCGGGCTGATGCGGTTCACCGCTCCGCCGTACGCGTCGATCAGCAGCGCCCCGCCTTCGGAGCCGCGCGCTTCGACGACACGACGAAAGGCGGCCAGCTCGGCGGCCGAGGGAACGCGTCGGACGTAGTCGGAGGCGCCGACGAACGCCTGGTGGCCGGGCGCCGAGCATCCGGGCAGCGTGTGCCCCAGGCAGCCCGCCCAGCGGCGGACGAGGTCGAGCCACGACGACGGCGCGATCACGAGCTTCTGCGCGGGTGGGTGGAGCGTCGCGAGCGCCTCCTTCAGCCGCGTCTCGGTCCCGAGGAACTGGCCGAACACCTGGACGGTCGGGCCGCCGGGCCCGGTGGCGAGACGGCAGATCGAGCCGAGCGCGTCCGGCGCGGTCGGAGCCCAGCGGAGGAAGCTCGCGACCACGTCCTCGACCTGCGCCCACGGCCAGGTCCCGACGAAGTACGACCCCTGGTCGACCGCGTGCGTCCGGAAGACGAGCTCCGTGACGATCCCGAAGTTGCCGCCTCCGCCGCCGCGGCAGGCCCAGTAGAGGTCGCTGTGGCGGCTCGGGTCGGCGACGAGCACGGCGCCGTCGGCGGTCACGATCCGGCAGGAGACGAGGTTGTCCGAGGCCAGGCCCCACGCGCGGGACGCGAGGCCGAACCCACCGCCGAGCGCGTGGCCGCCGATCCCGACGCTCGGACACGTCCCGGCCGGAATCGCGCGTCCGTGCCGACCGAGGACGTCGTAGATGTTCCCGAGACGGGCTCCCGGGCCGATGACGGCTCGTCCAGGAGTGACGCGCACCCCCGCGAGCCGCGAAAGGTCGACCACGACGCCGGGCGTCGTCGAGTACCCGCTGTAGCTGTGGCCGCCGGAGCGCGCGACGATGTGCACGCCGGTCGACTGCGCCCACCGGACGACGCGGCTCACGTCCGAGGTGTCGAGCGGCTGCACGATCGCGAGCGGCCGAACCGAGTCGTAGAGGCTGTCGAAGATCCTTCGGGCGCTCTCGTAGCGCGGCGTCCCGCGGGTGATCACCGGCCCGCGTACCGCCCGCTCGAGTGCACGGATGCGCGGATCGACGGCGGGGCGGGCAGTCCCGAAGACCGGCAGCGCCGCAAGCCCGGCGGCAAGCGCGACGAAGTCGCGCCGGGTCAGTCCTTCGTCGAGCGGCTCCATCCGAGTCAGCCTACGCGTGGCGACTCGTAGGGGGTCTAACCCCCTAACTTCGCCGTGGAGAGAGAAGGAGCCCGAGGCTGGCTGGCGCCTTGAGACGCGCCGCGACTGCGCCGGTGGCCTCGTCGACGATCACGACGGTGTTCGCCGCGTCGTGAAGGACGAGGTACAGGTATCGGCCGTTGCTCGCTATCTCGGCCGGGGCGGTGAGATCGGGGAGGCGGAGCGTGAACCGCGTAGCGCCCGTGAGCGTGTACCCCGCGATCGTGAAGCCGGGCTCGGGTACGGCGCCGGCAAGGTCGTTGCGCTGGCTCACCACGAGCGTGTCGGCGAGGGCGGCGAAGTCGGCGCCCGGATCGACGGTCTTGGCTCGCCAGGTCCGCGTGTCGACGAGCTTGAGCCCGAGCCGCACGGTTGCGTCGGCGTACTCGTCGAAGCCAACTACGGCGAAGACCCCCGGCCGCATCCAGATCGCGTGCCTGTCGGTCACTCGGACGGGCGTGGTCTGAGCCTGGAGGCCCCGTAGCCGGTGGTACGTCACGCGACCCGTGCGCAGATCGACCGCGGCGACGGGCTCGTTGGCGGCGCCGACGACATACGCCTGCTCGCCTGCCGGATCGGCTACGACCGCAGGACGATGGATCTCCCAGTACGAGCGCTGGCCGCCTTTCCTCCGAACGGCTCCGATCTTGACTCCGGCGACGGCGACGATCCGCGGCGCGCCCGAAGGACCGATGACTGCGAGCCGCGCCGCCTGCACGGGCGGCCCGTTGAGGGAGCGCACGAGCACGACGGCGCCCGTCTTCGTTGAGGCGACGTTCGCAAACTCGGCGAAATGCGCGCGCAAGCGCCGCGCACTCACCACCCGCGGCGCGCGCGGGTCGACGACGAACGCACGGAGTCCCTCCGGCTGCTCGGCCAAGACCAGAACTCGACCGCCTCCGAGCCACGTCAGCGTCGTCGCTGCTCCGACCCGCGCCAGCGGCACGATCCGCGTGCGCATCGCGTGGAGGTCGAGCAGGTTCAGGCTTGCGAAGTCGCCGTTCCACGAGACCCACGCCAGGGTTGACCCGTCCGGTGACGAGGCGTATTCGTTTCCCGGCTGGCCAATCGTGACGGCTCGCGACGCCTGCGCCAGCGTGAGCGCGTCGACGCGGGCCAGCTCTCGCGCCGCAAGCGAGCCCGTGACCATGAACACCGGTCGTCCTCCCTGACCGGCAGCCGTAGCGCCGCCGACAGCGCAGAGCGCGGCAGCGACGACGGCGGCAACAAGAGCACGTACGCGACTCACCTCTCGAACGTACGGCCGAGGTCTCGCTTTGTCGCCACCCAAAGGGATGCTTTCGCGAGCTGTCGCATAGGATCGATCGCCGTGGAGCAGCGGCTCAGCCTCGTCACGCTCGGCGTCTCGGACGTCCAGGCGGCGCGACGGTTCTACGAGAAGCTCGGCTGGAAGACGCGGGCCGCTCCCGACGACGACATCGTCTTCTTCCAGGTCGGCGGGATCGTCGTCGCGCTCTGGGGCCGTGACAAGCTCGCGGAGGACAGCGGCGTCGAAGACAACGGCGGGTGGGGCGGGATCACTCTCGCCTACAACACGCGCTCGCAGGCGGAGGTGGACACGGTGGTCGAGGAGGCGCGGGCCGCCGGAGCGCGCATCGCCAAAGAGCCGGCGCGGGCCTTCTGGGGCGGGTACACCGGCGGGTTCGTCGATCCCGACGGGCACGCGTGGGAGGTGGCGCACAACCCTCACTGGCAGATCGGCGAGGACGGCTCCGTCACGCTGGCCGACTGACCGTTGCCGGTCGAGGCGCTCCTGCTCGCGCTCGCCGCGGCGGCGCTGCACGCGGTCTGGAACCTCCTGCTCGCGCGGGCGCGCGACACCGAGGCCGCCGCCGCGGCGATGTTCGCGGTCGCGGCGGTCGGGTACGCGCCCGTCGCGGCTGCGGCCTGGGACGTTCACGAAACCGCGATCCCGTTCGTCGTCGCCTCCGCAATCCTCGAGCTCGTGTACCTCGGACTGCTCGCCGCCGCATACCGTCGTGCGGATCTGAGCTTGATCTACCCGGTCGCTCGTGGCACCGCGCCGGTCCTCGTCCTCGTCGGGGGCGCGGCGTTCGTGGGCGCCGGCGTCTCGCTGGGCGAGGCCGCGGGAGTCGTGCTCGTCTCGCTCGGGATCGTCCTCGTCCGCGGGCTCGGACGCGCGCCGGACCGAACCGGCCTCGCTCTTGCGCTGACCATCGCGTCCTTCATCGCGGCCTACACGCTCGTCGACTCGCGCGGAATTCGCCACGCGGCGCCGCTCGCGTACCTGGAGCTCGTGGTCGGCCCTCCGGCGCTGCTGTATCTCGTGGCCGTCTGCGCTGCGAAGGGAACGGCGGCCGTCCGCCGCGAGCTCGGCGTCACGAGCGTCGTCGGCGCAGCCGCGGCGTTCGGCGCGTACGGGCTCGCGCTCGCGGCCCTGAGACTCGCGTCCGCGGCTTCGGTCGCCGCCGTCCGCGAGACGAGCGTCGTGATCGCCGTCGTGCTGGCGGCGCCGGTGCTCCGCGAGCGGGTCGGCCGCGAACGCGTAGCCGGTGCAGCGCTCGTCGCCGGCGGCGTCGCGCTGCTCAGCCTCGCATGATCAGTTGCTATCCTGCTCGCACCACATTTCACCGCTTCGGAGAAATGGGCGCGCTGCGCCCGTTTTTTTTAGGAGAGGGCCGATGGCAGAGGTGCATACGAAGGAAAGAGAGCTGGAGCGCGAGATCTCGCGGCGGGTCGAGTCGACTCTGCCGGGCGTCGAGGTGCTCGCGGTCGAGCTACTCGGTCCCGAGCGCATGTGCGTCTACGTCGACCACCCGCAGGGCGTCGACCACGCGCTCTGCGAGCGGGTGACGACGGTGCTCGACTCCTACCGGCGCGACTTCGGCATCGACGTGTCGTCGCCGGGGCTCGAGCGGCCGCTCCGAAAGCCGGCGCACTTCGAGCGCGCCGTCGGCCGGCGGGTCGCCGTGCGCACCGCGACGCCGATCGAGGGCCGCAAGCGCTTCCGAGGCGAGCTCCTCGCGGCCGGGAGCCGGACCGTGAGCGTGGCGGCGGGCGACGACGCCGTGGACATCCCGTACGAGGAGATCGTGCGGGGCAACCTGATCGACGAGGGGTGAGGGCATGAGCCGAGAGATTGTCGAAGCGGTTCGAGCGATCGAGCGCGAGAAGGGGATCGAGGAGGACACGCTGATCCGCGCCCTCGAGGACGCGCTGCTCGCCGCCTACAAGAAGACCCCCGGCGCCTCGCGCCACGCGACCGTCGAGCTGGACCCCGACGAGGGCGAGTTCCGCGTCTTCGCGATCGAACTTCCCCCCGACGTCGAGGAGCGCCTGATGGACGAGGCCCGCGAGCGCGCGCTCGAGGAGCTCGAGCGGCTCGAGGCCGAGACCGGCGAGCGCTCGCACACGCTGCTCTCCGACGACGACCTCGTGATCGACTGGTCCGACGTGCCCGAGGAGCAGGTCAAGCGCGAGGACGTCACGCCCGAGAACTTCGGCCGCATCGCCGCGCAGACCGCGAAGCAGGTCATCCTCCAGCGGATCCGCGAGGCCGAGCGCGAGATGATGTACGAGGAGTACGTCGACCGGCAGGGCGAGGTCGTGACCGGCATCGTCCAGCAGGCCGGCGACCGCAACAACGTGCTCGTCGACCTCGGCAAGGTCGAGGCGCTGCTCCCTCGCTCGGAGCAGGTCGACGGCGAGCGCTACGAGCAGGGCTCGCGCATCAAGGCGGTGATCACCGAGGTGCGGAGCGGCACCAAAGGCCCGCAGGTGATCCTCTCGCGGCGCGACCCGGAGCTGATCAAGACGCTCTTCGAGCTCGAGGTGCCGGAGATCGCGGACGGCCTCGTCGTCATCCGCGGGGTCGCGCGTGAGCCTGGCTACCGGTCGAAGATCGCCGTCGAGTCGCACGCCCAGGGCGTCGACCCGGTCGGCGCGTGCGTCGGCCCGCGCGGCTCGCGGGTGCGCATGGTCGTCTCGGAGCTGCGCGGCGAGAAGATCGACATCATCCCGTGGAACACCGAGCCGGCGCGCTTCGTCGCGAAGGCGCTCTCGCCCGCGCGCGTGCGCGAGGTCTTCGTCGACGACGAGAGCCGCGAGGCCACCGTCGTCGTCCCGAACGACCAGCTCGCGCTCGCGATCGGCAAGGAAGGGCTGAACGCGCGTCTCGCCGCGCGGCTCACCGGCTGGAAGGTCGACATCCAGTCCGACGAGGAGTTCGCTCGCGCCGAGGCCGAGGCCGCCTACGCAGGTGACGGAGGCGGCGAGGAGTTCACCGGTCGCTGCGGGGCGATCCTCTCGAACGGCAAGCGGTGCCCGAACGCCGCGCTGCCCGGTTCGCGCTTCTGCGGCGTTCCCGCGCACCAGGCGCTCGCGGGCCAGGAGCCGGCGCCCGCCGCGCCCGCGGCGCAGGAGGCCGAGGGGGGCGACACGGCAGTCGAGGAAGAGGTGGCTGCACCGCCGGCCGCCGCCCAGGAGGACGAGTCTGCCCAGGCGTGAGCCGGAGAGGAGCTGCGTCGGCTGCGGCCGGAAGGCGCCCAAGCGGGAGCTCTACCGCTTCGTTGCGCCGTCTGGCGCGTTGACGCGTGCGGCGGCGGGCACCGGTCGCGGGGCGTACACGTGCCGCCGGCTCTCGTGCTTCGAGCGCGCGATCGCGCGCCGCGCCTTCAACCGCACGCTCCGTCGCACCGTCCACGTCGATCCGGCGCTTCGAGCCCTCTACACTGACGCAAATGGCTGACCGTCCGAACAGACCTTTCCGACCGCGCCAGGGCGCTAGCGGCCCCGGCCGCCGCCGCCGCGTCGTCATCGACACCGGCGCCGGCCGCCCGCGCCAGGACGGGCGCCAGCAGCGCGACCGCCAGCCCGAGAAGCCGAGGGAGAAACGCGAGGTCGCGGCCCCGACCGGCCCGGTCACGGTCCCCTCCGGCGTCACCGTCAAGGAGCTCTCGGCCGCGCTCGGCAAGACCGTGCCCGAGATCATCAAGGTGATGATGGGTCTCGGGAAGATGGTCACGATCACGCAGTCGCTATCCGACGACGAGGTCGAGCTGATCGCCTCAGAGCTGAGCCCCGACCGCGAGCTGCGAATCACGCACGCGGCCGACGAGGAGGAGGAGCTCGAGGCCTACGAGGACCAGCCCGAGGATCTCGTCGCGCGACCGCCGGTCGTGACGATCATGGGCCACGTCGACCACGGCAAGACGACGCTGCTCGACGCGATCCGTGAGACGTCGGTCGTCGAGACCGAGGCCGGCGGGATCACGCAGCACATCGGCGCGTACCAGGTCAACCACGACGGCCGGAAGATC
>DASUZD010000187.1:0-12999 GCA_036377055.1 Gaiellaceae bacterium | reverse complement strand
GTCGCGATCGGCGAGCCGTGGCCGGTCGTGGCGTTCGCGTCGGCCGCTGCTCTGGCCGTGCTCGTGCTGCACCGCGCGAACCTCAAGCGCCTCCGGGCCGGGACCGAGAGCCGGTTCGAGCTGCGGCGGAAGGACCGGGCCCCGGAGCGACTCGCGAAACGGCCTTCGTCGGTCTAGGCCGACGCCTGGGCGACCGCGACGACATTCCCGTCGGGATCGGCAAACCAGGCTGCTTCTTCGCCCCAGGAGCGTGCGGCCAGCGGCGCCAGCGGGCGAGCGCCGTCCTCCTCGAGCCGCGCGATCGTCGTCCGTACGTCAGGCACACGCACGTACAGGTACGCCGGCGACACCTCGCCGTCGCTAGCGCCATCGGCGTCGCCTGGGTCAGCGCCGCGTACGTCTCGCGCGCGCAGAGGCCGAGCGTGCCGTCCGGCGCGCGCAGCTCGACGTACTCCTCGTAGGCGATCCGTTCGTTGCGCAGCCAGTCGAAGACGCCCTGGTAGAAGGCGACCGACCGGCCGACGTCGCTGACGGCGAAGATCACATGCATGTCAGGCGCTCAGCCACTCGCGGAGCTCGGTGTGCCGCGGCGCCGGCTCGCCGGCCTCCAGCTCCGCGCGCAGCTCGCCGACGGTGCCGAAGCGCTCGGCGACGACGTCGTGCGTGTGGATCGTCTCCAGGTTCACCTGCCGCGAGAGGACGAAGTCGCCGTCGCCGAGACTCGGGTAGCGCTCGAGCGTGTCGTGGATCGCGTGGCGGACCGAGTCCTCGACGAACCGCGGCTGGAGGTGCGCATGCTCGACGACGAAGAGCTCGTCGGGCCGCTTCAGGAGCTCGTAGACGGGCGAGCTCATCGACGCCTCGACGATCTCGACCAGCTGTTCCGCGTTCACCGGCTCGCGCGTCCCGACGTAGAGCGTCCCCCGCCCGCGCTGGTTGTGGGTCGCGACCGGGACGAGCTCGAGGATCCGCTCCACGTCCTCGTCGCCGAAGCCGGCCTCGAGCAGCCGCTCGGACGCGCGGCCTCGGACCATTCCCTGCGCGCACGGGCACGCGTTCAGGCCGCTCGCCTCGACGCCGACGAGGCGGCGCGTCGTTCCTTCGGACGCTGTCGCGAGGCCGATGATCGACGAGATCTCCTGCGTCGGCAGCCCTGTCACGGGCGTCTTCCGGGCGAGCGGGTAGCGCGCGACGATCTTCACCTCGGCGCGCAGCGCGCGCTGCCGCTCGACGATGTGCTGCGCGATGTGCTCGGCGAGCTCCTCGACGAGGAACGCCTCCGAGATCACAACCTCGTCGATCGCCTCGCCGAAGAGCTCCGGGAAGCGCGACATGTGCACGCCCTTCTGCGCCGGGTCGACGTCGACGGTGCAATCGATCTCGGCCGAGATCAGCTTCTCGGAGCCGGCATGGCTGAGCCGGATCGCCTTGCGGACGCCGGTGACCCCGGCGCGCGAGAGACCGAGCCGAACCTCGGGCGCGGAGGCCTGAACGTCGTCTGTGAGAAGGTTTCGTGTCTCCATGTCCACAGGTCAGGATACGTTCTTCGCCCGCCTCGTCTCGCTCGCGTGCCACGACCTACGGACGCCGCTCGCGACGGTGCACGGCTTCGCGCGCACGATCTCGCGCCGCGGCGAGCTCGGCGAACCCGAGAGCCGCTACGTCGCGATGATCGAGGCTGCGTCCGACCAGCTGGCTGAGTTACTCGAAGAGCTCTCGCTCGCCGCGCGGATCGAGAGCGGGCGCTACGAACCTACGATCCAGGAGACGGACTCGCACGCGCTCGCGAGCGCGGCCGCGGCTGGGCTCGAGCCCGGGCTCGTGTCGGTTCTCGGTGAAGGCGCGCCGGTGGCGGTCGACGTCCCGGCCGTCGAGCGGGCGCTGCGCTCGCTGGCGCGGTGTGCTTTGAGACATGGCGGCCTCGAGCACGTGGAGCTGCGCGTCAGCGGCGCCGAGATCGCGATCGCCCCGATCACCCCGGCTTCGGCGCCGGTCGTCCTCGGTGAGGACCTTCGAGATCTCGGCGCCGCCGTAGCCGTGCGGGCGCTCGATGCTTTGGGCGGCTCGGTCGCCCTCGACGGCGACGCGCTGGTGATCAGCCTGCCGACCGGCTAAGCGTCCGCGCCGTGCTCGCGGAGAAGCGCCTCGACGCGCTCGTCGCCGTTCTGGCGCGCCGCGTCGATCGCGCGGATGCCTTCGCCCTGCTCGAGGTTCGGATCGGCGCCGTGCGCGAGGACGAGCTTTACGAGCTCGTAGCGCGTCGCCTCGTCGGTTCCGGTCTCGCCCGAGGCGGCCGCGGCGTGGATCGCCGCCGTCTGGATGTGCTCGTTTCGTGAGAGCGCGTCGACGTCCGCCCCGTGCTCGAGAAGCACTCGCGCCGCCTCGACGTGCCCGAAGAAGCACGCGAGCCCGAGCGGGTGGAAGCTGTCGTCGCCGAATGCGTTCGCAAGCGCGGCGTCGCCGGCAAGCAACTCGCGCAGCCGGTCGGCTCGGCCGGTCGCGGCGGCCTCGAAGACGTTCAGCTCCGGCTCCTGTGCAAGCAGCGCGTCTGCCTTCGCCCGATCGCCCGCGTACAGCGCCTGGAGAAGCTCGCTCATCTCAGAGTCGACTGTACGTCGCCAGTCGTCTGGTTCACGCTCGCAGCACCGGGCAACGAAGGCACGAAATTCGCCGGTAATCCGATCCAGGTTCGGCGGTTGCAAGGACTGCCGTCGCTCGTCAGAGAGCAGCTCCCACAGAATCTTCCCAAGGGCGTAGACATCGCAGCGAGGCTTCGCGTGTTTGACGTCCCGTACTGCTCGAGAGCCACGTAGCGCAACGTACCCATCGCCTCGGCGGACTGCGTGAGTTCGAGCGTCGAGGCGTCGAGGTGCCTCCCCAGACCGAAGTCGCTGACCATCACGAGACCGCCCACGAAGCGTACGCTCCCCAGCTTTGGATCACGGTGAACGACATCCTGTCGGTGCGCGTATGCCATCGCATCGAGCGCTTCCCGGAAGCGGCCCTCGTATGCTGGCCCGATCCTCTGCACGGTGGTCAGCGACGCGTACGCAACTGACGAGCGATCTGAAGTTTTCGAGGCGCTTTCTGACCTCCTCGCCCCTGACTCGCCCGATTGGTCAAGAAAGGGCGTCTACGCATACTGGGATCGCGAGAACCACGATCTTCTTTACGTCGGCCTGGCGAGCGACGTGCCAGCCCGCTTCGCCCAGCACAACGGGCTCATCTCCTATGGCGGTGGGAGCAAGAAGCAGGAGATCGACGACTATTTCTTGCATAGGAGCCGCCTTGGTCTCACGGTCGTGATCCAAGGCGCGGCGGTTGCGATCCACGACGCCATCGTGGCCCTCGACTTCACTATGGGCGTCCGCTCAGACGAGCTGATCGCTGTTGGTGAAGGCCAGCTCATCGAGAGTCACCGCCTCACTAACGGCAGACGACCGCCGTGGAACAAGACCGGGGGGTCGAGAACCGGGAAGCAGTGGGCGACTCGCGCTCCAGCCCTCCTCGACATACTCGCCGCCCGGCGGAGCAGCCTTTTCGTAGCCCGTAAGAGCCTTCGAGACCTGGCATCTAGCGAAGTGGCGCTCGGATACGAGGCGGCGATCCACGCGGCCCGAATGCGAGCGACGATGGATGCTCACGACGTCGGACGATTCCCTGACGACAGCAACGAACTCACGCTCGCGATTCGTAAGTCGCTGATGCTTAGCGGAGGTCACCTGCTAGACGAGCTTGACGCGTCAGACGCGGAGGTCGTCGAGTGGCTTCGGAAGCTCAGCGATCCGACTTACTGGCGTCAAGAGGCGGAGGCGAACCGGCACAGGCTGGAAGAAGCTCGGGGTGGAACCCTTCGCTTCAACGAGCGCATGATCGCCGACCTGCTTGACGCGGTGTTCGAGGAAGCTGCGCCACCCGAACACATCGCAGCGACGCAAGCAATCTTCCGCACCGACTACCTGCGCGAGGAGCCCCAGTTGCCGCGCTGAGGATCGACCAGGCCTCGCTAGATCGTCTCAGCTGCGCCGCGTCTTGCGGCGGCTGTGAGGCGCGACTTTCTTCCACTGCCGCCCCTTGAAGCCCCAATATGGAGTTAGAACACGTCCCCAGTCGAGGGCGCGTGTTCCAAGTGCGGCTCCCCAGAAGTCGCCATAAGCGACTCGGCGAGGCCACGGGCCATGAGCTCGTCGCCGTCAAAAGCAAGAGACGACCGCTCGCAACCTCGCGGGACTAGTTGGGCGCATCGCTCACGTCCTCGTCCTTGAAGTACTCGATCGAAGATAGGCGGCCCTGAAAGTGCTCTCCCTCGCCGCAGTCGGAGTAGTAGTCGGGGCAGTTCACGTAGTAGATGGTCGCGGCGTAGTTTGGCTGAAGCTTGGCGGCATCCAGGGTCGCAGTCGGCTGATTTCCCGGAGTGAGCCGCAAGTGGCCGGACGCGGGTACTGGAACGTAGTAGCCGTAGCTCCACCACATCGCGTAGCGCTGCTTCCGACAGCCATCGAACGGTTCGATCGTCGTTGCGTAGTCGGGGCCGCGGACGACGAGGGGCGTGAACCGAGCGTCCTCGGCGCCGAGGTTCTTGCACGCGAGTCCAGTCGCGAGGAAGACCCGTGCCGTCGTGGACGGCACCTCCCCCTCCCGGGCCGCGGTGGTAGCCGACTCGTGTCCTCCGCATCCGCCCGCGACTGCGGCGACACAGAGCGCGAGCGCCGGGACAATTCTCCGAGCGCACCGCGTCACTTGGCGCAACCGAATCTCCCCAAGCCGCTCGGGGTCAGGGCCGCCTCGCCACCCGCTCGTTCATCTCAACAGGCGCGAGAGCCGGCGGTCCTTCAAGATCCGGCCGCCAGTCTGGCACTGCGGGCAGTAGTAGATCGTGTGCTCGTCGAAGTCGACCTGCGCGATCGGCGTGCCGCAGACGTAGCAGGGACGACCGAGCGCGTTGTGCACCCGGTACGTCTTCGCGTCGTTCGCGCCGCGCTCGCGGAGGTCGAGGCCTCGCTCCAGCTCTGCGTCGATCGCCTCCGCCAGCCGCTCGACCTCCTCGCGGTCGAGGTCGCGCGAGAGCGCGTACGGCGAGAGCCGCGCGCGGTGGAGGATCTCGTTCGCCCAGGCGCGGCCGATGCCGGCGATCAGCCGCTGGTCGCGGAGGAGCGAGTGGAGCCGGCGCGACTCGTCGGCGAAGAGCTCCTCGAGCCGGTCGGCCCCGAGCCCGAGCGCCTCGGGCCCGAGGTGCGCGAGCTCGGCCTCGGCCGCGTCCGGCGTGAGCAGCCAGACCCCGGCGCGCTTCTTCGAGCCCGCCTCCGTCAGGACGAGGCGCGCGCCGCCCTCGAAGACGAGCTGGAACGCGGGCGTCTTCGGGCCCTTCTCGCCGAAGCGCAGGTACCGCAGCCGGCCGGCCGTCATCAGGTGGACGAGCAGGACGAGCTCGCCGTCGTCGGTCGGGAAGAGCATCCGCTTGGCGCGGCGGCGGGCGCCGAGCAGCCGCCGTCCCTCGAGCGCAGCGAGCGGCGGATCGAACGTCTTCAGCGTCGCGACGTGCGCCGGGCCAGCCTTCGCGATCGGAAAGGCGGACACGGGCTCGTCGAGCTCGCGCCGCCAGGCCTCCATCTCCGGTAGCTCGGGTACTAGGGTCTCCTCGCTTTGGAGCCTCTCAGGGTAGTCGTCCGGCGGGGCGCGGTCGTGGAAGCGACCCACCTCGTGCACGCCGTCGCGGTGCAGGCCGGAGCGGTCGTGGCGTCGGCGGGCGAGACCGGGCTCGTCACCTACTTCCGCTCCTCGGCGAAGCCGTTCCAGGCCCTGCCGGTCGCGCGCGCGCGCGAGGACCTCGACGACCGCGACCTGGCGATCGCCTCGGCGTCGCACCTCGCGCGCCCCGAACAACTCGCCGCCGTGGAGGCGCTCCTCGCGAAGGCGCCGGCAACTGAGGAGGACCTCGAGTGCGGGACGTGGGACGGCTCCCGCCTGCGCCACAACTGCTCAGGGAAGCACGCCGGGATGCTCGCGCTCTGTCACGCGCGCGGATGGGCGACCCGCGGCTACCGACTGCCCGACCACCCGCTTCAGCTCGCGCTCCTCGCCGAGATCGCGACCGCGGCGCAGGTGGACGCGCGGGCGATCGCGACAGCGGTCGACGGTTGCGGGGTCGTGACGTTCGGGCTCACGATCGAGCGGATGGCGCATGCGTTCTCACGCCTCGAGCGGATCGAGGGCGGCCGGCGAGTCATAGGCGCGATGCGCGCGCACCCGGAGCTCGTCCGCGGTCCGGGAGAGCCGGACACGATCGTGATGCAGCGGCTCCCGGGCTGGGCTGCGAAGGCCGGCGCCGAAGGCCTGATCTGCGCGTGCGGCCCGGACGGGCTGGGGATCGCGCTCAAGGTCGTGGACGGGGCCGATCGGGCCGTGGCGCCTGCCCTCTCGTCGTTCCTCGCCGAGCTCGGCCACGAGGTCGAGGAGCTGCGCCGTCGGGTCGTACAGAACAGCCGCGGGGAGCCCGTCGGAGCGATCGCGTCGGAATAGAAGAAATCTTGTTCCGATTTTGGTGCTTCGGGTGTAACATCCGCCCCCTGTGGTGGAGCCGGTAGCGTCGGAAACCGGCTCTTCGCGTGTGTAGGTACGACCAGGTCCCCGTCCCCGAGCACGAGAAAGCTGAGGTCTATGCTCACCGTCGACATCTCTCTTCCTGACGTCGAAGAACTTCAGAAGCTCGTCCAAGACGGTCAGGAGAAGGGATTCCTGACATACGACGAGATAGTGGCGGGGCTCGAGGACGTCGAGCTCAGCAAGGAGCAGATCGAAGACTTCTACACCTACCTGATCGACCACTCCATCGAGCTGATGGAGGGGGAGACGCACAAACACCCACCGCACGAGCAGCCGGCGCTCGCCGAAGAGGAGAAGGGGCCGAAGCTCGACCTGACGGTGGAGCCCTCGCTGGACTCGCTGCGGCTCTATCTGCGAGAGATCGGGAAGGTGCCGCTGCTCACCGCCGACCAGGAGGTCTACCTGGCGAAGCGGATCGAGCGCGGCGACATGGGCGCGAAGACACAGATGATCGAGGCGAACCTCCGCCTCGTGGTCTCGATCGCGAAGTCGTATCTCGGCCGCGGCCTGTCCTTCCTGGACCTGATCCAGGAGGGGTCGCTCGGCCTGATCCGCGCCGTTGAGAAGTTCGACTACCGCAAGGGCTACAAGTTCTCCACCTACGCGACGTGGTGGATCCGCCAGGCCGTGACGCGGGCGATCGCCGACAAGGCGCGCACGATCCGCATCCCCGTCCACATGGTCGAGAAGCTGAACAAAGTCGTCCACATCGAGCGGCAGCTCGTGCAGCGCCTCGGCCGCGAGCCGCGCCCCGACGAGATCGCGACCGAGCTCGAGATCACGACCGAGGAGGTGCGCGAGATCCTGCGGATGGCGCAGCTCCCGGTCTCGCTCGAGAAGCCGATCGGCGAGGAGGAGGAGTCCGAGCTCGGGGACTTCGTTCAGGACGAGCAGGCGGAGTCGCCGTTCGACTCGGCCTCGCTCTCGCTGCGGCGCGGCGACATCGAGAACGCCTTGTCGTCGCTGCCCGAGCGGGAGCGGAAGGTGATCGAGCTGCGGTTCGGCCTCAAGGGCGAACAGCCGTGCACGCTCGAGGAGGTCGGGCGGGCGTTCGGCGTCACGCGCGAGCGCATCCGCCAGATCGAGAACAACACGTTGAAGAAGCTCGAGTCGCTACCGGAGGCGCAGGGCCTAAAAGACTGCGTCTGACGCGTGCGCGTTGAGCAGACCTTCTCGGTGCGGCGGCCGCCCGAGGACGTGTTCGACTACCTCACGAACCCGGCGAACCTCGCGGAATGGCAGACGTCGAAGACGTCGGTGGAGAAGCTGACCGACGGGGCTCCGCGACTGGGGACGCGCGTGCGAGAGCGCACGAAGGGGCTGGGCGGTAGGGAGTTCGAGCAGATCGTGGAGTTCACGGAGTTCGTCCGACCGGAGCTCGTACACGTGCACGTCGTCGAGGGTCCGTACCCGATCGACGGGACGTGGGCCTTCGAGCGGGACGGCGATGGGACGCGGGTCCTCTTCGTCGCGAAGGCGAGCTGCGCGGCTTCCTGAGGGTGCTGCAACCGATCGCGAAGCGCGGCCTCGCGCGGCAGTTCGCGGGATACCACCAGAACCTTTGCCGGAACCTCGAGACTAGCGCGCTCGGTGGAGCACCGGCTGCTCGGCCCGGACGCTGATCGCGCGGCCGTCGCTCAAGAAGCCTCGGACCGGTGTCCGGTAGACCAGGCGCCACGGCCCACGCTGCGCGAAGCGGAAGACGACGGCGCGCCGCTCGCCCGGGCGGATGACGACGCGACGGTCGGCCTCGCCGGCGCGGAAGTGGAGCGGCGTGCGCTGCGTCCCCGAAGGCAGCGAGAGGGTGAGCGTCAACGTCCCGCGCGTCCAGCCGGTCTCGTCGGGCCAGACGGTGACCGAGCCGGTGCGGGCGAGCCAGCCGTCGGCGTAGAGGCCTGAGGCGAGCAGCGAGAGTCGCGGCGTCGCCGTCGGGCGCCAGAGCTCGAGGCTGGAGCCGCGGCCCGCGCGGACGGCGCCGGCGAGGACGGCGCGCACGCCGTAGTTCTCGACGAGCAGTGGGCCACGGAGCGCGCTGCCGCCGGCGACGAGGCGGCCGTCGCGCGCGATCGTGATCGGGTCGGCGCCGAAGGCGTCGGTCGGATACGCGCCGCGGAGGAGCGCGACGCGCGTCACCGCGCGGTTCCAGAAGAGCTGCTCGAGCGCGCGGCCTCGCGGGGCGCCGGGCGTCTGGACGAGCGTGACGTCGCGGAGGCCGGAGCGGTCGATCCAGCGGAGGTCGCGCGGGAGGTGGCTCTCGCGGACGTTGGCGGCGTTCCGCGAGTCGAACGAGAACGCGCCCGCGGAGGCCGTGCCCGCGCATGCGATCGAGAGCGCGAGCGCGACCGTCGCGCCGTGCCGCCTCCGGGCGACCGCGAGGGCCGCGACGGAAAGGCAGGCAGCGACGACCGCCACTGCGAGCGCCCCGTTGGCCGTCCCCATCAGGCTCTCGAGCCGGAAGACGGCGAACAGGAACGGCGAGTCCTGCTTGTTGTCGGCCGCGGTGAAGCCGGAGAGCGGGATCCGCGCGGAGAGCGCGACCATCGCCGCCGCGACCAGCGCGAGGACGAGCCGCCGCGGCCAGCCGCGCGAGACGTACAGGCCGAACGCGGGCGCGACGAGCGGCAGGAGGGTGAAGAGGTACCGCTCCTGGTATCGCGTCGACCCGCTCGAGGCATAGAGCGCAGCCTCGACGAAGAGGCCGGCACCGAGCGCAACGACGAGCGCCCCGAACGCCCGCTCGGCACGGGACCGGGGTCGCGCGAGGGCGAGGCCGATCCCCGCGAGCGCTCCCGGAACGAGAATCCAGCCGGCGGAGTACGCCAGCATCATCGCGTCCGTCGCGGCCCAGTGGGCGATCGAGCCGGCGCCGACCTTCAGGTGCGCGATCCCGGAGTAGTAGCCGAGGATCCGCGACGGCCCGAGCGCGGCGGCCGCGACGACAGGCGCCGCAAGAAGGGCGAACGGGAGCGCGTGGACGCGCAGGAACCGGCGACGTTCGAGGGCGATCGCTGCAACGACGAACGCGGCCGGCACGACGACGTACTGGACGCGCGCGAACGTCGCGAGGCCGGCGAGCGCGACGAAGGCAATTTGGGAGCGCCGCGACCGCGCCTCGAGCGCGCAGACGGCGGCGTAGACGGCGCCGAGCACGAGCGGGTACGCGATCGGGTCGGCCATCACGAACGACGCGTAGAGGAGGTCGGGGAACGCGACTGCAAGCGCGGCGCTCCCGAGCGCGAAGCCCTGCGACAGACGAAGCCGCCGCGCGAGCAGATAGACCGGCACGGCCGCGAGCGACATGGCGAGCGCGTTCAGTCCCTGCGTGAGGCGGTAGGCCAGCTCAGGGCTGCCGGTCAGCCAGAACGGCGCCGCTAGCAGCGGCTCGAGCAGCGCGGGGAAGTGCGCCGGCGTGCCGCGGATCGCGAGCCCTCCGGAGGTCGCGAGGCTGCGCGCGAGGGCGCCATAGATGTACTCGTCCGGGAAGTAGAGCGGCGTCGCGTGGGCGAGGGCCGCGACGAAGCGGACGGCGAAGCTCAGCCCGACGATCGCACCGAGGGTGACGCGCGCGGGGACGGCCGCGAGGCGGGCGAAGGTGAGGCTGGAAGAGCGGTCCGCAGTGGGAGCCGCGACGTCGACGGCCACGCCCGTCGTATCGGCATGGTCGCGCTTGCGCTTGAAGGCGCTATTCGGCGGGCTCGGGGACCTCCGGCTCGGCCGCGCGCTCCAGCGGGACGAACAGCTTGCAGTGCGGGCACTTGAACCCGCGGTACCGCTCGGCCGCGCCGTCGATCAGCTCCGCCTGGAAAGGCTTGTGGCAGTGCGGACAGACGACCTCATATCTGCCCTCCGTTGCGGGGCGCTCGCTCACGCAAGCCAACGTACCAGAAGGGTTTCGGGCCACCGTCCGGTTGCATTCCTAGGCTTCGCGGCCATGGAATTCGACCCGCTTCGGCGTGCCGTCGCCGAGTTCGTCGGGACCTTCGCGCTGATCTTCGTGGGGGCAGGGTCGATCGCCGTCGGCGCCGACCTGACGGGCATCGCGCTCGCGCACGGGCTCGTCATCGGAGTGATGGCCTCGGCGGTCGGGCACATCTCCGGCGGGCACTTCAACCCGGCCGTCACGCTGGGGTTCGTCGCGGCGCGGAGGATGGCCATTCGCCTCGCGGCGGCGTATTGGCTCGCGCAGTTCGTGGCAGCGATCCTCGCCGCGGTCGTGCTGAAGTGGGTGTTGCCCGACGACCTCGGCGACCGCGCGAAGCTCGGTGCGCCCGTGCTCGGCTCCGGCGTCGGGAGCGGCGCGGGCTTCGTGGTCGAGGCGATCCTGACCTTCTTCCTCGTCTGGGTGATCTTCGCCACCGCGGCCGATCCGCGAGGCGCCTTCAAGTCGATCGCCGGCCTCGCGATCGGCTTCACGATCACGCTCGACATCTTCATCGGCGGCCCGCTCACCGGTGCCGCCATGAACCCGGCGCGCGCGCTCGGGCCACAGCTCGTGCAGAGTGTCTGGAGCGACGCCTGGGTCTGGTACCTCGGGCCGGCGCTCGGCGCGATCGGCGCGGCACTTCTCTACGAGTACCTGTATCTCCGGCCGGTCGCGCCTGCGCCGGTCGGGCCGCCCGAGACGGGGCTCGAGGAGCCTCGGCCCGGCGACACCGCCACGTCTTAGCGCCAACTTCCGCGTAACCTCGGCGGGGGCGGGCGCAACCAACGGGGAGTGCGAGTGGCGATCGGCGACGGCGAGCTTGTCGAGGCCGCGCGGGCGGGCGACCGGCACGCCTTCGGTGAGCTGCTCGGCCGCCACAGCGCGCGGGCGCGGGCGGTCGTGCGGGCGCTCGTCGGTCCGGAGGACGCAGAAGACGTGGTGCAGGAGGCTGCGCTCTGCGCCTATCTCGACCTCGGCCGACTGAGGGAGCCCGACCGGTTCGGCGGGTGGCTCTGCGGCATCGCAGTCAACCTCGCGCGAATGCGGTTGCGTCGTCGCGACGCGACGGTTGCCGTCGAGGACTGGAGCGGCGGGCTCCGCGTGCCGCCCGGGCCGACGAGCGCCGACCTCTCGCCCGAGGACGCGCTCGAAGCCCGCGAGACGCTGCGCCTCGTGCGGCGGGCGATCGCCATCCTGCCGGAGGGCCAGCGCGAGGCCGTGCTCATGCACTACGTGGAAGGACTGTCGTGCCAGGAGATCGCGGCCCTCTGCGGCCAGTCGACGGGTGCCGTGCGCGTCCGCCTGCACCGGGCGAGGGCGCAGCTGCGCGAGCGTCTGCTGGGACTCGACGGGACGAGGACGGCCATGGCCGGAAAGGAGCTGTCGAAGATGATCGAGGTGACGCTGGAGGACGTGATCGTCCGCGTGGTCGAGGGAGACGTGCCGGAGGGCGAGCAGCCGCGGCTTGCGAACGAGCGCATGCGCGTCGTGCTGCTCCGCGAGCGCGACGGCGAGCGCAGGCTGCCGATCTGGATCGGCGCGTTCGAGGGCGACGCGCTCGCGCTCCACCTCGGCGGCGAGTCGATGCCGCGGCCGCTGACGGCAGACCTGATGGCGCGGCTGGTCGAGGCGACGGGAGGCCGGGTCGAGCACGTTCGGATCAGCAGCCTCCGCGACAAGACGTTCTACGCCGTCGTCGCGGTGCAGGCCGGCGAGCGCAAGGAGGAGCTCGACGCCCGGCCGAGCGACGCGCTGAACCTGGCCGCGCGGGTCGGCGCTCCGATCTTCGTCGACGAGGAGGTGCTGGACCACGCCGGGGTGCTGCCCGACGCGCTCGAGCCCCAGCTCGAGGCCAAGCCTTTCGGCGGCGAAGTGGAGCCGGGCCGATGGCAGTCGCTCTCGCCCGAGCTCGTGATCTCGCTCCACCCGCTGCCGCCGAAGCCGTAGCCTGGAGGCGTGGACGCCGGCGACGCGCTCGACCTCCTCGACTGGAAGCGGCACGTCTTCGCGCTCTACGCGGAGGTCCGCGCCGCTGCCGATCCAGAACAGGGCTGGGTCGCTTGGCGGGCGGGTCGCGACGAGCTCTTCGGAACGCACGCGCAGTCGCCGCTCCCGGCGGACGAGCGCGCGCGCTTCGACGGCCTCGACTACTTCCCGTACGACCCGGCGTCGCGGGTGACGGCGACGGTCGCGGGGGCCGAGCCCGAAGTGCGGTCGATCGGCGCGAGCGGCGGCGAGACGGTCACGTTCCGGCGGTTCGGCCTTGCCCGCTTCGACCTCGGCGGCGCGTCCCAGACGCTGGAGCTCTACTGGCTGGAAGCCTATGGTGGTGGTGTCTTCTGCCCGTTCGCCGACCGCACGAGCGGCCATGCGACCTACGGCGGCGGGCGCTACCTGCTCGACACCGTCAAGGGCGCCGATCTCGGCGGGGATCGCGGCGGTCTCGTCCTCGACTTCAACTTCGCCTACAACCC
>DASUZD010000186.1:0-27928 GCA_036377055.1 Gaiellaceae bacterium | reverse complement strand
CGCTGAGCAGGAGACGAGTGAGAGCACGCCGAGGATTCTTCGCCGCCGCCGCGGCCGCTGCGCTCGCCCTCCCGTCGTCCACGACGGAAGCTCCTGCGCGGCCTCCGCTCGCGTCCTTCGTCGGCTGGACGAGCGACCTCGCCGACTCCCCCGCCGCGGTCTACACCGTCCGCGCGAACGGGCGCGGGCTGCGCAAGCTCTTCCAGCTGGACCGCACCGCCGCCCTGCCGGTGTGGTCGCCCGACGGGCGCCGCCTCGCGCAAGGGACGAGGGACGGACTCCGTCTCCTCGATCCCGCCGGAAGGACGGTGCGGACGCTGACGCATTCGGTCTTCGACCACGATCCCGACTGGTCGCCGGACGGTCGCTGGATCGCCTTCCTGCGGACGATCGAGTCGCGGTCGTACCTCTTCGCCGTTCGCCCCGACGGGAGCGGCCTGCATCAGCTCACGCACGCGCTCCGGCGGATCGACGGCTTCGAGTGGGCGCCGGATTCGCGAAGCCTGCTCGTCCAGTGGTCGTACGCGGGCGAGCCGCGGCTCGGCGTCATCGGCCCATCGGGCGCGCTCAGCGTGCTCCAGGTCTCGAGCTGTCCCAGCGGCGCGACGTGGTCGCCGGACGGCCGTTCGATCGCGTTCGCGGCCGGCTGCCGCGCGACGACGCGCATCGCCGTCGAGGAGCTCGCGACAGGTCGGGTCCGCTTGCTCACGCGCTCCGACGGGACCTACGCGGACGGCGGACCGGACTGGTCGCCCGACGGCCGCCGCATCGCGTTCTCGCGCTTCTACAGCCAGGGAAGCTTGGAGCCGGCGCTGCTGATGATCGTCCGCCGCGACGGGTCGGAGCTCCGCGCGCTCGAGGACTTCGGCGCCTCGCCCGGCTACGACGAGGAGGCGCTGTGGTCGCCCGACGGCCGGTACCTCCTCTTCGCCCGCGACAGCGCCGTCGAGCCGAACGGCGAGTACGTCCAGCTCGGCGCGCTGAACATGGCGACGCTCGAGGAGGAAATCCTTTACGAGCCGATGTTCGGAGGTACTCAGACCTGGCTGCCGAGGTGACCTACGCCGAGTCGCCGAGGCGCGCGAGCTCCACGAGGCTCGCCGGCGCGATCTCCGCGTAGGCGTCTTCGGCGATCCCCGCCAGCTCGTCCCAGTCGACGCCGCGATCGAGCCTGACGCCGAGCCACCCGCGGTGGCCGACGTACGGCGGGACGAAGAACTTCTCGGGGTCGGCCTCGACCAGCATCGCCTGCATCCCCTCCGGCGCGGCGCACCAGATCGCGAAGCGGCCGTCGCCGTGGTGGTTCGTCAGCACCATCAGGAACGAGCGCTTGCCGCGGACGAAGAAGGTCGGCGCGCCGTGGCTCAGGCGCTCGCTCGTCTCGGGCAGGGCGAGACAGATCTTCCGGATGCCGGCCAGCGTCTCCTCGCGCTCCGTCACGCGAAGTATCCTCGCACGCGTGGTCACCGCCCCCACGGCCGAGATCTCGCTCGAGGAGCTCCAGCTCGCGGCGCGGAACCACGCTCTCCCGCTCGAGGCGCTCCGGCACGAGATCACGCCGCTCGGGCTCCACTACCTGCTGATCCACTTCGACATCCCGCACGTCGACCCGCAGACTTGGCGGCTCGAGCTCGGCGGCCACGTCGAGCGGCCGCGCACGCTCACGCTCGACGAGCTCCAGGCGCGGCCGGCGCGCACGCTCGCAGTCACCCTCGAGTGCGCCGGCAACGGGCGCGCGCTCCTCTCGCCGCGGCCGCTCAGCCAACCATGGCTCCACGAGGCGGTCGGCACGGCTGAGTGGACCGGCACGCCGCTCGCGCCGCTCCTCGAAGAGGCGGCCCTCAGCGACGGCGCGCGCGAGGTCGTCTTCACCGGCCTCGACCGAGGCGTCCAGGGCGACGACGAGCATACCTACGAGCGCAGCCTTCCCCTGGACGAGGCTCTCCGCGACGAGGTGCTGCTCGCGTACGCGATCAACGGCCAGCCACTACCGCCCCAGCACGGCTTCCCGCTCCGCCTGGTCGTCCCGGGCTGGTACGGGATGACGCACGTGAAGTGGCTGCGGACGATCACGGTCGTCGCGGCGCCGTTCCGCGGCTGGCAGCAGGAGGTCGCGTATCGCGTGCGCGACTCCGAGGACGATCCCGGCCGGCCGGCGACGCGGATGCTGCCGCGGTCGCTGATGGTCCCGCCCGGGATCCCGGACTTCTTCTCGCGAGACCGGTTCCTCCCGCCCGGCCCCTGCGTCCTCGAAGGCCGCGCGTGGTCGGGCCACGGCCGGATCGAGCGCGTCGAAGTGAGCACGGACGGCGGTCGAAGCTGGGCCGACGCGGAGCTGAGCGAGCCGCCGTCGGAGTTCGCCTGGCGCGGCTGGACCCACCGCTGGGACGCCGAGCCGGGCGAGCACGAGCTCTGCTGCCGCGCGACCGACGCAGACGGAAACACGCAGCCCACGGCGCCGGTCTGGAACTTCGACGGCTACTGCAACAACGCCGTCCAGCGCGTCCGCGTCACCATCACCGAGTAGCCACATGCCGGTCTGGAGCGCCGACCGCGTCGTCGACGAGGAGCTCGCGCGCCGGCTGCTCGGCCAGTTCCACGAGCTGGAAGTGCACGAGTTGCGCCGGTTCGCGGAGGGCTGGGACAACTCCGTCTGGCTCGTGAACGAGCGCTGGGCGTTCCGCTTCCCGCAGCGCGCGATCAGCGTCCCCGGCCTGGAGCTCGAGCTGCGCGTCCTGCCGCACCTCGCCGGGCGCCTGCCGCTGCCGGCGCCCAACCCGGTCTTCGTCGGGCGGCCGCACGGCGACCACGAGTGGCCGTTCTTCGGCAGCGAGCTTCTCCCCGGCCGCGAGACGTGCGACGCCGAGCTGGACGACGACGCGCGGCTCGCGGTCGCGCTCGACGTCGCGGCCTTCCTCCGCGCGCTGCACGCCGTCGAGGCGGCCGTCGAGCTCCCGGTCGACGTGAACTGGCGCGCCGACATGACGCGGCGGGTCCCCCACGCCCGCAGCCAGCTGGTCGAGGTCGAGCGCCTTGGCCTCTGGCGCGTCCCCGCGGCCGTGAAGCGCGTGTTCGACGAGGCCGAGCGTCTGCCGCCGCCGACCGAGCTCGCGCTCGTCCACGGCGACCTCCACTTCCGCCACGTCCTCGTCGCGGACGGCGCCGCGAGCGGCGTGATCGACTGGGGCGACACGTGTCGCTCCGATCCGGCGATCGACCTCCAGCTCGTGTGGAGCTTCCTGCCGCCGGACAGCCGCGGCGCGTTCCTCGACGCCTACGGCCCCGTCTCCGAGGAGCAGCTTCTGCGCGCACGCGTCCTCGCGTTCTCGCTCTCCGCCGCGCTTGCCGCGTACGGCCACGTCGAGGGGATGCCGAGCGTCGCCGACGAGGCGCTCGCGGGTCTCGAACGGGCTGCGCTCAGCCGGTGGTAGAGATGCTCAGCGCCGCGATCCGCGCGTGCTGGCCGGCGCAGTCCAGCGCACCCTTGGCGGCGAAGCGAAAGACCTCACCGCCGCGGAAGTCGTCGGCTCGCCTCGTGCCGGTCAGCGAAAAATGGCCGAGCCAGCGACCCGGCTCGAAGCCGTTGAAGCGGAACGTGAACGAGAGCACGCGGTCGTGCAGCCGGTGCCGCGCGCGGAAGTACGCGATCAGCGTCGCGCGGTTCCGCGCCGCGGGATCGATCCGAAGGCCGGGGCTGGTCGACGAGAACCACGCGAACCGCGTCCGCGAGAAGAGCGCCTGGAGGCCCGGCATGTCGCCGGTGTTGAACGCGCCCTTGAACCAGTGCAGCGCGCCGCTGACGGCGCGGACGTCGCAGACGACGCCGAGCTTCCCTCGAAACGGGTCGTTCTCGATCGGGAAGTAGATGTCGGTCGTGCCGCGAAGGCCCGGGCGGATGCCGCCGACCCCGCCGGGCGGCACCGTCGCGGTCGCGACGTAGCGGCCCGTCTGCACCTCGGTTCCGAACGCGGGCTCGGTCGCCGCTCCCGTCTTCGTCAGGAACTGGACGAACATGCCGCCGGCGCCGAACGGCTGCCTGCCGCCGTGCCCGTCCGGGATCGTGACGCTCCACTCGATACGAACCTTCGTCCCGGGAGGGGCGTCGCGCGAGACCGCCGTGAGCAGGCGCGCCCGGGCGCCTTCCTTCGGCGCCGCGGCCCCCGCCACGACGAGAGCGAGCACGGCGGCGACCGCGGAGACGAGCGCGACCCTCACGGCCGGACTACACGGCACCAGCTGCGGGAGTTCCGTCAGGTTAGACCTCCTCGTCGGCGACCACCTCGTAGACGTCCACCGACAGACGTCGCCCGCGCACGCTCTCGGGGATCTCGTCGCCCATTCTCTCGAAGTGCTCCTCGGCCGCGTCGACCGCCTCGCGCGAGTCGAAGAACGCGACGAACAGCCGGCGGCCGCCATCCTCGTCGTTCAGCACCAGCACACGCCGCATGCCTTCCGGCATCGCCGGCCGCGACTCCGGCCCGCTCATCTCGCGAAGCCGCTCCGTGTCCCCACCCTCGAACGTCGCCACGCGTGCGTACATCTCCACCTCCAAGACCCGTGAACGAGACGCGGAGTAGCCTCTTCCTGCGAACGGTGGAAGTCAACGCGATGCGCATCGACAAGTGGCTCTGGGCCGCACGGTTCTTCAAGACGCGCGGCGCGGCGACCGAGGCCGTCCTCGGCGGCCGCGTGCACGTGAACGGCGAGCGAGTGAAGCCGTCCAAGGACGTGCGCGCGGGCGACGTGCTCGAGATCACGAAGCGGGGCGCGCGGTGGACGGTGACGGTCCAAGGCCTCGCCGAGAAGCGCGGGCCGGCCGCCGCGGCGGCGCAGCTCTACGAGGAGAGCCCGGAGTCCCGCGCGGCACGCGAGCAGCAGGCGCTGGAGCGCCGACTCGCCCGCCCGCTCGGCGCTGACCTCGGCGCGCGCCCGACGAAGCAGGCGCGCCGCCGCATCGAGGCCTTCCGCAAGCGGCGCTGACCCAGCGCTCCGCCTGTCAGGAGCGCGGCGGTGAAGAGCCGGTGTCAGCGGCCGAAGCCGATCACGCCCATGAGCCCCAGGAGCACGAGCTGGAATCCGGCGACGCGACGGGCGAGCGCGTTCTGGCCGAGCAACCAAAGGGACCCGCCTTCGAAGCCGGTCGCGACCCGGCGCGCCAACAGCCTCATCGTCGGGATCAACATCCACGGGCCGAGCCCGCGTGCCGTGGCATAGACGCCGTAGACGCACGCGCCGCCGAGCGTGCTGCCGGTAAGGAGGCTCCCGAGCGGAACGACGTACCACAGCCAGAAGCCGAGGCGCGAGGTCGCGCCGACGCCGAGGATCGACCCGTTGCGGATCGCCGCCCGCAGCGCGCCACCGCGCATCAGCGACTGCGGCGTCTCACAGCTCCGCTGCGGCAGCCGCGGTGTCTTCCCGATCGACTCGAGGAGGCCGAGCACGACCCCGAGGGCCGCCAGGAGCACCACGAGGGTGGATCGTCGACCGTCGGCGAGGTGGCCTCCGATCGCGCCGAGGGCCGCTCCGGCGGTCGCCCCGGAGACGATCGAGGCAGCGGTGAACGCCACTCCGTTTCGCTTCCAGTTGCTGCCTGCCTCGTTGCGCCTCACGTGCGAACCCATGATCACGTAGATCATGTTGGGTCCTCAGGGCAACGTCTGCTGGGCGATCGCGACCACGAGCGCGCTGAGGAGAAGCAGCACCACGACGGCGGAGCGGGCTCCCGCTCCGAGCGCGAAGGCGACCGCCACCGCGGCGGCCGCCCCGCCGACCGCGGCCGCGCGTCTCGTGGCCTGCGGCCGCAAGGCCCTTAGCAAGCCATGGCTTGCTTCCCCGTGCAGATGCAGTGGCGCCACGTACCGGCGGAGTCTCGTACGTGCCAGTCGCAGCACCGCCAATTCTCGTGGTTCCAGCAGGAGTACCAGCACTGCTGGCCGCTCGGGCAATGGGTGTGCGCGCCGCCCGGCCACGTGCAGGAGGACTCGCAGCAGATTGAGCCGCTACAGCAATGGCAGACGCCGAAACCGAAGCACACCGTGTCCGGCCCCGGCGGGAAGCCGTGCCAGGCGCTTGCGCTCTCGGGATCGACGAGGCGAGCCGAGAGCCCCGCCAGGCCGGTCCCGAGAACCGCGAACAGCTTGCTGCGCGCAAACGGCACGCTCTCCGCTCGGACGACGGTTTCGATCCCCGCCTCCGCGCTCGAGTCGTGCACGGGACTAAGTTCTTGCACTGTCGATCACCTCCCGAAGGCTGGTCGCAAGTTGCCGCGAATCCGATCTGGTGTATGCGTCGAGCAGGCGGCGAATCTCCTCCACACGCGTCCCGATCGCGCGGCCCGTGAGGATCCCCCGCTCCACCTGCAACGCGATCGGCGTGCCGCGGATCTGCAGTGCTTCCGCGACGGTGCTCGCGATCGGTTCGCGAATGGTCGGGAACTGGTCGGGGACGAGGGCCGCCAGGTCGTCGGTTGCTTCGCCGATGCCTGCGACGAAGACGCGGACGGGGGCGTCCGGATCGAGCATGTCGAGGTCACGCGCGAAGTCGGTGCAGGACGAGCACGTCGAAGACAGGAAAACGAGGTACGCGAGCTCGTCTGCGAGCTCGGGGAGCGCACCCGTGACCGCCTCGGGCAGCGGCGTGCCGATCGGCAGGCTCTGATCCGGCGCGGTCCCTTGAGCCGCGAGGCGCACGCCGATCAGCCCGAGCTGGCGGACGAGCAGCAGGACGAGCAACGTGAGGGCCGACAACCACGCTGCGACTAGGACGACCGCTGCCACCTCGATCGAGCTCATCTCTCAGCTCCTCGTTTCGGTTGGATACGTTCCGCTGCCGTACGTGAGCGTCCGCACCGTCGCGTCGCCCAGCACGGCGAGGCCCACGACCGCGGCCGCGGCAGCCGCCTCGAGCAGGACCGACCGCCCGCCCGGCGGTGCGTCGAGCCGGTAGGCGAGAGCGGCGACGAACCATGCGAGCGCGGCCAGTGCGCCCGTGCGGCCGAGGGTCCGCAGCGACACGGGTTCGCGGTCGCCGCCGAAGCAGAAGCAGGGCACCTGCTCGCCTCTGACGACGCTTCTCGCCAGGACGAGCGCGAAGAGCGTCAGCAGCACGGCGGCTGCGGCCGCGGCCGCGAACGGCGCCGCCGCCGACGCGAGAAAGACGCCGAGCGCGATCTCGCCCGCGCCGAGCGCTACGCCGTAGGCGGGTCGCGCCTGGCCTAGAAAGCCGAAGTCTTGGATCGCCTCCGCAGCGGCTCCTGGACGGAGAGCCTTCGCGGTCCCGCTCCAGAAGAAGACGATCGCGAGCAGCCAGCTGCCGATGCCGAGGACCGTCGGAGAATCCGCCGCGGAAGCGGCGTCCCGGAAGAGCGCGAGGACGCCAGCCATCAGCCGCGCGCGTCCGGCCTACAGAACGCGGAGCACGACATATTCACGGTCGCGCGGCACGTACCGCACGATCGCGCCGACCTGGGTCGCAAGACGGGCTTCGGCGGCCCGCGCGGGGAGCAATTCGTCGCCGTGCTGGTGACGCGTCTCGGGGACGAACCGAAGCGTGCCGCCGCTGGTGAAGACGCGGTCTCCGGAGACGCCAGTCACGGTCGCGTAGAGCGACTGGTAGATCGTGATCAGCGAGAACGCCGAGAAGACGCCGTCCGCCCAGGTCCCCTCGGCGACGAGCTCCTCGCCGGGCGTGAACGCGTTCAGCCCCACCCGATGGTCACGCCATAGGAGCGCGTCGTTCGTGAACGCGACGTTGATGCGTCCCTGTTCCGCAGTCTGGAGAACCGCGGTCCGGCGCCCCACGTCGGCGCTCTGGAGGAACCCCGCGACGACGTCGGGCGGGTTCGGCGAGAACGGCACCCCCGTCACGGGCGGGCGGCCGAGCTTCGGGGCTCCCTCGCTCGTCGCCTCGGCGACGGCCACGCCGAGTGCGGCCGCCGCACTGACGCCTACCACGCCCCCTCCGGCGGTCCGCAGGAAGCGCCGCCGACTGTAGCGATGCTCGCTCATGAAGACTCCCTTCTGACTCCTGCTCGTCGCTGTGACGGAGCGGAGGCGTGCGTGGCGGCTGCGCGGGCGAGCCCCAACACGCTCGTCATGCCAACGCACTTCAATGCCTACCCCCGGCCTAGCCGGCTGCCGATCCGTCGTCCCCTGGTACCCCTTGCTGGCCGCCGTAAGGGTGGTGACTGACGGTACCAGCGACTCGCTCTAGATGTCAATCAACCCGCGAAACCTTGCACGGTCGGGCATCTCGTTGTAGTAATGAAATCCGCGACAGCTGTCACCCGAGGCCCGCCGCCACCTCGAAAATGGCCGTCTTCTTCCACCTCGATCGCATCAACCGGCTCCAGGAGGGGATGGAGCTCGGCCTCCACGAGTACGACGTGTGGCCGCCCGAGTTCTCCGGCGTGATCTCGTCGTTCCATCCCGAAGGCCTGACGCCGCACGGCTACGGGTTCCTCTGCGAGCGACAACTCGACCAGAGCACGTTCTTCGAGCTCGTGCTGGAGACGGTCCGCCGGCATCTGTTTCCCGACCGGCCGTCGCGCTTCCAGTGCGTGTTCGCGCTCGAGAGCCTCGAGCAGGCGCAGGCGTACCGCGTCCTCTTTCCTTCCCCGGGGTGGACCGGCACGATCTGGCGCGTCGAGGCCGACGACGCTTTTCGCGCGAACCTCGCGCTCCTCGACTTCCGCGTGCCCGCGATCGCGATCCTCTCCAACGCACACGCCTACTGGCGCGGCGAGCAGGGGCTGAGCCCCGCCTTCTGGGAGGTCCTGCTCCGGCCACCGGTGCGAGTTCTCGGCCGCGCGGACGAATGAGCGCCGTTCGCGCCGCGCGACGGCTCTCGCCGATCGACGACCTCGACGCGCTGATCGCACGAGCGGAGGCGCGCCCCGAGAGCGCGCGGTCTCGGCTGCACGGCGTCCACCACTGGCAGTGCGTCGCGTGGACGGGGCTCCAGCTGCTCCCGGAGGCGGACGCCGATCCGTGGGTCGTCTTCCTCTTCGCGCTGCTCCACGACTCGCAGCGGGAGAACGACGGACACGATCCGCACCACGGGCGGCGGGCCGGCCAGTTCGCCCGCAGACTGAACGGGAGCCTGTTCTCGCTCTCGGACGACCGTCTGGCGCTGCTCGTGGAGGCCTGCGACCTGCACTCGGACGGCCTCGTCAGCACGGAGCCGACGATCGGCGTCTGCTGGGACGCGGATCGCCTCAACCTCTGGCGCGTGGGCCAGCGGCCGGACCCGAGGTTCCTGTCGAACCCAGCCGCACGCGCGACACGCGACTGGGTCGACGGGTCGCGGTCCCTTCAGTCGCAGCAGTTCGACTGGACCGACATCTACGCGCGCTATCGGGCTGCGGCTCGAGCCGAGTGACGCCTCACATGCTCCAGACGATCAGCGTCGGCCGCCCGGCCACGCAGTCGGCGGCGCCCTTGAAGACCTGTGGCGCGCGTGCAGGGAGATCGTCCGCGCTTCGCACGAGCTTCCCCTGGAAGTCGACGACCTTGCGCCTAGCGCTGTAGAGCGCGCGGAGCTGCGCCACGCGAATCCGTTCGTGCACGCGGACGCGCGAGCGGAAGTAGGCCGCCAGCGTCGAGCGCACGTAGGCAGGTGGGCCGAACCGCTCGCCCGGCGGGCCGGTCGAGAACCAGCGAAAACGCGGCTTCTGCGGCCAGAGCCGATCGGCCGCGGCCACCCGTCCGTCGCTGTAGTACCGGGCGAACTTGTACACGAGCGCCTTCGTCGCAGCGGCCGTACAGCCATTGCCGGCGCCCGATGCCGGCGCCGTGCTGCGGGCAGCCGTAGCGGGAGACGCGACCAGCAGTGCCGCAACGACCAAGGCCTGCAACGGTCGGCGCATCGTGCACGAATGGTAACGCGCGCCGCCAGAAGGGGCCAGCGGTCACGGCGTCGCCTGCGCGCGCTTCTCGAGGAGCTTGCTGCACTCGTCGCCCTGCGGCTCCCCGACCGGCCCGAGCGCCAGCTCCGAGTCCGCGAACGGTTCGCTTGCGTCGCTCGGGTGCGGCTTCGCGAAGAGCCCGTCCACCTCGGCGCGGCTCGGCGGCTTCGCGCCCCAGCTCGGGTCAGGGAAGCGCGCCAGCACGCGGAGGTCGGGCGACGTCGCCTTCGCCTCGCTCGACCTGACCAGCTCGTAGCGCATGACCACCCACCGTTCGCGGCCGTAGATCAGGTCGCGGAGCCAGCTGTCGTCGTCGACGTGCCAGAACCCGTAGAGCCGGTTATCGCCGGGGTAACTCACGTACTGGGGCTGCTTCCGCTGCGAGAGCTGCACCGAGGCGGGGATCGCGAAGAGCTGCGCGCGGAGACGGATGAGCTGGTAGCGCTGGTGCGGAACCAGGAAGACGAAGTCCCGCACGGCGGGGACGTCCGGGTCGAGGCGCTTCCCGTCGCCGACGAACTTCCCGGCCGCCAGGACCGCCGGCGGCTGCCGCTCGAGGACGTCGGCCATGAAGCGGACACGCTGAGGATCGACGAGCGCGCTGTTGAAGAACTTCCGCACCCGCGTCGCGTCCGCCGGCCGCTGGCAGCGGATGACGCGCGAGCCGGTCAGGCTGTACGTCGAGCCCACGACGGCCACGCTCCGTCCGGTCGTGTCCTCGTAGTCGATGTTCGCCCGCACGATGTCGTACTCGCCCTGCCGGTCGGCGAGCTGGAGCTCGGCCTTCAGCGCGACGGCCTGCCCCGCCCGCGCCGGCAGGTACTGATTCTGGTACCAGAACTCCCACGCGCCGATCGTCGTCCCGACGAGACCGAGGGCGATCGTTCCGACTCGCGGCAGCGTCACCCGGGCGTCGCGACCGAAGAACCACAGGCCGAAGAGCGCGGCTGCGGTCATCGCCACCGCGACCGCGACGACGTAAGGCCGCTGGTCGCCACCCGTTCGAATCGCCGAGAAGAAGATGTAGACGCCGAACAGGCTCGTGAGCAGGAAGGCGATCAGCACGAACGGCTTGCACGGCGGGTGCTCGCCTTCCTTCCACCTGCTCCGCCGCGTCAGCGCGAAGAGCTGAACCGTCGCGATCGTGAGGACGATGGTGGTCGCGAGCAGCGCCGCGCTCCCAATGCTCGTACCGAGGCCGCTGCGCGACAGCGCGGCGTCGTGGATGCCGACCACCGCAGCCGTCAGCGCGAACACGCCGAAGAAGACGGCGAACGCGTAGCTCGCCAAGACCACCGTTGCCCCGGGACGCCTCACCTCGCGCCGAGCGAGGCTAGCGGCCGCGGCTGACGACGCGAGGCGCCGCCGGCCTGCGGCGGCGCCTCGGAACGTCGCGACGGCCCTAGGCGATCGGCGCCTGCGAGTAGAGCAGCGAGCCCGGCGTGGTCAGCGTCTCGCCGGTCTCGAGCAGCGTCTTCAGGCCGGAAAGGATCTGCGGCCAGCCGCCGTAGATCTCGCCGTGCGCGCCCTCGCGCATCTGGTCGTGCGTGACGATCAGCTTGCACGAGTCGCCGACGGGCTCGATCTCCCACGTCACCCGCGACGTGCCCTCGGCCTTGACGTCGTCGCTCCAGAGCGCGTTGAAGCTCTGGACGAGCCGGCGCGGCGGATCGACCTCGAGGTTCTCGCCCTCGGCGATCGGCGTCGAGCTCGCCGGGTGCACGGCCTCGTACCGCGAGCCCGGCGCGAAGTCGGACTCAGTGCGGACGCCGAACGAGTACTGCGCCCTGAGGTCCGGGTCGGTGATCGCCTCCCAGAGCCGTTCCGGCGTCGTCTTGATGTAGATCTCGAAGACCTTCTCCATCGTCCCCTCCAGTCGTGTCTTGAGCCCGGTGAGCGTGGCGGCCCACGGCTCGGCGTACTTGCTCACCCACCGGTCGTGGACGAGCCTGATCGGGACGGCGTTCAGGAAGTGGAGCTTCTCGCGACCGCGCCGTCTCGTCGTCACGAGCCCGGCCGCTTCGAGCACGCGGAGGTGCTTCATGACGGCGATCCGCGTCATCGGCAGGCGCCGCTCGAGTGCGCTCAGCGACTGTCCGTCCTCCTGGTAGAGCGCGTCGAGGAGGCTCCGCCGCGTCGGATCCGCCAATGCCCTGAACACGTCGTCCATTTAGGTCCGGAGAATATGTAACCGTACGGTTACATGTCAAGCTTAGGTGCAGCGCGAATCGAAGCGCTCGTCGTCCCCCAGAGTGCGAGCACCAGCCCGCACGCGGCAAAGACGGCGATGGTCGCGCGGGCCGACACGGCGCCGAGCAGAACACCGGCTGCGAGCGGGCCGAGCGGCGCGAGCACGAGCGAGATCGTGCGTCGCGCGGATTCCGCGCGCCCGAGCAGGCGATCGGGCGTGATCGCGATCCGGTAGCCGTGGACGACCGAGTCCGTGGAGGGGATCGCGAGCGCCGTCGGCAAAATCCCGGCCGTCAGGACGTAGACGCTCGGCCGGATCAGGAAGAGCGCGCACCCGAGCCAGGTCCAGAGCTCGACCAGCAGCACCGCCCGGACAGTCAGAAGCCTGCGGACGAGCGGCGAGAGCAAAGAGCCGAGGAGCACGCACGCGGCGAATGCGCCGACGAGAGCGCCGACCGCTCCCGCCGAAAGGCCCTGGCGCCGGCCGATGACGACGAGCGCGAGCAACAGGCCGGTGTCGAGAAAGTTCGCGAGCCCGAGCAGAAGCGCGCTCGTGCGGAGGAACGGCTCACGCCAGAGAAAGCGAAAGCCGTCCCAGGGTCGCGAGACCTCTGTACCGCGCGGCTCCTGAAAGGGCACTCGGATGACGAGAAGACAGAGGGTGGAGAAGCCGTACGAGACCGCGTCGACGAGGAACGGAAGCCCGCGCGCGAGCCCGAAGAGCGCCCCGCCGAGCGGCGGGCCTGCGAGCTCCGCGGTCGCTTCGCGCCCCGCGCGAGCGCCCAGTGCCGCCGGCAGCTGAGGCACCGGAACGACCGCACGTAGCGCACCTGGCTGGGCGGCCGAGAAGAGCGCGGTTCCTGCGCCTTCGACGAACGCGACGAGCGGGATCGCCCAGAAGACGACGCGGTCGAGCAGGATCACGACGGCAAGGCCGCCGACGGCAGCCGCTCGGATGCCGTCGGCCGCGATCATCAGCCGCTTCCGGTTCCAGCGGTCCGCCGCATCGCCGGCCGGCAGCGCGAGCAGCGCGAGCGGCACGGTGCGCGCAAAGCCGACGACGCCGGCCTTCGCCGCCGAGTGGGTCACGGCGAGCACGATCAGCGGATACGCGATCGCGGTGGCCTGTGTCCCGGTGCTCGAGAGGAGCTGCCCGAGCTGGAGCAGCTGGAAGTCGCGATTGCGACGCAGGGGACGCGCGCTCACGCGGTTGACGCTAACGCCGTGACGTCACCGGCTCCGCCGAACGGCGAGGCTCCGCGTCTTGCGGAGCCTCGCATGTACCTGCGTGATCGATCGCTAGAAGCGACCCTCGCTGCGACGACCGTAGTAGTCGCCGAGCTCGCTTCGGTAGCTCTCGTCCCGGTAGTGCTGCTCGTCGAACGCAGGCGCGTTCTTGATCTCGTCCTTCGTTCGGTCGACGAAGATCGTCTCCGTGTCGAGGTCGATGTCGCGGATCACGCCGGCGGGGAGCATCACCTTCTTGCCGAAGATCCACGGCCCCGTGTCGATGACCACGAAGCTTCCGCCGGCCTCGTGGGTCGCCTCGTCCACCTTGCCGATGCCGCCGTCGCGTGCCTCGACCTTGAATCCGGTCAGATCGAGGTTCGTCAGGTCCATGGGCGGCGTCGTGACTACGTTGAAGGTCCACAACTCGACGATTGCCATGCTTCTAACCCCCTTCCGAGGCTTAGCCTCGATTCGGTCTCCTAGTCGCCTACCCTCGCGACCCGCATCCAAACAGAGGCCTGAAACCGCATGGTTGACCTGAAAAGAGCACCTTACAACCGAGGAGGACAAATGCCCGTCAAGGAAGCAAGCGCCGAAGAGACCCCGCACGGCCGCGAGATCACGTCGGACGGCTGGTTCGTCCTCAACCTCGCGGACGCGCTGGCGGTGCGAAACGAGGAGAAAGGCGGCGCGATCTACCCGCTCGAGGGGAAGGACGCGCGGTTCCAGCACTTCGGCGTGAATGTCCAGGTCCTCTGGCCGGGCGACCCGAACGCGCTCTACCACTCGGAGAACGGACAGGAAGGGTTCCTCGTGCTCTCGGGCGAGTGCACGCTGGTCGTCGAAGAGGAGGAACGGCCGCTACGGCAGTGGGACTACTTCCACTGCCCGCCCGACACGCGCCACGTCTTCGTCGGCGCCGGCGACGGACCGTGTGCGATCCTCATGATCGGCCTGCGCCCCGACGACGAGACGCTGCACTACCCGGTGAGCGAGGTCGCAGCGAAGCACGGCGCGTCGGCCGCGGAGGCGACGGACATACCGGACGAGGCGTACGCCGACTGGCCTGGCGAGTTCGAGCCGGTGCGCCTCCCGTGGCCGCTCGATCGCGACACGAAGTAGTGACGAACCCGAGACGCTCCGAGGGCGCCGATGGTTGGACCACGCGTGGTATGACGGTGCGATGGCTCGCGTAACGATCAGAACGACCGTCGACGAGCACTTGCTGACACGTGCGAGACGGGCGCGAGGCGAGCTGGCCGATTCAGCGCTCCTCGACGAGGCATTGACCGCTCTCCTCGCGCGGCATCCCGCGGTGAACGTCGATGCGGCGTACGCGAACTACGACCTCGTGCCGCTCGACGCACGCGACGCATGGGGCGATCTTGCTTCGTTCAGAACCGCTGCCGGAGGGCGTGATAGCGGTTCCTGACTAACGACGAGAAGTATCTGACCCTCTCGACCGGCTAGGACAAGGACAACGCGCGTTCGAGGGCGGCCCGCTCGTACGGCCCGCCGTGCGTCGCGAGCACGTGCTCGACGGGCAGCTCGAGCAGCGGACCCAAGCGTTCGGCGACCTGCTCGCGGGTATCGCCGTGCAGCAGCACCTCTTGTGGGATCTCGAACCCGCGACCGAAGTCGACCAGAGCATCGCCGGCGATGACCGCACGCCGACTCTCGATCCAGAGCACGAGGTCGTTGTGCGCCCTCCCGGGAAACGCCTCGATCCCGATCGGAAGCCGGTCGCCTGCCGCGTAGAGGTGGGCCTCGCCGCCGTCCGCGGTCAGCAGCCACGCGACGTCGGGACTGTGCCAGCCGTTCGGGATCTGCTGGGGACTGATGCCGTACTTCCGGACAAGGTCGTCTGCGGTGTCGGGCGGCGGTGTGAACACCGGCACGCCGAGGCGCTCGACCAGGCGTTGTGTGTCGCGTTCGTGCCACGGCGCGCTGAGCACCACCACCGGCTCTCGGTCGCCCGCGAGCTCGAGGAGCTCGTCCGGCACGGCCAGCGGATCGAAAAGAAGGAGCCGGGCACCGTCGTCGATCGCGTACGACGACACCTCCTGCGGCCACCATTGATCCGGCGTCCACTCGGGATGCGGCGCCTGCCAATGCCAGAGGCCGGCCCGGAGCTCGCGCACCGCGTCATGGTAGGTGCATCGACAGGTTGTTGCCCGGACGAGCCGAGGTCATTATTCGCCTAGACCAGGCAGGCGTGAGCAGAAAGGACGGTCCCATGCGCAGAATCCTCGCCACGCTCGTCTTCCTCGTCGTGCTCGCGGTCCCCGCGACCGCGCTCGCCGATTCGCCGGTCGTCACGCCTGTCCAGGTCGATTTCGCGGTCACTATCCCCGGTGACCAGAACCCGTGCGGCTTCGACCTGGTGTTCACCGGGGTCGGCGATATCACGGTCACGACCTTCGGCGACGGGCGGGAGATCAGCCACGGGATCCTCACGCACACGATCGCGAGCCAGTGGCACACGCTCTCGTCGATCGGCCCAGCCTCGGTTCACACGGATCTCGCCACGGGCGCCTCGACCGACACCGGGATGGAGTTCTCCTTCCATGTGGCCGGTGAGGGTCTTGTCTTCGCGCAGGCGGGGAACTTCACGTTTCTGCCGGACGGGACGGTGATCGAGCACGGTCTCGACCGGTTCTCCCTGGAGCTCTGCCAGGTGCTCGCGCCCTAGGCTCGTTGACGCCGATGCGGGCTTCGCCGGGATCGAGGTTGGCTACCTCTTAGGCCAGTTGGGGCGTGGACTCCCGTTGAAGAAGCCCAACGGGGACGGAGTGGGTGAAGAGCCGCCGACTGTCAATCCGGTCACCGGCGTGTACAGCGCTTGGTCGCTCCCGCTCGCTGGTGGGTTCGCGAGCGTGAAGACAGGGTGAGCGAGGCCGATCGAATCGAACGAGGTCGAGATGTAGTCGCCGACCATCCGTCCGTGCGTCGTGTTCGAGAGCCAGCTTGTCGTCATCGGCCCGGCGAGCGCAATGGATGGGCTCCAGCTGGAGCCGCCGTTCGCGGAGGAGGTGTAGCCGACGTCGAGACACGTCGGGGCGCAGCTCACGTTCGGGTAGAAGTAGTACGCGACGGCGACGTGGATGTTGGGGGCGGAGGTGGCCCTGTCGACGGCGACGCCGGGGATGAAGTGGTCGGTGGGGGTCGTCAGGTCGATCGGGATCCGCAGGGGCGACGTCGTCCACGGGGCCGGAATCCAGCCCGAGCTGGTGTAGAACCTGTAGACGAGGTCGTTGGGGGTGCCGGCGCTGGGACAGCCGAGGCGGTAGCGGCAGTCCGACCAGACGACGTAGATCGTGCCATCGCCGGCGATCTCGGCCGAGACCAGCGGGTCGCTGCGGATGGCGCCAGGGTTGTTGGCCGCGTCGATCGTGGAAATCGTGGCGAGGCCCAGGAAGGTGGCGCCGCCGGGTGCCAAGGTGACGGCGCGAAGAAGAGTCTGGCCGACGTTGCTGAACACGACGACGACGTTCCCGTTCGGCAGGACGAGCGGCTGGCCGCCGACCGCGCCGATCCCCGGGACGGGCGAGAGCGTCCAGGGAGGCAGGCCGCCGGTGTTCGAGTAGGCCACCTTCAGCTTGTTGCTCATCCCGAAGTCGTCCCACTGCGTGTAGCAGAACCCGTAGCCGGGGCTCGAGGGCGTGTTGTCGCACACGATCCAGGGCTTGTCGAAGTTCTGGACGGGGCTTGTTGCGAGGAGCGGAGGGACCGTGGCGACCGGGTTCCCCCACGTGATGCCGCCGTCCGTGGAGCGGCTGATGAGGATCGCCCGCCCGCTCGTGCCGCCCGAGATGGTCTGCAGAGCGAGCGACGCGATTAACCAAACGTTGTGCTTCGCGTCGTAGGCCACAGACGGGTCGCTGACGCGGGCGTACGGGCCGGGCGGGACCGTGAAGCCGGTCATCCCGGGCAGGACGCCACTCGTCCATGGGAAGCCGTTGCTCGTCGAGGTGGCGTAGACGATGCCGGACGCCCCGTCGTCGAAGAAGCGGCCGGCCTGCGCCGCTGCCACGATCGTGGAGCCGAACGAGAACGAGTCCGGCCCGACGATCGTCGCGTGCTGGCTCGACGCGTTCGTGAACGGATCGGACGCGATCTGCAAGAGCGGCACGTTCGCGGAGGCCGACGTCGTGAGCAGGACCATCGTCAGGCAGACGAACGGGAGCACAGTCGAAACCCTGCGCCGCAAAGAGGAAGGAGCACGCATCCAGACCGCCTTTCCAGGCCGCGAGATGGCTGTCTGGAAGAAGAGCATCTGCCTCTCCCTTCTTGTTGTCAAGAGAACTAGCAAAACCTTGACATCGGTGTGTAGCACCGCCGCCGCCGATGCCGGCTTAGCCGGCGTCGGCTCACGCAGGCTCTGCACTGGAACCGATCCGCCCGAAGTCGTCATGCTCACGCGCAAGCGTGAGCGGACTTCGGGCGGCAGTGGAGGCGGCGGGAATCGAACCCGCGTCCGCGGACGCACCGGTCAGAGCGTCTACAAGCTTAGGCTGCGCTTTCGTCTCGCCCGGACGGCCGGTTCGCAGCCGACCTACCGCCGGGCAAGCCATCCTTCGGTGTCGCGCCTCCGGCGATTGGCTCTCCTTCGGCGCCGAGCCCGTTCTTGGCGCCGCTGCCCGAGCCACGGGCCGAGCTCGGAGCGACGTCGTCACCTAGGTTCTACTAGGCGGCGAGTGCGAGATCGTTCTTCGCACTTACTTGGTTTCCCGGTTGATTAACGAGGCCGACCGGGGACCTCGGCTTGCAGCTCTGCCGGAGAACCGACCACGTCGAAACCTGGTCGCCCCCGTATGTTCGAGCCATAGTGTAGCCCCGGATGGCCGAGATTCGACCCGTCGAGGACGACGCCGAGCTGGCGGTCGCGGTCGAGCTCGCCAACGCCGTCGCGCCCGACCACGCGCTCACGCTCGACGAGCGGCGCCAGATCCTCGAGCAGCTGCCGCGGAACCGGACGTTCGTCGCGTACCTCGACGGAGAGCCCCTCGGAACCTCGGCTGGGCTCTTCCATCCCGGAAGCCCGCACCCGTCTTGCCGCAACCTCGTCCTTCCCGAGGCGCGGCGGCACGGGCTCGGCAGCGCGCTCTACCGCGCGATCTCGGAGTGGGCGCGCGGCGAAGAGGCGCAGCTCCTCGAGGTCCGCGCCGACGAGGCCGATCCCGCGGGGATCGAGTTCGCGCTGCACCGCGGCTTCCGGGAGGTGAGCCGCGAGATCCAGGCGATCCTGGACCTCGAGCAGGTCGAGACGCCCGGGGTCGCGCCACCGAACGGTATCGAGATCGTGCCGTGGTCGGAGCGGCCGGAGCTCGCGCGCGACCTGTACGACGTCTACGCGGAGGCGACGCCCGACATCCCCGGGAACGAGGACGAGGTCGAGCCGTACGACGGGTGGCTCTCGCTGCACATGCAGGGGCCGGGCGACCGTGCCGACGCGACCTTCGTCGCCATCGCCGGAGACGAGGCCGTCGGCTTCGCGAAGCTGTCGCTCACGGATGCGCAGCCCGAAATCGCCTACCACGACCTCACGGGCGTCAAGCGCGCGTGGCGCGGCCGCGGAATCGCGCGGGCGCTCAAGGCGCGGCAGATCGCCTGGGCGAAGAGCGCCGGGTACAGGCGCCTCTCCACGAACAACGAGGAGCGGAACGCGCCGATTCGGAAGCTGAACGAGCAGTTCGGTTATCGCCCAGGCCCGGCCCTGATCCTCTTCAGAGGGCCGCTCGCGTGATCGTCCGGGCGGCGAAGGACGACGAGGTCGCGACGAACGTCGCGCTCTACAACGACGCCTACCCTCGCGACGCGGTGAGGCTGGCCGAGGTCGACGGCTCGCCCGTTGGCTCCGGGCTCGCTGTGCTTCAGGAGACGGATCCAGGTGTCGCGCTGACGCTGATCGTGGTGCGCGCGGAGAGCCGCCGGCAGGTTCGTCGCGCTCGCCGGCGCGGAGGCCGTCGGGTTCGCGAAGCTCCGGCCTGCGGCCGCGCGGCCCGGGGTCGCGCTCCATGGCCTCACTGGCGTGAAGCGCGTCTGCGCCGCCGCGGGATCGCGGCCGCGCTGAAGCGAGCGCAGATCGCCTGGGCGGCCGAGGCCGGCTACCAGCGCCTCGTCAGCGCGTCGAGGAGCGAAACGAGCCGATCCGGCGACTGAACGAGCGCCTCGGCTACCGGCCTGTCCCGGGACGGATCACCCTTCGCGGGCCGCTCTAGGTGTTCGATTCGGTACCTCAGCCGTCGGCGACCGCCGCAGTCGATCGACCGCCGCTCGTGATCCGCCTTCGCGACTCGGGAAAGACGTTCACGATCGACCGAGGGCGCACGGCTCGCCTCCGGCTCTCGCACGCGACGTGGCGCTGGTCCGAGCCGAAAGTCTCGAGCCGCGCGGTCCGCCTCGTCCGAGTCACCTTCATCCGCGATCCAGGCTACGACGAATGGGTCATCCGCGCCCGCTTGCGAGGGCGCGCCCTCGTCTCGGCGGCAGGACAGATCCCGTGCACCGTGAGCCCGTGCCCTCCGACGCCGCTCCGCGTCTTCCGAGTGACGATCGTCGTCCGCTAACGGCGCGACTTGAGCGCGCGCTCGATCTGGCGGTCGGCGTCGCGCTTCGCGATGTCGCGGCGCTTGTCGCGCGCCTCCTTGCCGCGCGCGAGCGCGAGCTCGACCTTCACGCGACCGTCTTTGAAGTAGAGGCGTGTCGGCACGAGCGTCAGGCCGCGCTCGCGGATCGAGCCGTAGAGCGACGCGATCTGCTTCCGGTGGAGGAGGAGCTTCCGGTCGCGGTCGGGATCGTGGTTCGCGAGGTTCCCGCGCTCGTAGACCGGGATGTGCGAGCCGACGAGCCACGCCTCGCCGTCGCGCACGTCCGCGTACGCGCGGGCGAGGTCGGCACGGCCGTCACGCAACGACTTCACCTCGGTGCCGGTCAGCACGAGGCCCGCCTCGATCCGCTCGAGGAGGTGGTAATCGTGCCGCGCGCGCCGGTTCTCCGTGACCAGCTTCGTCCCGGTCTGCCTTGCCATGCAGGCCATTCTAGGATCGGGCCGTGGCCGCCCCGATCGCCGTTCCCGAGCCGCTGCCGAGCGACGGCGCCGTGACGCTGCGGCCGTGGACCGAGGCCGACCTTCCGGAGGTCGTCGTCTGCTTCGACGACTGGGAGATCGCGCGCTGGCTCACGCCGATCCCGCAGCCGTACACCGAGGCGAACGCACGGGAGTGGTTCGCCACCCTGGAGCCCCGGCGCGCGACGGGCGCAGGCGCCGCCTTCGCGATCGTGGACGCGGCCGAGGGCAGTCTCCTCGGCGGGATCGGCGTCCGGTCGGAGGGCGAGGCGCGCTTCGAGGTCGGCTACTGGGTGCGGAGGGAGCAACGAGGCCGCGGGTACGCAACCTGTGCGCTTCGGCTGATCTCGGCGTGGGCGATCGACGCGCTCGGGGCCGAAAGGCTCCAGCTCCACGCGGACGTCGACAACCTCGCCTCGCAGCGCGTCGCCGAGCGCGCCGGCTACACGCGCGAAGGGGTCCTCCGCGGCTGGATCGAGCAGCACGGGGAGCGGCGCGACCACGTGCTCTATTCACTGCTCCCGAGCGAGTGGCGCACCCAGACGTTCGGCTCGTAGTACGTGCCGCGGTCGGCCTCGCGGTCGATCCGTACCGGCGCGAGGCCCTCCGGGAAGACGTAGTCGCCGCTCTCCGGGAACGCGAGCCCCGTCCAGCCCTCCCACTCCGCGACCGAGCCGGCGATCCGGAGCGACTCCGGCTCCGGACGCAGGATCTCGGCGCCGAGGCGCACGTGCGTCCTGATCCACGGGTCGAACGGAAGACCGTCGGCACGCGTCCAGGTGGCGTAGCGCTCGATCGGCGTGATCGGGTAGCGCGCCTTCCACGTCGGCCTGAGCGGCGCGATCAGGTCGGCGAAGCTGTGCCTGCGCGCGATCGTGGCCATCGCCTCGATCATGGTCGCGCTGAGGCCGGCGCCGCGGGCTCCCGGCGCGATCTCGATCGCGAGCGCCGAGAGCGTGTTCGGCTCGCCGGCCGCCTCGTGGAGCGCGAACGCGCCTTCGAGCAGGCCGTCGATCCCGCACGGGAGGCCGGCGGCGGTGCCGTCCCAGCGGCACGGGATCGAGTGGCCTTCGGCTAGGGCGCGGTCCGCCTCGTCGTCGTAGAGCACGAACTGGAGCTCTGGGAAGACCTCGTAGAGACGGCCCCAGAACCGATTCGTGACCTCGCCGTGGCGGTTGTACTCCGGCCAGACGTTCTCCAGCTCGGGCCGGTCCGGGAGGTCCGGCCGCTCGGCGCTCGTCAGGACGACGGTCATCGCCGCGATGGTCGCACTGCGACAGGCATCCTGCGAGCTTGCGCCGCACGCTGCTCCTGGCCGTTCCGGCCGTCGCGGTCGCCGCCGGCCTCGGCGTGTGGCTCTCGCGGCCGCCGCGTTCTGCGGCGCCGTCGCGCCACCCGCGCCCGATCGCGCACGCGAAGCGACGGGTCGCGAGGCCGCTCCGGCTCGTCGAGCGGCCGCTCGGAGCGCTCGACGCGCCGATCCAGGACGCGGCCGCAGCCACCGCAGGGCGGCTCCTTGTCCTCCTGGGCGGCCTGAACGCCGCCGACACGTCGACAGATTCGGTTCGGGTCGTCCGGGGCGACCGGCCGCACGAGATCGGCCGCCTGCCGGACGTGCTCCACGACGCCGCCGCCGTCTCGCTGGGACGGTCGGTGTACCTCTTCGGAGGCGGAGACGGCGCCGCTCAGCTCGACTCGATCGTCCGTGTCGACCCGCGGACCGGCCGAACCTCGGCGGCCGGGCGGCTGCCCGCGGCGAGCTCGGACCAGGCGGCAGCGGCGCTACGAGGGACGGCGTACGTCGTCGGCGGCTACACGGGCACGCGGTGGCTCGACACGATCGTCGCGTGGAGGCCCGGCACCGCCGCACGCGTCGTCGCGCGCCTGCCGACGCCGCTCCGGTACGCGGCCGTCACGGCCACGGACGGGAGGGTCGTGATCGCCGGGGGCTCGACCCCCGACGGCTCCGCCAGCACCGCGGTCCTCGCATTCGACCCGCGCAGAGCCATCATCCGGCGGGTCGGCAGCCTCCCGCGCCCGACGACACATGCTGCCGCGGCGAGTCTCGGCGACCTGGCGTACGTGATCGGCGGGCGCGGGGCGACGTCGGGGACGGCGACGAGCCGAGTGGTCGCCGTCGACGTGGACGGTCGCCGGCGGCGCGTCTGGAGCGCCGGGAAGCTGCGGACGCCGCTCTCCGACCTCGCCGCGACGGCCGTCGCCGGGCGGCGGATCCTGCTCGCGGGCGGGCGGGGACGAAGCGGCACCGTTTCGTCACTGAGCGAGCTCGTGCCGCGCGCCACAGGGACGGCGGTCGCTCGCACCGACGTCTACGCGGCCGACGCGCGCGGCCTCCTCAGCCCGGTCGTGCGGCGCGACCCGCCGTACGTCTACGTCCCCAACTCGGACTCGAACACGGTCGACGTGATCGACCAGCGGACGTTCAGGATCGTCGCGCACTACGCCGTCGGCGCGCTCCCGCAGCACGTCACGCCCTCGTACGACCTGAAGACGCTGTACGTCGACAACGACCAGGGGAACAGCCTGACGCCGCTCGACCCGCTCACGGGGCGGCCGAAGGGGCGACCGATCCCCGTGGACGATCCGTACAACCTCTACTTCACGCCGGACGGCCGCTACGCGATCGTCGTCGCCGAGCGGAACGCGAGGCTCGACTTCCGCGACGCGCACACGATGCGCCTGCACCGTTCCGTGGCCGTTCCGTGCCGCGGCGTCGACCACATGGACTTCTCCGCGGACGGGACGTACGCGCTCGCGAGCTGCGAGTTCTCGGGGCAGCTCGTGAAGGTGGACATCCGTCGCGAGCGTGTCGTCGCGACCCTCGCGCTGAACGGCGGCCGCGCGGTGCCGCAGGACGTCAAGCTCTCGCCGGACGGGAGGATCTTCTACGTAGCCGACATGGCCGCGAACGGTTTGTGGGAGATCGACGCGCGGCGACTCCGCGTCGTCGGCTTCGTCCATACGGGCCTCGGCGTGCACGGGCTCTACCCGAGCCGCGACGCGAGGTTCCTGTACGCGACGAACCGTGCCGAGGGAAGCATCTCGGTAATCAGCTTCGCGACGCGAAAGGTCGTCGCGACGTGGCGGATCCCGGGCGGGGGGAGTCCTGACATGGGCGGCGTCTCGGCCGACGGGAAGGTGCTCTGGCTCTCGGGCCGCTGGAACGCCGAGGTCTACGCCATCTCGACGAGCGACGGGCGGCTGCTCGCGCGGATTCCAGTCGGCGCAGGGCCGCACGGCCTCTGCGTCTGGCCGCAGCCGGGGCGGTACTCGCTCGGGCACACGGGGATCCTGCGCTAGAAGCGGGCCGACGAACGCGCCATCCAACTGAGCGACCCCGCGAGGCCGACGAGCGGCGCGATCGCGAGCGGAATGGCGAGGACGATCGGAATCATGGCTTCGAGCTTAGGTCGCGGCAGCGGCCAGGTCATTACGGTTAACCGGCCAATCCCGTCTTCCTCCCCGTCGGCGCGCCCGGGCGGAGGGCCCGGCTCAGCCGAGGCGGCCGTCGTAGGTCCAGCTCAGGTTGTCGTTTCGTGTGAACGACTCGAGGACAAACACGATTCGCCACGTCGCCGCGCCGGGGTCGATCGACTGCGGGTCCGGCTGGAGCTCTTGCGGGGTCGGATACGTGATCGTGGTCGTCAAGACGACCTCGTCGAGATGCGTGAGCTCGACCTCGAGCGAGTCCCCGGCTCCGCGGCCGAGGAACTGGATCAGCTCACGCGTCCAGACGTTGGCCGGCCCGGTCGAGGCGACCGGCAGGAGGTAGATGCGGAACGAATAGTTGAGGTACTGCAAGGGATCCGAGGCGTCGCTGGACGTCGGCCCCCACTCTGCCGGCAGCTCGATTCCCCACTCCGCGCCCGAAGAGCTGTCGCTGTTCCCGGTATCGGAGCAGGTTGTCCCGGCAAGGGCCGAGAACTCGAACACCTCGCCGAGGCCGAAGAGCTGGAAGCCTGCCCCGCCGCTGATCCCGGCGTAGAAGTCGCTGCTCATCGTCCAGGTGCGCTCGGTGAAGGTCTCCGTCGTAGCCGTCGACTTCACCTCGTTCGCCGAGCCCGACGACCAGGAAGCCTGGAGGTACTCGACGCCCCCGCCGAAGTGGTATGCGTTCGCGACGATGACGTCCCCGAAGTAGTGCGGCCCGGCGTAGAGGGCCGGATCGTGGTTGAACCGGGACTCGAGGTCCTGCATCCGGGCGTTCCAGGCCTGGGGGGTGTAGGAGAGGATGTTGCCGGGAGCGACGGCGAACGGGCAGTAGGGAACATGGGTTATGCCGCCGTTCGTCTCGAGGTCGACCTGAACCTGCACGGACCCCGCTGCGATCGTCGACTGGTTGCTGCTCGGGTCGCTCCAGAGGGTTCCGTCAGGGCCGCGGAACCGATATGCCATCACGTTCAGCGTCGGCGTCTCGCAGAACATGATCCCGCGCGGGAAGATCACCTTCGAGCCGTCCTCGCCCTTCTCGACGTCTGCAGCCAGCGGCTTGTTCTGGGAGATCCCCCACTGCGTGGAGCTGCCGGCTGCCGAGCCCGCACCCGCTTCGAACCCTCCCTGAAATGCAGGCCCGACGCCCTTCGTGAACTTCTCTTCAAACGTGAAGCCGACCGTCTGCTCGGACGCCACACGGACGCTTTGCCCGCCGGTGACGACGTTGCCGTAGGCGATCTCGCCGCACTCCGTCTTCCCGTTCCCGTGGGCGATGTTCTCGTTGGGCACGGGGATCGGGCCGTCGATGATGCCCTGCACGACGTTCACGGTCTCCTCGCCCGTCGGGTAGGGCGTGTTGCCGGTGCTCTCGAGCACCTCGATCGTCCCGTATCGGCGCACCTCGCAGCGCGGGTCCGCGCTCCAGAAGCAGAGCAGGTACACGGGATGGATCGCGATCGGGTCGCTCTGCTCGTGTGGCTCGGGGAGGGGCAGGCTCGTGGGGTCGGTGAAGTACGCGACCTGCGGAACCACGTCGTCGGCGGACGGCGCCTGCACGGCCACCGCCGTTCCCGGTAGCAAGTAATGCCCCGACGGCACGTCCGTCACGGCCGGGTAGCTCACGAACGCGATCTGCTGCTTCGGCGCGGTGCCGACTGCGACGAGGCGACCGGCCGGGTCTCTCTTGATCGAGCAGGGCTGCATGCTGCCGAAGGACGCCGGCGGCACACGGGCAAACTGCCAGGCGGCCGGCGGCTGCCTCGGCCCCGGCGTCGCGAACGCGATCTCCGCCGGCATCCCCTGACCGTCGAACACGAGCCGACCCTGGAGGTACCAGGGCGTGGGAGTCGAGTCGTGTGCGACCTGCGGGTTCGAGCACAGCGTCACCATGTACGTCGGGCCGTCGGCGTCGGCGGACGGGGTCGGGAACCAGTCGACGCTGATCTGATAGCCGAGGCCGGTGATCGCGTTGCTCGCCTGGAGCTCGTTCCAGGTGATGTACGTGTGCCATGCCGCCTTCCACGTGCCGATCGAGACGTCGCGGTCGATCGGGTTGTAGATGCCGAGGTAGATCCCGCGGTTCCCGCTGTCCCAGTCGGGAGTGCCGGTGCTCTGCGGTAGGGCGAGCGCGCACGCGACGATCGCCGTGCCGGTGCCGAACGTGGTGACGCTGACGTCCGCGCACGTTGCGGCGCCTGGATCCTCGTCCATCACGAACACCACGCGGCCGCTCGTGATGACGGGAGTCCCGTCGCTCCCGACGAGCTGGACCGGGTGCTGCCAGCCCGACCCGTCGTTCAAGGACGCGACGAGCGTCCCGTCGTTGTAGACGCCGCTGTCGGTGTTCGGGTTCAATGGGACCGATTGCTGATTCCAGAAGAGGTTCAGCATCCCGTCGAGCGCCACGAGCGAGCAGGTCGAGAACGCCCAGGGACGCCAGTCGAAGAGCTTGGGATTCGACTCGGCGAATTTGATCTGCGTCGACGACCACGTCGCCTTCTCGAGTGCGCCTTCTTCGATCGAGATCGTCGTGCCGTTCACCACCAAGGGAACGGTGGTGGCGTAGAGCTGGCCGTCCTCGCCGGGTCCGACCATCCAGAGTGTGCCCTGGTCATCGACGAAGACGCTGCTTCCGTGGATCCGACTCGTGATGCCGGTCGGGAATACGCCGCTGTCGTAGGGTGCTGCGGTCGCCGTCGCCGCAGCCGTTCCCGGTGTATCAGCCCCTCCGTTCGAGCCCATGCGCAGCCTCCTCGATTGCCTCGAGCATCACCCAGAGTCGTCCAGGCGTCACCTACGAAGGCGACAACGCGATGATCTCGCTCGGTCGCGAGAGATTCAAGAGGTTCAGCTCGACGTAGTCCCCGCGGGAGGTCCCGCGCAGGGAGAAAGCCCGCAAAGACGTCCCCAAAAACGGACGAAGAGCCCCAATCCGATCACGCCGACGATCTCGCCCTCGAACGGCTCCTCCCAGCCGCGGTCGAAGAGCTCGCTCTCGAGGAGCCAGGCGAGGCAGAGCTCGTCGGCGCGGTACTCAATCGCGGCGGCCGCGCGCTCGCGCAGCGACGTGTGCTTCCGGCGACGGCTATGCGCCCTGCTTGTTCCGCAGCACCAGCACCAGGTGCGCGCGCGCGAGGTTCCCCTCGATGTCGGAGGCTTCGACGTCGAGGCGATACTCGCCGCTCGGGTGCTGGCCGCTCTTCCACCCTCGCGCGAGGAAGTAGCGGTAGAGGCCCGGCTTCTTCGGATGGTTCTGCCGGCTGCCCGGCGCGTAGATTCGCGTGAACTGGTTGTTCGGGAGGATGGCCGCGCGGAAGTCGGCGGCGTTCGTCCACGGGACGACGGCCTTGCCGAAGCGGACGATGCGCCAGCGGACCAGAGCCGGCGCGACGGGCATGTCCGTCCAGTTCGGGTCCGGGACGCGCATGGCCGGCCGGTCGAACGCATCCACGATGAAGTCGACGGGGCCCTTGATCTGCTCAGGATCGATCTCCTGCCCGGCCTTCGAGACCACGACGCGCTCGATCCTCGGGGAGCTCGGGTCGGTGTACGGCTGCAGCGCACCCGCCCGAACCGGGTTCATGTACTGGCCGCCGGTGCGCTCGGCGAAGTGGACGTGTCCCCAGTTCTTGGCCACGTGGCCGAGGAGCTGGTGCTGCGCGACCTGCTGCTTGTGCTTGACGACCGGGATGACGTGCCAATAGCCGAACGTCCTGCGGCCCCCGGTCGAGACGACGGCCACGTTCTCCTTCCCTTCGCCCATGTCGACCGTGCCGGCCTCGACCGAGTAGACGGGCGTCCCGTCCGGCACGGCCACGTCGATGCCGAAGTGGAAGGTGCTGCGCTTCTCGCCGTCGCGCGGGTCGCTGAAGTAGCCGCGCACGGGATGCTGACGGTCGAACGGCTTGACCGGCCAGCCGTACGGTGCGCCCCGCGGCCCGGGCATGGGTCAAAGGTACTACGACGAGGGCGACAGTTCGACCTTTCCTTCGTTGCGGCGGATCTCCTCGACGCGGACCTCGATCGGATCGCCGAGCCGGAACCTCCCGCCGCCGCGGCGACCGACGAGCGCCGTCGCGAGC
>DASUZD010000185.1:0-3835 GCA_036377055.1 Gaiellaceae bacterium | reverse complement strand
TCGCCGAGCACGGCCTCGTCTACGACTCGACGCTGATGGACGACGACCGGCCGTACGTCCTCGAGACGGCACACGGGCCGCTCGTCGAGCTGCCGCCGCACTGGGCCCTCGACGACTGGAACCAGTACATGTTCCTCCCCGACCCGAGGAGCGGCCCGGGCGCGGTACAGCCGCCGGCACGCGCGCTCGAGGTGTGGCGCGCGGAGCTCGACGGCATGCGGCGCCACAGCTGCCTCTTCTGTCTGACGATGCACCCGTTCCTCTCCGGCCGTCCGGGCCGGATCGAGGCGCTCCGGAGCCTGATCGAGCATGCCTTGGTCGCCGGAGACGTCGAGTTCGTCGAGTGCCGAGAGGCGGCGCGCCGCGCGCTCGCCGATCCCGAGCTGCCGCGGCGCGGGCTTCGGCGAGTGGACGCGGACCCAGCGATCTACCCGGTGGACTAGGCGCAGGTCAAGCCGACGCCGCGGAGCACCCGTGAGGAGTGCTCCGCGGCGCCATCCGCTCGCTGGAAGGAACCATCGCCGCGAAAGTGCGCGGGCTAGCGGCGCGCTCGCTTGAACGCCGCGTCACGGCCGCTATCGGCGGCTTGCGGAGGCGGCCTCTCCCCCGGTCGTGGACAAAGAGCGATTGACCGTAGGCCGTCGCGTCAGCGATCCGCGGCGCGGTCGACGCCGAACGAGACCGGCTCGCCGAGCAGCGTCGTCCTCGCCGGCGTCGTCTCCGCGATCAGCCGCCCGCGGCGGATCACCCACCTGCGCACGGGCTTCAGCCGCAGCACCTCGAGCGGGCTCGGCGCGTCGAACACGACGAGGTCGGCGGGCTTCCCCTCCTCGATCCCGTACTCGTCCTCGATCCCGAGCGTACGGGCGCCGCGCCACGTCGCGCAGTCGAGCATCTGCGGGATCTCGTCGAGGCCGCTCATGTACGTGAAGTGGAGCGCGAGCGAGGCCGCGTCGACGAGGTCGGCCTTGCCGAGCAGGTACCACGGGTCGACGATCACGTCGTTCCCCAGCGAGACGTTGACGCCCTCCGCGAGGAGCTCCTTCAGCTGCGCGAAGCCGCGGCGCTTCGGGTACGGGTCGAGCCGGCCCTGGATGAGCGAGTTCGCGTACGGGTTGACGACGACGTTGATCCCGGCTCGGCGCAGGAAGCCGCGCAGCTTGGACGAGTAGTACGGCTCGTACGAGCCCATCGCCGTGCAGTGGCTCGCGGTGACGCGGCCAGAGAGGCCGTGCGTGACCGTGTTGTCGGCCATCACCTCGAGAAAGCGGCTCGCAGGGTCGTCGGTCTCGTCGCAGTGGACGTCGATCCGCCGCACGTACGCCTTCGCGAGCTCGAAGACGCGGTGCACCTCTGCGAGGCCGAGCTCGGCCGTCGGCTCGTAGTGCGGGATGCCGCCGACACAGTCGGCGCCGAGCCGGAGCGCGTTCTCGAGCAGCTCCTCGCCCTCGGGGAACGAGTAGATCCCGTCCTGGGGAAACGCGGTCACCTGGATCGTGACGAGGTCGGCGAGCTCGTCGCGGAGCCGCAGGAGGCCGCGAAGCGGCGCTTCGTTCTTCGCCGAGACGTCGGCATGCGCGCGGATGTGGAGCGTTCCCTGCGCCGCAGACCACCGCACGACCTCGCGGGCCCGCTCGAACACGTCCTCGGCGGTCAGGCTGTCCTTCAGCTCGCCCCAGACCTGGATGCCCTCGATCAGCGTCCCCGACCGGTTGTAGCGCGGCCTGCCGGCGGTGAGGCTCGCGTCCAGGTGGAGGTGGCAATCGACGAGCGGCGGCGTCGCGAGCCGGCCTTCGGCGTCGATCGTCTGCGCCGCGTCGGCGTCCAGGTCGGGGCCGATCCGGACGAACCGACCGCCCTCGATCGCGAGGTCGACGAGCCGCTCGCCGACGCGCGCGTTCCGGACTACGAGGTCCGCCATGGCTGGATCAGCGTGAAGGTCAGGCCCCAGCGCTCGGGGTCGGCGAGCTCGGCCTCTGCGTCGTCGGTCTCGTCGAGGCCGAGCGAGCGCGCGAACTGGAGCGGCACGCGAAGGTACGGATGGCCAGGAGGGAGCGCGGCGACGTGCGCCGAGAGCTCGGCGCCCGGCAGGATGCTCGGCAGCCGGCGGCCCATGTCGAAGTCGCCGCCCGCCGCGAGGAAGCGCTCGCGGATCCGCTCGATCAGGCGAGCGGTCGCCGGCGCTTCGGGAACGAAGTGCCACGAGGCGGAGTCCGGGTCCTCGAGGACGAGTGTGCCGCCCGGCTTCAACCAGCGCCTGTACGCGGCGAGCTGCTCATCGACGCGACCGAGCGGGCAGAGCTGGAACCGCGCGTGGACGAGGTCGAACGCGTCCGCCTCGAGCTTCGAGTCGAAGATGTCGTCCCGGACGAGCTCGACGTCGAGCCCGAGCGTGCGCGCGCCGTCGAGCAGGTCTTCGTCGAGGTCGCTGCCCGTCGTCTCCCAGCCGTGCTCGCGGAGGATCCGCAGCCAGCCGAGTGCGCCGCAGCCGACGTCGAGCGCACGCCGGCCGACACCGTCTCCGAGGCGTCCTAAGAGGTCTCGCCCCGCCGGTTCCCACACTTCCGACTGCGTGCGGAGCCGCTCGAGCTCGCGTGTGTTGTCGAGCAGGTAGTCGCTCACGCTTCGAGAGCGCGTTTGCTCAGGCGCCTGCCGCCGGGGCGGGCGCCGTCGGGGGCACCGTGCCGAGCGCCCCCTTCTCGGCCTCGCTCGCGATGTCGACCACCTCGTCGCCGGGCACGTTCGCCTCGAGCGCGTAGCGGCTGAAGGCGAGCGACCGCCGGTCGCGGAAGACCGCGACGAGGCCGACGTAGAGCGCGCCTGCGATCACCCAGCACTCGAGCGGGACCGGGCCCCAGTTCCTCGGCGTGTCGTAGCCGAGGTTCCCCGGCAGGATCGCGCTGGCGATCGCGCCGTACGCCACGGCGACGAGCAGCGAGACGACGGCCGGAACGTTCAGGAAGCCGGCCTCGTCCCAGGCGGGCACGCGGAGCAGCGGCCGCGAGATCCGGTAGGCCCGCGGGAGGAGGAAGTGGTCGACGACCATGATCACGGTCGCGCACGGGACGGTGATCGCGAGGAAGGTCGCCACGTCGAACCAGCCGTTCACGAACTTGAAGTTCACGAGGTAGCCCGCGATCGCGCCGCCGGCGGCGACGATCAGACACGTGTAGACCCGCCGCCACCCCGGCCACCCGCCGAGCAGGTTCTGGCCTGCGTTGACCGACTCGTAGTAGTTGCCGTCGTTGATCGCGAACTGGCTGACCGTCGCGATGATGAACGCGAGCCAGAAGGCGCCGAAGAGCGAGTAGTGCACGCTGAAGTTGAAGGGGTCGCCCTCGCCCGCGAGCCGGATCATCATCCAGCCGGCCATCGTGAAGAGGACGAACCAGAGGCAGGCGAACGCGTACGTGGGCAGCGGCCAGCTGGCCCTCGGCTTGCCGTAGCGCCAGAAGTCCGGCTCGTTGCCCCACATCGAGAAGCCGATCGCGGCGGTGACCGCGACCCAGAACGGCATCGAGCCCTCCGGCGACCCGTGCAGGTTGCCGCCGTCGGCGATGAAGCCCTTCAGGACGAGGTAGACGCACCAGACGATCAGGATCGGCGTGACGAGGTAGCGCGCGAACACGCTGATCCCGGTGAACCCGAAGAGGTTGTTGAAGATCATCACCGCCGCCAGCACGATCGAGAGCAGCTTCAGGTGGTCCCAGCTGTAGAAGCCGTTCCAGAGCTGCGCGAGCAGCCCCGCCTGGAACCCGACCCAGCCGAGCGGCGCGATCAGGATGAAGAGCGACACGACGACGGAGCCGGCCGAGCCGAAGATCGAACGCGTGAG
>DASUZD010000184.1:0-5139 GCA_036377055.1 Gaiellaceae bacterium | reverse complement strand
CGGCGCGACGTAGATCAGGTTCCGCTCCTCCACCAGCGTCGAGAACACGGTCGAGATGTACGCGGCCTTTACGGCCGTGTACCACGCGAAGCCGATCACGCTCATCGCTGCGACGGCGACGAAGGCGCGCTCGGCCTCGCTGCGGACGAGCCCGCGCGGCCGCACCAGCGCGGCGAGCCCGGCGACGACCGGGAGGACGCCGAGGCCGATCGTCAGCGCGCCGACCGCCCAGAGCCCGTTGTCGAGCATCCGGTCCTTGTAGAGCGTCGTCGAGACGTACCAGCTGAACGAGTGGTGCGACATGAACGAGTTCGCGACGATCACGATCCCGAGGAAGAGCGCGACGGCGCCGGTCCAGTCCCAGCGGGTCCAGCTCGCCCGCCGCTCGCGCCAGCGCGGCCCCGTCCACCAAAGGCCGAGCGCAGCGAGGACGAAGACCGCAGGGAGGACCGTCAGCTCGGCCCGCACGAGCGGCGCGACGGCGCAGGCGAGCGCGGCCCCGCCGATCCACCAGCCGGAGCGCTTGACGAGCGCCTTCACGATCAGGAAGAGGCAGAGCGTCGAGTACGGATACGCGAGCGGCTCGGGAACGAACATCGACGCGTAGAGGAAGGCCGGGATCGCGGCACTCGCGGCGCCGGCGAAGAGCGCCGGCCGCGGGCCGACGACCATGCGCGCCAGCCCGTAGGCGGGGAAGAGCGTGCAGGTCATCGCGAAGACGCCGATGTACTTCGCGGCCGAGTACGCGCTCTCCGTGCTCGAGAGCCACCAGGCCGGGGCGAGCAGGTAGGTGTAGAGCGTCCCGAACGAGTGCGGGTCGCCGCGCCGCGCCGCGTGACCCGTCTCGGCGATCGCGCGTGAGAGCTGGGTCAGCTCGAGCTCGTCGGTGAAGAGCCAGGGCGTCCCGTGAAGCCACGCTTCGAAGCCGTAGACCACGCAGAGCCAGAAGAAGACGGTCGCGAGCGGCAGGGCGGCGCTGACCCGGTCGAGCCAGGTCCGCGTCGGGGCCGCGACGGCGACCGACGTCATTCGACTCTCGCGCCGATGCCGAGGACGCTCAGCGGGTCGAGACCGGTGACGCGGCGGACGAACTGACATTGGACTCCAGCTTGCGCGCAGCCGTAGACGACGAAGTCGAGCCGCTCGCGCGGCGCCTCGGGAATCGTGACGAGGACGAGGTCGGGCCGCGCCGATTCGAGAATCCGCTCGATCTCGTCGGCGGTCCCGAGCACCGGAACGCCCTGGAGGCGCCGGCGGCGCAGGCGCGGGTCGTCGTCGACGAAGCCGACCACGTTCTCGCCCGGCGTCTCGCGCAGCTCGCGAAGCAGGCTGCGACCGCCGCGGCCCGCTCCGACGATCAGCGTCCGCCGCTGGCCGGCGCGGCCTTTCAGCACCGTCAGCGTCCGGAAGAGCGCCCGCTCGCCGAGCCGCGACGCACCGACGAGGACGGCGCACAACAGAGCGTCGACGACGAAGACGCTGCGCGGGAAGTCGCCCCACGGCTGCGTCGCCCAGATGAACACGTAAGCGAGCGCCTCGGAGGTGACGACCGCGCCGATCGTCGCCGTCGCCTCGCGCGCGCCGGCGTAGCGCCAGACGCCGCGATAGAGCCCGAACGGAATGAACAGCGCGAACCGTGCCGCGAGGAGCGCCGGCAGAGTGAACGTGAAGATGTGCCGCTGGTACGGCGTCCCGCTTCCGTCCACAAACAGGAGGTAGGACGCGGTGAACGCCGCGGCGATCAGCGCAGCGTCGACAAGCAGCTCGACGAGCCGACGCGTCCGGAGCGCGAAGCTCGCGAGCCGGCCGCCGCTTCGCTCGACGTCGGAGATGAAGCTCGCGAACTGGACGAGCAGGGCGAACGTGAGCAGGACGCCGGCGATCGTCAGCCGCGCGTCGCCGACGATGTTGTAGGCGAGGCTCGTCGCGCCGAGCGCCGCCGCGATCACGGCCAGCAGGACGAGCGCGCGCTTCTCGGAGAGGCCGCGATAGACGAGCCGGTGCGAGGTGTGGTCGCGGCCGCCGCGCGAGATCGGCCGGCCCTCGAGGATCCGGACGATCGTGACGAGCGTCGTGTCGAGGATCGGCACCGCGAGGACGAGGATCGGCAGGAGCAGCGTCGCGACGGTCGTCCCGGCCGCCTTCCAGCTCGCGGCGAGGCCGAGCGAGGCGAGCGCGAAGCCGATCGTCTGGCTGCCGGCGTCGCCCATGAAGACGGCCGCCGGCTGCGCCGGCCGGAGGTTGAACGGCAGAAATCCGAGGCACGCGAGCCCGACGGCGAGCGAGAGGACGAGGATCATTCGGTTCGGGTGCGTCGTAACGGCGTCGATCGCGAAGTACCCGCAGCCGATCGCGGCCAGGGTCGCCGCGAGCCCGTCCATGTTGTCGAGCAGGTTGAACGCGTTCGTCATCCCGACCAGCCAGACGAGCGCGATCGCGACCGCGAGCAGGTCGTTGCCGACGATCTGCACCTTGAGCCCGGTGGAGAGGACGAGCGCGGCCGCCGCGACCTGGCTCCCGAGCTTCGCGAGCGGCGGCAGCGAGCGCAGGTCGTCGATCAGTCCCGCGGCGAAGACGATCGCGCAGCCGCCGACGATGCCGAGCAGCTCACGCGAGCCGTGGACGCCGCCGGCCGCCCACGTCGCGCCGACGCCTCCGACGATCCCGGCGAAGATGCCGAGCCCGCCGAGCGACGGCGTGTGCCGCTCGTGCCAGCGGTCGTCGCGCGGTGCGGAGACGAGGCGGCGGGCGAGAGGAGAGCGAAGAAGGAGGACGATCGCGAGCGCGGATGCAGGCAGCGCGACCGTCACGACGGCTGCAGTCATGGACGCGCGAAGCGTAACCCGAGGCTGTTAGCGACTTGTTTACGCACAGGCGGCTTCGTCGAGCGAGGGTAGCCGCCGCCCCGGCCTACACTTTCCGCGCCGTGGCCGTGTACGCCGACCTCATCCGCTACCGCGAGCTGTTCGGCAACCTCTTCCGCCGCGACCTCCAGGCGAAGTACAAGGGCACGGTCCTCGGCGTCGCGTGGTCGCTCGTGAACCCGCTCGTCCTGCTCGGGATCTACCTGCTCGTCTTCTCGCTGCTCTGGAAGGCGATCCCCGTCGACCACCCGGCGCTCTTTCTGCTCTCGGGGCTCGCGATCTGGATCTTCTTCTCGACCTCGATCCACGCGGCGTCGCGCAGCATGCTCGACAACGCGAACCTGATCCGGAAGACGCGCTTCCCCCGCCAGCTCGTCCCGCTGTCGGTGGTCGCGACGAACCTCGTCAGCTTCGGCGTCATGCTGGCCGTGCTGCTCGTCCTGAACTTCGCGTTCCTCCCGCGCGTGCGCGCGACCGAGTGGCTCGCGATCCCGCTCGCGTTCGCGCTCGTCTGCCTGACGAGCGGTCTCGCGCTCGCGCTGGCCTCGGCGAACGTCGTCTTCCGCGATGTCGAGCATCTGATCGGCGCGCTGCTCCTGCCGTGGTTCTTCCTGACGCCGATCCTGTGGATCCCGAGCGCATTCCACCACTACCACGGGCTCGTCCGCGTCCTCCACTACGTGAACTTCGTCACGCCCGCGGTGGACGCGATTCGCGATCCGCTGTTCTTCGGCCGCGCGCCGCGCGCGATCGACGCGGCTTATCTCTGCGCCGCCGCCGTGATCGCGCTCGGGGTCGGCGCCTTCCTTTTTAGCCGTGTCGACGACCAGATCGCGGTCGAGCTCTGAGCCTGAGCTCGATTCGCCCGTCGTAGAGCCACGGTTCGTCGGCGGGCGGCTCGAGCGCGGGCAGGCCCTCGACGGGGTCGAGCCACTCGGGCTCCACGCCGCGCACGACCGACGGGCAGAGGAGCGGATGCGCGAAGCCGGGGATGCGGCCGGAACCTGGCGCGTAGGGCGCGAGCGCGCGCGGCGGCCGGCGGAGGACGCCGCCGCCTGCGTCGATCGAGCCGCCGACGACTGCATAGCCCTCAGCGTGGGCGTCGAGGACGCGTTGCTCCCACTCGGGCCCGGGGACTACTCCCGGCGCGAGGTAGGCGATCACCTCTGCGGCCTCCGTTTCGGCACCGTGCAGGGCCAGCGCGCGCCGCTCGATCCGCGGCCGGACGTCGACGGCGCGTTCGAGCGCGACGTTCCCGACCTCGCTGAACCAGTAGCGATCCTCGGCGACAAGGTCGATCGCGAGCCGGTACCGACCGGGCGGGATCGGGCCGCGTAGCGTGAGGTCGGCCTCGGCGCGGCCGCCCCGACGGACCTCGTGTGGCAGCGCCGTCCAGAGGCCGTCCCAGACGATCGGGTTCCCGAGCTCGTCGAGCCAGTGGTAGCCGAGGCAGACGCGGCGGGGGCCGGTCGGGGCCCAGGTCGCGGTGCCCGCGTTCTCGACTGCGACGCGCGGCGTTGCAAGCGCTCCGGCTCGGATCGTCGGCAGCTCGTACGCGAGCCAGCGAACGGCGAGCGGCCCGCCCGGAACGTCGTGGTCGCCCGCCGGCTGCATCTAGGGTAGGAAGGCTATGTCGGAGCCGCTCCTGGTGCGCGCGTGCCGGCTCGAGCCGACGGAGCGGACGCCCGTCTGGTTCATGCGGCAGGCGGGCCGGTCGCTGCCGGAATACCGCGAGATTCGCGAGCGCTACGGGCTGTTCGAGATCGTCGCGCAGCCTGAGCTCTGCGCCGAGGTGACGCTCCAACCGGTGCGCCGCCACGACGTGGACGCGGCCGTGATGTTCACCGACATCATGTTCCCGGTTCTACCGATGGGCGTCGACGTGCAGCTGGTCGAGAACGTCGGCCCGGTCGTGGATCGTCCGGTCGCCTCAGCGGCGGACGTCGAGGCGCTGCGCGTGACGGAGCCGGAGGAGTCGGTGGCCTCCATTCTCCAGGCGGTTCGGCTCGTGCGGGAGGCGCTGCGGCCCGACCAGGCGGTGGTCGGCTTCTGCGGCGGGCCGTTCACCGTGGCCGGCTACCTCGTCGAGGGCCGGCCGAGCCGCGAGTTCCTGAAGGTGAAGACGATGATGTACCGCGAGCCGGAGCTCTGGCACGCGCTGATGGAGAAGCTCGCGGCGCAGTTCGCGGGATACGTGGCAGCCAAGGTCGTGGCCGGCGCGGACGTGATCCAGCTCTTCGACTCGTGGGTCGGCGCGCTATCGGTTGCGGACTAC
>DASUZD010000183.1:0-5069 GCA_036377055.1 Gaiellaceae bacterium | reverse complement strand
GCTACCAGGCCGAGGGCCCGATCGAGCAGCTCGGCTCGGCGGCCGGACTGGATGCCCAGCGCGTCCGGGGCGACCTGAAGCGGTTCAAGGACCTGATCGAGAGCCGCGGCACCGAGAGCGGCGAATGGCGAGGCGAGATCGACGCCGGTAAGGCCGAGCGCAAGGCCTAAGCGCCCGAGCCGATGAGTCTCGGCGCTTCCGCAGGTCGTACCGTCGAAAGCGACCAGTGAGGAGCGCGAGATGGCGAAGGTCAAAGCAGCGATCACGACGTCGGTCGACGGCTACGTCGCCGGCCCGAACGACGGGCCCGGCAAAGGGCTCGGTGAAGGGGGCGAGCGACTGCACTACTGGGTATTCGGGGGCCCGTGGACGTACGACGAGGAGCCGAGGGGCGAGCCGGGCGGCGAGGATGCCGCCTGGCTCGCGGAGACGACTGCGGAGATGGGCGCGGTCGTCAGCGGACGATTCACCTACGAAGCGGCACGGCATTGGGGCGACGAGAACCCCTGGGACGTGCCGGTCTTCATCGTCACCCACCGTCCCGAAGAGGAGCCCGAGGGCGGCGCCTTCATGTTCGTCTCCGGCGTGCGGCCGGCCATCGAGCGCGGGATCGCGGCGGCGGGTGACAAGGACGTACTCGTGATGGGCGGCGCTGACGTCATTCGCCAGGCACTCGAGGCCGGCCTCGTCGACGAGCTGACGATCATCGTCGCGCCGGTCGTCCTCGGCGACGGCAAGCGGCTGTTCGAGGGGTTCACCACGCCGCTCGACCTCGAGCAGCTCGGCGTGCGCCAGTCGCCCTTCGCCACGTTCATCGAGTACCGGGTGAAGCAGTCCACTCGCGCACCTCGGTGAGGTCGACGGCGAGCACCGGCGCACTCGGCGGCTCGTCGCGGTACTGCTGGTACTTCTCCCGGAGGAGGGCGAGCGCGCGCTCGGCCTCCGGGCCTTCGTCGAGGACACGCGCGCGGCCGCGGAGGCGAACCCACCAGAGCTCGGCCCAGTCGTCGTCGTAGTGGTCGACGAGGACGGTGACGTCCGGCCGCGCGCGGGCGTTCTCGATCCGGCGCAGAGTCGCCGAGCGCTTCGGCTTCCGGTCGACCGCCGAGTAGAGCGTGTCGCCGTCGAGAGCGAACACGATCGGGACGAGGTGAGGCTTCCCGTCCGGGTCGATGGTCGCGAGCCTCGCCACCCGCGCCGCCGTTAGTCTCGGGTCGTGCACTTCGGCGTGATCCTGCCGAACTTCGGCCGCGACTCGTCGCCGGACGGGATCCGCAGGACGGCCGAGCTCGCGGAGGAGCTCGGCTTCGACTCCGTCTTCGCGACGGAGCACATCATCGTCGGCCCGGATGGCGTCGACCCGTACGGCCGCGTCTACGCGCCGCTCGTCACGCTTGGGTGGATCGCCGGGTTCACGTCGCGTGTCGCGTTGGGCACGTCGATCGTGCTCGCCCCGCTGCACCACCCGATGCATCTCGCGAAGGAGGTCGCGACGCTCCAGGAGCTCTCGCGCGGGCGCGTGATCCTCGGCCTCGGTATGGGCTGGCACAGGGACGAGTACGAGTTCCTCGGCGTTCCGTTCGAGGGACGAGGCCGGCGAGGCGACGAGGCCATCCGCGTGATGCGCGCGATCTGGAGCGGCGAGCGCGACTACGAGGGCCCGATCTGGTCTTTTCACGACGCGACCTCGGAGCCGCACCCGAACCCGCAGCCGGAGATCTGGATTGGCGGGAGCTCGGACCGCGCGATCCGGCGAGCCCTGGAGGTCGGCGACGCGTGGCACCCCTCGCGCGGCTCGAACGCCGAGCACGTCAAGCGCGTGAAGGAGCAGCATCCGGAGCTGCGCGTGATCGCGCGAACGGCGCCGGAGAACGTCGACGCGATGCTGGACGCGGGCGCCGAGGGCGCGGTCGTCACCTTCCGGGACGAGGCAGCGATGCGCGACTTCGCTAGCCGCCGAAGAGCCTGACCTCGGATCGCGGCAGCACCTGCGACACGAGCGGGCGGTCGCAAGCGGGGATGAACCCGTTCAGGTGCCCGGCCACCCAGCCCGACAGCGTGACGCTTTCAGCGCTCCGAGGAAGCGCGACCGTGAGCCGCACGTACGACGGGCACGGTCGGCTCGAGCTCGCGTAGACGCCCTCGGCCGCGAGGAACGAGTACGCGGACTCGCCGCGGCCGAGCACGACGGCCGGCACGCCGGGCCCTTGCGACTCGTCCCGGAGCTCGGGCTGGAACGTCGGGATCATCCCGGTTCGGATCGCGTCCCTCACGCGGCCCGTGCTATCGGTCGCCACGACGCGAGGCCAGCCCCAGAGCGCGCACCGGCGGCTGGAGACGTTCGTGTAGGCGAGCGCGACGCGCGTGAGCGTCGCGACCGAAGCGCCGCTCACGTAGTGGACGCGAAGCTGCTTCGTCGCGCAGCGCGGAACGCGCACCGCCTGCGGCGAGGACGTGATCGCTGCCGCTGCGACGATCGCGGCGACCATCGCTCAGACTCTTAGCCCCGAAGCAGTCCGCCCGGGTAGCGCGTCTCTTTCGCGGGAGGAAAGCGCGCGTACGCGACGCTGCCGTCCTGGGTGTCCTCCGGGGACGCGGCGTTGTAGCGCGCGGCCGTCTCGTCGAAGCAGTAGAAGCCCCACGGGCCGTCCTTCTGGAACTGCCGCGAGCTCGCGCAGAGCAGCACGCAAGGGCCGTCGCCGGCGCCGACGAACGCGTGCCGCGTCTCGGGCGGACAGTGCACGAAGTCCCATTGCTTGAGCGGCCGCTCCTGCCCCTCGACGATCAGGATCGCCTCCCCGGCGAGCACGAGGAAGTCCTCCTGCTCCGTCTCCCAGTGGTAGGTCGTGCTCGGCTCGCCTGGGTGCATGACCCGGATCGACATGCCGAGCATCGGGAAGAAGGTCTCGGCCTCGTACTCGTCGTCGCCGGTGAGCGGCAGGCTGTAGCCCTGGCCCGGCTTGTCAAACCAGCGCGCGTCCCGCGCGTTCATGACGAACCAGCCGGTGCTCGAGGGGACGAGTCCCGAAGCGGTCCGCTTCAGCTCGGCTTCGGGAACCATCGAGGCATCCTAGGGAACATGCGCAAGGTGTTGATCACGGGGATGTCCGGCACCGGGAAGTCGACGGCGCTGGCCGAGCTCGAGCGGCGCGGCTTCCGCGTCGTGGACACCGACTCCACGGAGTGGAGCGAGTGGATGCCGGATGCTGAGGAGTGGCTCTGGCGTGAGGACCGCATGGCTGCGCTGCTGGCGGAGGACGGCGACCGGACGCTCTTCGTCTCCGGCTGCATGTCGAACCAGGGCAAGTTCTACGACCGGTTCGACGCCGTCGTGCTGCTGAGCGCGCCGGCCGACGTGATCCTGGAGCGCGTCGACCGCAGGACGACCAACACCTACGGCAAGACGGCGAGGGAACGCGAGCTGATCCTTACCCACCTCGCGACGGTCGAGCCGCTCCTGCGCGCGACCTCGACGCACGAGATCGACGGGAGCCGGCCGCTCGCGGAGGTCGTCGACGCGCTGGTCGCGCTTGCCTAGCCGACGAGCTCCTTGAAGGCGGGCTCTTCGCGGATCGGGTCGAAGTCCGAGTCGCCTGCGGCATACGAGCCGAATCCGTCGAATCGCTCGACCCCGAGCCGGAGGTGCTCGATGGCGTCGTCGGTTCGACCAGCGAGGCTCTCGCAGCACGCTAGGTTGTAGAGCAGCATCGGGTAATCGGGGTTGGCGTCGACCAGCTCGCGTGCCCGGTCGGCGCACTCGTCGTACCGGCCCGCCTCGTAGAGGGGCCGGATCGGCATCCAGACGTCCCAGCCGAAGGGCTGGTAGACCCTTCCCGGCCTACCGCCGATCGCGACGATCGTCGTCCCCGACTCCTCGGCGAACGCAGTCCGCGTCACAGCCGGCGGCGCGAACACGAACGTCCCGGCCGGAGCGTCGATCCGCTCGCCGTCGAGCTCGAACGTCGCGCGGCCGCTCTGCACGAGGTAGAGCTCCTCCTCCTGCGCCACGTCGTCGGCCTCGTCGTGCTCGTTGATGATCCGGTCGCCGGCCTCGCGGCCGGTCCAGGCGTTGACGCCGAAGGACGTGATCCCGAAGTGGTGCCGGACGGGCCGCGCCGGACAGCGGCCGTCGCTGACCTCGTCGATCTCGTCCAGATGTGCGACTCCGTATGCGCTCACAGGGCCTCCTGAAGCTCGTCGTGGTGCGGCCGCCGAGCCTACCGACGGTTCGTGCAAACCGTGGCGGGTACCAGCCCGTAGGACCTATCTCATCCCAAAAAGGGACGGAAGGAGGTGGTCTCGTGGCCACCTATCGCGACGAGCAAAGCCGCACTGGACTGCGTTCGTGGAGTCGTACGCGCTGGCTCCTGGTCGCCGTCGTCCTGATCGCGGTCGTGATCGGTGTCGTGCTGATCGTCATGTACACGGGCGGTAGCTCAGGCTCCGATGGCGGTGGCGGAGGCGGGTACTAAGGCGATGACACGCCGTCTGGCCGGCCGGGGGCGGGCAGGCGGCGGCTATTCCGCGGCTTCGGCTTCCTTGAGGTACTGGTGCACGAAGGCGATCGCCATGCTGCCCTCGCCGACGGCCGCCGCGACGCGCTTCACCGGGCTGAAGCGGACGTCGCCGGACGCGAAGATGCCCGGCACGCTCGTCTCGAGCAGGTACGGGTCGCGCTCGAGCTCCCACCGGCCGGCGACGCGCAGGTCCGGGCCGGTGAGCACGTAGCCGCGGCGGTCGAGGGCGATCTCGGGCGGCAGCCACGCCGTCTCGGCGTCGGCGCCGATGAAGATGAAGAGGCCGCCGGACTCGAGCCGCGTCGTCTCGCCGGCCGTGCTGTCGTGGACGTCGATCGCCTCGAGCGACGCGTCGCCGTGCGCCGCCACCACCTGCGTGTTCGTTCGAACTTCGATGTTCGACCGCGTCGAGAGCTGGTCGATCAGGTAGCGCGACATGCTCCTTCCGAGGCTCTCGCCGCGGCAGAGGACGGTCACGCTCCGCGCGTGGTTGGCGAAGAACATCGCCGCCTGCCCGGCTGAGTTGCCGGCGCCGACGATGTAGACGTCGAG
>DASUZD010000182.1:0-8412 GCA_036377055.1 Gaiellaceae bacterium | reverse complement strand
CGGCCGCTACGAGGCGTACCTGAGGCGGCTCGGCGTGCTCGACGACTCGACCGCGCAGGAGATCCGCGCAGACGCCGCCGAGACGATGCGCGCCGCCATCGCGGTCGCCGAGGCCGAGGCCGCCCCGGATCCCGCGCTTCTGTTCGAGCACGCGCTCGTCGATCCGCCCGCCTCGTTCGCGGCCGACCTCGACGAGCTCCGGAGGATCCTCGATGGCTGAGCTGACGCTCGTCGAGGCCGTGAACGACGCGCTCCACACGGAGCTCGAGCGTGACCCGAACGTGCTCGTGATGGGCGAGGACGTCGGCCGTGCGGGCGGCGTCTTCCGCGCGACCGCGGGTCTGCGCGACCGGTTCGGCCCAGACCGCTGCTTCGACTCCCCGCTCGCGGAGGCCGGCCTCCTCGGCGCCGCCGTCGGGCTCTGCATGGCCGGCTGGCGGCCGGTCTGCGAGATGCAGTACGACGCGTTCAGCTACCCCTGCCTCGACCAGCTGATCACGCACGTCGGCCGCTACCGCTGGCGCACCGGCGGGAGGATGGAGTTCCCGGTCACGATCCGGATGCCGTACGGCGGCGGCGTGCGCGCGCCCGAGCTGCACGACGACTCGCCCGAGACGTACTACGTCCACACGCCGGGCGTGAAGGTCGCGATCCCGTCGACGCCGGCCGACGCCAAGGGCCTGCTCGCGGCCGCGATCCGCGATCCCGATCCTGTCGTCGTCTTCGAGCCGAAGCTCCACTACCGGACGATGCGCGGCGAGGTGCCGGACGGGGAGCACGTGACGCCGCTCGGGAAGGCGCGAGTCGCGCGGCCGGGCGACGACGTGACGCTGGTCGCGTACGGCGCGATGGTGCCGGTGGCCGAGGCCGCGGCGGAGGCGCTCGAGGGCGAGGCGAGCGCCGAGGTGCTCGACCTGCGGACGCTGAAGCCGCTCGACGAGGAGGCGCTCCTCGGCTCCGCTGCGAAGACGGGTCGCGTCGTCGTCCTCCAGGAGGCGCCGAGGACGTGCGGCTACGCGGCGGAGGTCGCGGCGGTGCTGGCCGAGAAGGCGATCCTCGATCTCCAGGGGCCCGTGCTGCGCGTGACCGGTTACGACGTGCCGTATCCGTACTGGCAGATCGAGGACGCGTACATGCCGTCCGTCGAGCGCGTCGTCGCGGCGGTCCGGAAGCTGCTCGCGTTCTGATGCCGCCCGCGGGCGAGCGGCTGCGGCTCTGGCTCGAGCGGGCGGAGTCCGGTTATCGCCTCCGCGACGCGGCGACGAACGAGGTCGTGCGCTGGGAGGACCCGCGCCTGCACGTCGTCCGCGTGGCGGGAACGTCCTATCGCGGCGACGCGCTCCAGGACGACGGGTTCACGCCGGGCAAGCGCGTCGCGCTCGTGCCCGAGCCGGAAAACGAGGTCGACCCGCACGCGATCGGGATCTGGGACGTCGACCGGCGCGTGCAGGCGGGCTACGTGCCCGCGGATCTCGCGAGGCAGGTGGATGCGACCGAGTTCCAGGCGGTGGCGATCTGGGAGTGGCGCGAGGAGGGGCGGCGCGTCGGCCTGCGTGTGCTGCTCGCCCCGAAGGACGCCTGGATCGGCCGGCCGCGCGAGTGATGGCGACCCACGAGCTGCCGCTCGAGCGGCGGAACCTGCACGGGCATTTCTCGCGCGACCTTCCGCCCGTGCTCGAGATCGACTCCGGCGACTCCGTCCGGATCTCGACGCCGAACGCCGGCTGGTGGCTCTCCGCCGAGGAGCGCTTCGAGCCGCGCGACGAGACGCTCGACGAGGGCCACGCGCTCGCAGGGCCGATCACGATCCGGGGCGCGCGACCCGGACAGACGCTCGAGGTGCGCGTCGAGGAGGTCAGGCCGGGATCGTGGGGCGTAACGCCGACGCGCGAGCCGCATCTCGTCTACTGGGAGCTCGGCGAGGGCATCGCACGCGGCGCGGGCGTCGAAGTCGAGCTTGCGCCGTTTCTGGGCGTGATGGGGATGCCGCCGCCGGAGCCGGGGATCCACCCGACGTTCCCGCCGCGGCGGTTCGGCGGGAACCTCGACTGCAAGGAGCTCGGTCCCGGCTCGACGCTCTTCCTGCCCATTCCCGTCGCCGGCGCGCTCTTCTCGGCCGGCGACGGTCACGCGCGGCAGGGCGACGGAGAGGTCTGCGGCACCGCCATCGAGTGTCCGTCGGAGGCGACGCTGACGCTGACGGTCCGCGACGACCTTCCCCTCGATTGGCCGCTCGCGCGGACGGCGGATGCCTGGCTGACCTTCGGCTTCGACGAGGACCTCGACATCGCCGCCGAGATCGCTACGCGCGGGATCGTCGACCTGATCGTGCGCGAGCACGGGCTCGGTGCGGACGACGCCCTCGCGCTTGCGAGCGTCGTCGTCGACCTTCGCGTGACGCAGGTCGTGAACGAGACGAAGGGCGTTCACGCGGTCCTTCGGTACGACGCCATCCGGCCGCAGTCGTGATCCACCCGCCGTACCGGATCGTCACGAGCCGGCTCGTCATTCGCTGCTGGGAGCCGCGCGACGCGCCGCGCGTGAAGGAGGCGATCGACTCGAGCCTCGACTACCTCCGGCCGTGGATGGTGTGGGCGCAGGACGAGCCGCAGTCGCTGGACGAGAAGGTCGCGCTGCTCCGGACGTTCCGCGGGAACTTCGACCTCGGAAAGGAATTCGTGTACGGCATCTTCGGCCCCGACGAGGTGGAGGTTCTCGGCGGCACGGGCCTTCACCCGCGGGTCGGCGAGGACGCGTTCGAGATCGGATACTGGATCCGCGAGAGCCGGAGCGGAGAGGGGCTTGGAGCAAACTCGACGGCCGCGATCACGCGCGTCGGCTTCGAGGTCTGCGACGTCGACCGCATCGAGATCCACTGCGACCCGAAGAACGAGCGCAGCCGCTCGATTCCGCGGAAGCTCGGGTACGTCGAGGAGGCGACTCTGCGGGGGCGCCTGCGCTACCCCACGCCGCGCGACGTGGTCGTCTACAGCCTCTTCCGCGACACGTTCCCCCACTCGCCCGCCGCGTCGACGCCGCTCGAGGCCTACGACGTGCTCGGCGGACGCGTGCTCTGACGCGCGTATCCTCCGCGCCGCATGGCGTACGAGTTCAAGCTGCCGGACCTCGGCGAAGGCCTGACTGAGGGCGAGGTCGCTCGCTGGCTCGTCTCCGAGGGCCAGGAGGTCGCCGAGGACGACCCGCTGCTCGAGATCCAGACCGACAAGACGACGGTCGAGATCCCCTCGCCGGCGGCCGGCCGCGTCGCGCGGATCCTGGTCGCGGAGGGCGAGGTCGTTCCGGTCGGGACGGTCCTCGTCGTCATCGGAGAGGACGGCGCGGCGCCGCCCGTCGCGGAGCCCGAGGCTCGGGTGGAGGAGCGGATGGTCCGCGCGACGCCGCTCGTGCGGAAGATCGCCCAGGAGTTGGGCGTCGACCTCGCCGCGGTGGAAGGCACCGGGCCGCAGGGGAGGGTCACCGAGGAGGACGTGCGGCGCGCGGGCGGGCCGGCCGGGGAGGGTCGGCGGGAGCCGCTTCGAGGCGTGCGACGGCTGATCGCCGAGCACATGACGTACGCCCATCGCGAGGTTCCGGCGGTCACGTGGGTCGAGGAGTGCGACTTCTCCGGCATCGAGCTCCACCGGCTGGTGCCGACGGTGCTCGCGGCAGCCGCGGCGGCACTCCAGGAGTTTCCGGAGCTGAACGCACGCCTCGACGGCGATGCGATCGTCTATCTCGATCGCTACGACATCGGCGTCGCGGTGCAGACCGACCAGGGGCTCGTCGTCCCCGTCGTCCGCGACTGCGATTCACACTCGGTCGACGAGCTTGCTGCGGAGGTCGACCGGCTTGTGGAGACGGCGCGCGCCGGAACGCTGGCCCCGGAGGAGCTACGCGGGTCGACGTTCACGGTTACCAGCGCGGGCAAGCTCGCGGGCCTTTTCCAGACGCCGCTCGTGAACCACCCGGAGGTCGCCATCCTGTCGATCGGCCGCGTCGCCGAGCGCCCTGTCGTCCGCGACGGTCACGTCGTCGTGCGACCGATTGGCTATGTATCGGTCACGTTCGACCACCGAGTGGTCGACGGCGCACGAGCGGCCGCGTTCGGGCTGAGCGTGATCGAGAAGCTCGAGCGCTAAGCAGCTACAAGCTCCGGCAAATGCTCTTCGAGCATTGCCTCGATGCGAGGGCTAGAGGCGCGGCCGTCGAGGCGGTCGACGATCCGGCGGTCCTTCAGGAGGACGAGGGTCGGTACCTCGTCGACGTTGAACCTCTCTGCGAGGTCTGGTCTCTCGTCCACGTCGACGCGGCGGAGACGCATCCGCTCTCGCTCCTTGCGCTCGAGGTGCGCGAGCAGGCTCTCCATCCGTCGCGCTGGTCCGGACGTCTCCGAGAAGAAGAAGACGAGCAGGGGCCGGGCGTCGTCCGTCACGGTCTACCTCCCGAGGGGGTGGGATGGGCCACAGAGAACAGCTGTATTCCCTGCAAAAGGGCGGGTGAAACGACCGGGGTATGCGCCCGTCTACACTGGCCGGGGTGGGCGACTGGTACTGGATCGGCGTCTGCGTTGGTCTCGGCGTCGGGGTCGGCGTCCTCGTCACGGGGATCGTCGCCGGATCGCGGCTCGTGCTCGGTGCGGCGATGCTGGCCGCTGCGGCGGCCGGAATCCTGATCGGGCTCGCGCTCGGCGAATGGGACGAGGCGATCGGCGGCGCCGTCGGCGGGCCGCTCGGCGTCGTGGGCTCGTCCCAGATCGTCGGCGGAGCGCTTCGCCGGGGCGGCACCAGGTTCGGCACCGCGGCGTTCGTCGGCATCGGCGCGCTCATCGTTGCCGCGCTCGCGTGGGTGCCCGCGGTCGGCTATCTCGAGGCGGTCGCCGTGCCGGCGCTGGCGACGCGGCTGCGGCGGCGTGGCGGCGAGCGCTACGCCGGGCTCCGGATCCTTGCCCGAGACTGAGACGCCGAAGAAGCTCGTCCTGGTCGTCATCGACGGCCTCACGGCCGCGATGTTCGAGAGCGCGATCGAGCGGGGCACGCCGGCGCTCGCGTACCTGGCCGAGAACGGCCGCTACAGCCGCGCCGTCTCGACCTTTCCGTCGCTGACGCCGGTGTGCCTGTCCACGATCGCGACCGGCGCCGGGCCGGACCTGCACCGGATCCCGCACCTCGTCTGGTGGCACCGCGAGGAGCGGCGCGTGGTCGAGTACGGGTCGTCGTTCGCGGCGATCCGGGCGGCGGGGACGCGGCAAGCGCTTCGCGACACGATCTTCGGGATGAACGAGGAGCACCTCGGGCGCGATTGCGTCACCGTCTACGAAGCGCTCGAGGACGCGGGCCTGACCGCTGCCGCGGTGAACATCACGTGCTACCGCGGGCGCACGCCGCACCTGCCGACCGTCCCGGGCCTAGCGCGCCCGGCCTTCGGCCCGAAGCGGTTCTTTTACTACAACCTGTTCGAGTCCGACGTGACCGGTGCGCCCATGGCCGTGAAGGGTCGCGCGTTCGGATCCGTCGACGGCTATGCGGCCGCGGTCGGCCGCTGGCTCGTCACGCGCGACGGGTTCGACTTCTTCGTCTGCTACCTGCCGGACTACGACTTCGCGTCGCACGCGAGCGGGCCGGACGCGGCGCACGAGGCGCTCGCGCGCTCCGACCAGGCGATCGGCGCGCTGATGGACGCGGCGGGCGGCGCCGACGCGTTCCTCGAGCGCTACGCGGTCGTCGTCTGCGCGGACCACGGCCAGGCGCATGTCACGGAGGCGGTCTCGCTCCAGGAGAGGTTCGCGGCCGCCAACGGAGTCGTCGTCACGGCCTCGAACCGAGCTGGAATGGTCTACCGGCTCGAGGACGCACGCGAGGACGCCCGCGCGCTGGCCGAGCGGCTCGACGACGAGCCCGCCGTCGAGGTCGCGCTCTTCCTCGAGGGCGAGGAGGCCGTCGCGCGGCGGGAGGGCGAGGAGGTTCGCTTCGCGCCGGTGCCCGAGGGCTGGCGGACGAGCGGCGACGTCTCGATCCTGGACGGCCCGGACGCGGTCGCGCGGGCCTGGGCCGCGGTTCGCAATCCGAACGCAGGCGAGGTCGTCGTCTCCGCGGCTCCCGGCTACGAGTTCCGCGACCTCGGCGGTCGCCACCACGCCGGCGGCGGAAGCCACGGCTCGCTCGCCGACGCGGACTCAACCGTGCCGATGCTGACGGTCGGCCTCGAGGCGCAGCCGGCCTCGATCGCCGAGATCGCTCCGGCCGTGCTGACGCACTTCGGCGTCGAGCCGCCGCCCTACGCGCGTGTTCTCCAGCGCGTCGCCTGACGACTTCGCCACCCTTCGCCGGCTGATGGTGGAGCGGCAGCTGCGCGCGCGCGACATCGAGGACGAGCGCGTCCTGCGCGCGATGGAGCGCATCCCGCGCGAGCTGTTCGTGCCGAGGGAGCTCCGGTCGCGCGCCTACGACGACGCAGCGCTGCCGATCGGCCTCGGCCAGACGATCTCGCAGCCGTACATGGTCGCGCGGATCTGCGAGGCGCTCGGGCTGCGCGGCGACGAGCGCGTCCTCGACGTCGGCACCGGCTCGGGCTACCAGGCGGCCGTGCTGGCCGAGCTGGCCCCGGAGGTCGTGACGATCGAGCGGCTGCCCGAGCTCGCCGAGGCCGCGCGCCGCAACCTGGCGGCCGCAGGCTACGAAGACGTCGAGGTGCGGGTCGGCGACGGCACGCTCGGCGTTCCCGACCGCGCGCCGTTCGACGCGATCGCCGTGGCCGCAGCTGTGCCCGATCTTCCCCGAACGCTCTACGACCAGCTCGAACCTCGCGGCCGGATCGTGCTGCCGGTCGGCACGCGGCGCGCGCAGGAGCTCCAGCTCGTCGTGCGGAGCCCCGAAGGCCCGGCGACGCTCCGGTCGGTGCCGTGTCGCTTCGTGCCGCTCGTCGGCGAGGAGGGATTCGAGGCCGGATGAGCAACTCGTTTCGATGGGCATGCGAGGGGCACAATGGCGACGGGGATGACGAGCTTCACGTCCGAGGATGTCGTCTCGCGGCCGATCTGCCTTCACGGCATCGAGCTCGGTGAGGTCGCCGACCTGATCGTCGATCCGGTGACGATGCGCGCGCTCGGGCTCGTGGTTCGCTGCGGCGACGAGCGCGACCGGTTTCTCCCGCTCGCGGCCGCCCGGATCACAGACCACCAGGTCGCGATCGGCTCCGCGCTCCTCCTCCTCGACGAGGTGCCCTTCTATCGCGCCCAGGGGAGCACCGTCGACGACCTGCGGGGCGCCGTGGTCCGGACCGGACGGGCTCAGGCCGGGACGCTGAGGGACGTGCTCGTCTCGGCGGACGGCGCGGTCGAGCGCGTGCTCGTCGACACGCCTGACGGCGAAAGCGAGGTCCGCGTCGACGCCGCGGTGAGCATCGCGAAGCGTCGCGCTCCCGCGGCGTAGCCCGCCCTGCCGGTAGGCGGAGCGGGTACCCTCGGGCCGCCATGGAGCCAACGCCTGTCGCCGCGGCCGAAAGGTCGGAACGCTCCCGCGCGCACCGTGCGCTCCGGGCTCGCCACAACTGGGTCCAGCTCGCAAAGTTCTGCTGCGTCGGGGCGAGCGGGTACGCCGTCAACCTCGGCGTCTACACGATCCTCCTGCGCTGGGCCGGCCTCCACTACCTCGCCGCCGCTGTCTGCTCGTTCGCGGTCGCCGTCACGAACAACTACCTCTGGAACCGCCTATGGACGTTTCGCGGGCAGCGCGGTCACTTCGCCTACCAGGGCCTGCGCTTTCTCGTCGTCTCGGCGCTCGCCCTCGGCGCGAACCTGATCTGCCTGCGCGTGCTCGTCGCGCTCGGGCTCGGGAAGATCGTCGCCCAGGCGATCGCGATCGTCCTCGTGACGCCGCTGAACTTCGTCGGCAACAAGCTCTGGTCCTTCCGCCACCGCTGATGCGCCGGCTGGGAGTCGCAGTCCTCGCCGCGCTCGCTCTCGCCCCGGCGGCGCTCGCGGCGCCGAACCCGACGAACGCGATCTACGACTCGAAAGGCCAGCTCCTCCAGACCGAGTTCGCGCCGCCGGACACGACGCCGAAGCTCTCGAAGAAGCGGGCGAGCGACATCGCCATCAAGTACCCGAAGGTCGCGTCGTGGCTCAAGCACTACCCGAGCGTGATCAGCTACGACGCGAGCTACGACCCAAAGACCCTCGCCTGGACGGTGCACGTCTACTCGGGCAAGGCCGGCGAGGTCGCGCGGGTGAAGGTCGACGATCCGAGCGCGACCGTCAGCCAGGCCTTCACCGGCGCGCAGGTCGCGTGGGGGATGGCGCGCGGCGGACCGGGCGCGTTCGGCGGCGAGAAGATCAACAACCACTGGATCTGGCTCGGGTTCTGCGCGGTCTTCTTCCTCGGGCTCGCCGACCTGCGCCGGCTCTCGAGCCTGCGC
>DASUZD010000181.1:0-10223 GCA_036377055.1 Gaiellaceae bacterium | reverse complement strand
GGCGTCCACCAGGAGCAGGCCGCGCAGGCCGAGGAGCGCGCGGAGACGTACGAGGAGCGCGCTCAGGAAGAGCGCACCGAAGCCGCCGAGCACAAGGCCGAGCAGGACCAGCCCTGATCCCGCCTCCCCGGGGCCGGCGCGCCGGCCGGTCCCGCGGGGGTTCCGTCCGACCCGGCCTCTAGCGTTCGTAGACCGTGGTCGTGGTCGTATTCGCAATCGGCGCCGTCGTCGGCGCAGCTCTCTTCTGGTTCGCTAGTCGCGCGCGGACCGCCGAGCTCGTGGATCGTGCGCAACGCCTCGAGGCGGCCGAGCGTGAGCGGGCGGCCCTACATGCAGAGCTCGAGCACGAGCAGGCGGCGAGCGCGGAGAAGATCGCGCTTCTTCACGAAGCGAAGCAAGAGCTGTCGGCGCAGTTCAAGGCGCTCTCGGTCGACGCGCTCCGCTCGAACAGCGAGTCGTTCATGCAGCTCGCGAGCGCGAAGCTGGAGCAGAAGGAGAAGGCCGTCGAGCATCTCGTCGCGCCGATCAAGGAGTCGCTCGACCGTGTCGGGAACGAGGTCAAGACGCTGGAGAACGCTCGCCGGCAGGACTACGGCTCGCTGACGGCGCAGGTCCGGTCTCTCGCGGAGACGAGCGACCGGCTTCGATCCGAGACCGGCAGCCTCGTCACGGCGCTGCGCGCCCCGGCCGTGCGCGGGCGCTGGGGCGAGATGCAGCTCCGGCGTGCGGTCGAGGCGGCAGGGATGCTCGCGTACTGCGACTTCGTCGAGCAGCAGACGGTGCACGGGGAGGCGGGAGCGCTCCGGCCCGACCTGATCGTGCGGCTGCCGGGCGACCGGAACCTCGTCGTCGACGCGAAGGCGCCGCTCCAGGCGCTGCTCGACGCGCTCGACGCCGCCGACGACAGCGCGCGCAAGGCGAGGTTCGACGACTTCGTGCGTCACATCCGCGACCACGTCGCGCGGCTGCGCGGAAAGGCGTACTGGACGCAGTTCTCCCCCACGCCGGACTTCGTGATCATGTTCCTCCCGGGCGAGAGCTTCTATCGCGCCGCGCTCGAGCACGACCCCTCGCTGCTCGACCTCTTCACGAACGACCGTGTGATCGTCGCCAGCCCCACGACGCTGATCACGATCCTGCGAGCGGTTGCCGTCGGCTGGCGCGAGGAGAAGGTCGCCGAAAGCGCCCGTGCGGTGAACGAGCTCGGACGCGAGCTGTACGAGCGCCTGTGCGTGATGACCGAGCACCTCACGAAGGTCGGCGTCCGGCTCGACGGCGCGGTCCAGGCCTACAACCAGACCGTCGGGTCGTTCGAGCGACGCGTCCTGGTGTCGGCGCGACGCTTCACGGAGCTGGGCGTCGGAAGCGGTAAGGAGCTCGGCGAGGTCGCACCGATCGAGCGCGCCAGCCAGGCGCCGCAGACGGTGGAGCTGCCGTCGCGCTTCGCCGACGACTCGGCGAACGCCGCCTAAAAGCGAAGCAACGCCGCGATCCCCTCGACCGGCTCGAGATCGTGACGGTGCCGGAGCGGGAGTGCCGTCCCTCCGTGGCCGATGGTGTGACGGACGGCGAGGTCGAGCCCGTCGGGTCGGGGCTCCATCGTCTCGCCGTCGAGCGGGCAGGCGCCGTTCGTCACACTCGCGCGGCCGCACTGCGGGCACTGGAACGCTTCGTGCCGCGCACCGAGCTCGTAGAGGAGCGTCGCGATCCGCGCGTCCGAGGCCGCGTCGAGCGTGTCGCGCCAGCCTGACGCCGCGCGGCCTCCCTTGCCGGCCTCCTCGCGCCAGCGCTCGACGAGCGCCCCCTCGTCCTTCGCCCGGGCGTCCTCGAGCACGGGCGCGACCGCCGCGAGCAGCTCTGTCGGGCCGGCGTGCGCCTCCACGTTCGTCCAGCCGACGACCGCGCTCCGGGCCTCCTTCGAGAGGCGTTCGAGGAAGCCGGGCCGCGTGTCCTCGGGACACACGAGCACGATCTTCGGCGCGCCGGCGCGGCGTTGTTCCTCGAGCTCGCTCGCGACCGTCTTCAGGTGGTCGGCGACGAGCTTGTCGACGTGCCGCGCGTACCTGGCCTGCGACCATCCGCCCTGGTCGTGGTGGCCGTACGGCTGCTCCTCGGAGCGGTCGACGACCTCGTCGAGCTGACCGTTCCGGAGGCGGTAGAGGCGACCGTGCTCGCGGCTGACGTGGGCGACGAGCGTCCCGTCGGGCTGCGTCGCGAGCGGCACGAGCGGCGCGATCCGGAAGTCCGGGCCGACGCAGATCTCGTCCTTGACCGGCGCAGGAAGCTCGACGGTCGACCAGGCCCGGTCGAGCCCGGCCGCGAAGACCGCGAACCCTTGCATTCCCTCGCGGTTGAAGTCGGACGCGAAGAAGTTGCGGATCCGCTCGAAGTCGTTCTTGAGCCCGACGCGCTCCTCGTGGCCGAGCTGCGGGCGCGTCGCCGCCTCGCTGCGCTCACCCTCGGCGAGCAGCGAGTTGATGCGCGTCGCGACCTCACCGGCCGTGGCCGCGAGGCTCGGATCGAGATTCAGGAAGAGGCTGATCGCACAGCCGCGCTGCGCGCGAAACGCCGCCAGCTGCCGCAGGGCCTCCCAGCTCACGCGCTCCGCCATCCGATTGCTCCTTTGCCCGGGGGCGGCGATTGTAGTCGTACGCTCTCGGAGTGTCTGTCTTCACCATCGGCCAGGGGACAAGGCCGATCGACGAGCTCGTTGCCTGCCTCCGCGAGGTGCGGGTCGAGACCTTGGTGGACGTGCGGCGCTTCCCCGCCTCGCGGCGGAACCCGCAGTTCGGCCAGGGTCCGCTCGCGGAGGCGCTCGCGGCGGCCGGGATCGGCTACCGGCACGAGGTCGAGCTTGGCGGCCGACGGACCGGCGAGCCCGGCGAGGAGCGCTTCGCGTGCATCCGAACGGCGGCGTTTCGGAGCTACGCAGCGCGGATGGGGACGCCCGCGTGGCAGGACGCGCTGCGCGCTGCCCTCGCGGAGCCGACGCCTTGCTTCATGTGCGCCGAAACCGTCTGGTGGCGCTGCCATCGGAGCCTGATCGCCGAGCTCCTCGTCGCGCGTGGGCTCACCGTCGTGCATTTGCTCGGGCCGGGCCGCCGCCAACCTCACCGTCCGTCCGACGAGGCCGAGGTACGTAACGAAAAACTCTTTCTTTGCGGGGAGTTTGTCGCGTGACGAGGAAGTTTCGGCCGACGCAAATCGTTTAATACCCTGTTACACGGCTTCGGAGGGAATCTTGAGCAACAACGAAGTGCGCGAAGTGATCGTCATCGGGGGTGGCCCAGCTGGTTATACGGCCGCCCTTTATGCTGCTCGCGCGAATCTAAGACCGCTTGTGATCGAGGGCTTCCAGTGGGGCGGCCAGCTGATGATCACGAGCGACGTGGAGAATTACCCGGGCTATCCCGACGGGATTCTGGGGCCGCAGATGATGCAGGAGTTTCGCCACCAGGCGGAGCGGTTCGGCGCAGAGTTCGTCACGGACGACGTTACGAGGGTCGACTTCTCGGAGCGTCCGTTCCACGTCTGGGTCGGCGACGACGAGTACGTCGCGCGAAGCGTAATCGTCTCCACGGGAGCGAGCGCTCGCAAGCTGGGCCTCGAGTCCGAGGTCGCGTTCCAGGGACGCGGGGTGACGTACTGCGCGGTCTGCGACGCGGCGTTCTACGGCGACAAGGAGGTCGTCGTCGTCGGAGGCGGCGACTCGGCGATGGAGGAGGCCATCTTCCTGACCAAGTTCGCCTCGAAGGTGACCATCGTCCACCGGCGCGACGAGTTCCGCGCCTCGCCGATCATGCTCGACCGCGCGCGTGCGAACGAGAAGATCGAGTTCGTGACGAACGCGGTCGTCGAGGAGGTGCTCGGCGAACGGAGCATCCACGCCGTTCGGCTGCGCGACGTGATCGACGGCTCGACCTCGGAGCTGCCCGCCGACGGGCTCTTCGTCGCGATCGGCCACGACCCGAACACGAGCCTCTTCCTCGACCAGCTCGACCACGACGACGCCGGCTACCTGGTCACTGCTCCGGGCTCGACGGCGACGAACGTGGAGGGCGTCTTCGCCGTCGGCGACGTCGTCGACCACACGTACCGGCAGGCCGTCACCGCCGCCGGCTCCGGTTGTATGGGTGCACTGGACGCTGAGCGGTACCTCGCTGCGCTCGAGGGGCACGAGGGGACGGCGCTGACGGCGCCGCGCGCCGAGACGGCCGAGGTCTAGCCGACTTCGAAGCTACGCTCGCGGCTCTGATGGCCGCGGACGACCGCTGGACCGATCTGCTCGATCCGAGTCCGCAGGAGCTCCGAGCGGCGCTCCCGGCGGGACTGCACGAGAGCGCGCTCCAGCAGCTGGAGGCGCCTGCACAACACGCCGACGAGCCGCGACCGAAGCTCGACAGCCACGGCAACTACGTCTTCGGCGTCTTCCTCATCCCCGTCGTCATCCCGGCCGAGAACCTCGTCTACTACCAGGAGGTCGACGTCATCGTCACGCGCGACTCGCTCCTGACTGTGCGGAAGACGCCGGAGTCGGGGCGGGCGCCGTTCGAGTCGCTGTCCGCCCAGGAGGCGTGCCGCGCGCACGAGCCGATCGGGATGATCGTCTACCACCTGATCGACGACATCGCCGAGCGCTACCTCGATCTGGTCGACGGGATCAACGACGAGATCGACGAGCTCGAGGACAACGTCGAGGCGTGGACGAACGAGCAGGTCCGGCAGCGGCTATCCGACCTTCGCCACGACCTCCTGCACATCCGCCGGACGCTCGCGCCGATGCGTGACGCGGTGCGCGCAGTCGTCGACAACCGTGTCGACCTCGACGACGCGGAGCTCTTCCCTCACGACGTCGAGCTGGCCTTCGGCGCCGCGTACGACAAGTTCCTGCGCGCGTTCGACGGGCTCGAGCTCTCACGTGACCTGGTCGCGAGCGTGCGCGACTACCACGTCGCGAAGATCGCGAACGACCAGAACGAGGTAACGAAGCGGCTGACGGTGATCGCGTCGGTGCTCCTGTTGCCGACGTTCATCGTCGGCCTCTACGGCCAGAACTTCCGCCACATCCCGGAGCTCGGCTGGGCGTTCGGCTACTGGTGGTCTTGGGGCTGGATCGTCGCGACGACGATCGCGCAGCTCGCCTTCTTCCGCTGGAAGCGGTGGATCTGAGCGGAGTGCCGATCGCGGTCTCGGCATGCGTCAGGCGGCGGCTTGGGTAAGGCACGCTCCACCTCCTCCCCGCTGCGAGCCTAATCGGAAAACGCGCACGCGTGGGAAACGCATCAGTGCCGAAAGTGCGACGAGTACGCTGAGCACGTGCCGTACTTCATCTGTCCCAACTGCAAGGAGCGGTCGATCGACCACGACCGCAAGGAGGGCCTGCTCGACGTGCCCGTCGCGTGCGCGCGCTGCGGCTTCGGCTTCCTCTTCGAGCTCATGGAGGACTACTACCCCGCGCCTGGGGCGGGGATGGTCGTCTGCGACCAGAGCGGTCGCGTGCTCGCGTGCGGGCGCGGGCTGTTCGAGCTGACCGGTTATCCCGAGGAGGCGCTGCTCGGCGCCGACGTGGTCGACGCGCTCGGGCTCGCGGGCTTCGAACCGGAGCGGAACCCAGCGAAGCTCGCGCTCGAGTGGGGCGTGCGGCGGCTCGGCGAGCAGCTCGAGCTGCGAACCCGCGCCGGTGTGCGGAAGCTCGTCAAGGCTGACTTCTTCCCCGCGTACGACGAGGACGGCGGCCTCCTCGTCGCGCTCTCCCCGCGCTAGCTGCGAACCCCCGCCGTCGGGTCGACGCGACTGGCCGGGCAGAGGTCGGTCAGGACGCATTGCTCGCAAAGCGGCCGCCGCGCGTCGCAGATCCTGCGCCCGTGCCAGATGAGGAGGTGCGGGAAGCGGCCCCAGTCGCGCCGCGGGACGATCCTCATCAGGTCGCGCTCGATCTTCACGGGATCGTCCTCGCGCGTCAGCCCGAGCCGCTGCGAGAGCCGGCGCACGTGCGTGTCGACCACGATCCCCTGCGCCTCGCCAAGCTCTGCGGCGACGACGTTCGCCGTCTTCCGCGCCGCGCCCGGCAGCCGCACGAGCTCGTCGACGTGCCGCGGGACTTCGCCGTCGAAGTCCTCCAGCAGCACCTTCATCGTCCCGCGCAAGGACTTCGTCTTCTGCCGGAAGAAGCCGGTCGCGTAGATGTCGCGCTCCAGCTCGTCAGGAGGTACCCCGAGGTAGTCCTCGGGGCGCCGGTACTTCGCGAACAGCGACTGCGTGACGCGGTTGACGTTCACGTCCGTCGTCTGCGCCGAGAGCATGACGGCGACGAGCAGCTCGAGCGGCGTGCTCCAGCGAAGCGCGATCTTGGCATCCGGATGCTCTGCGGCCAGCCGTTCGATGATCGGGCCGATCCGCGCGCGACGCGGGCCGACGCGTCTCCGCGCCTCGTTCACATAGGACCGCGCCACGACAGGCGACGGTACCCGTACGCTCGCGGCGGTGACGATCCTTCACTTCATCCGCCACGGCGAGACCGAATGGAACGTCGCAGGCCGGATCCAGGGCCAGTCGGACGTCCCGCTCTCGCCGCGCGGCCACGAACAGGCGCGCGAGCTCGCCGATCGCCTCGCCGGTTCGAAGATCGGCGCGATCTGGTCGAGCGACCTCCGGCGCGCGCTCGACACGGCGCGGCCGCTCGCGGAGCGGCTCGGCCTCGAGGTCCACGTGGCGCCGGCGCTCCGCGAGCGCGACTTCGGCGACAACGAGGGAAAGCACGACGACGAGGTGTTTCCCTTTCGGCCGCTCGCCTACTGGCGCGACCCGGATACGACGCACCCGAACGGCGAGAGCCGGCGCGACGTCTGGAACCGCGTCGCCGCGTTCCTCGACGAGCTGCTGGCCGATCCGCCCGCGAAGGAGATCGCGCTCGTCACGCACGGCGGGCCGATCAGAAACGGGGTCGCCTACCTCCAGCAGGAGGAGATCGAGTCGCTCGCCTGGCGAACGTTCGCGAACGTGAGTGTCACGACCGTCGAGCTCTAGGAGGGGCCAGTGAAACGGTCTTCGCTGCACGGGCCGTGATGCTCGTTCCGAGGCAAGGACGCAGGGAGCGTCGATAACAGCGTTATCGGCGCGACTGAGGACGCCGCCTCGGGGCGAGCAGCGCGGGCCGGGCGGCACGAGGCTGTTTCGCTGGCCCCTCCTAACTAAGCGACGGCGGCGACCGGTGGAGGCGGCGCGCCGTCGGCGAGCCGCGGCCCGGCGCAGACGACGTCGAGCGCCGGGCAGCCCGCGCAGATGAACTCGTCGGGCGTCGGGACGAACGAGCCCGCCTGGATGGTCGCGATCGCGGCAGAGAGCTCGGCCTCGAGCGCCGGCACGTCCTCGCGGGAGAAGGTCGTCGAGACGACGGCGTCAGGCCGCTCGAGAAAGTGGTACACGACCTCGACGTCGTCGGCGCCCGCGCGGAAGCAGGCGAGCGCGTACACGAGCCGCTGGAGGCGGTAGTCGGCCTCGACGATCTCCTCCGGCGTCCCCTCCGCGAGCGAGTTCGTCTTGTAGTCGAGCACGAGCGCGCGGCCGCCGTCGCGGTGCAGCACGTCGAGTCGGCCGTGCAGGAGCACCCCGTCGTGCTCGAACGCGAACGGTCGCTCCGCCGCCGCTCCCGGTAGCAATGCGATCCGCTTTGCGAGGTCCGACTCGCAGTACGACGTCACGAACGCTTGGATCGCGTCGACCTCCTCGTCCGTCACGAACCGATACCACTCACGGACGACCTCGCAATCAGGCGCCGCGGGCGCCGCGAGGTCGACCAGCTCGAGCAGCCGATGGACGGCGTCGCCGATCTCGGTCGCGGCGAGGCCGGCCGGCGCGCCGGGGACTGGCGCCCGGCGCCGCTCGCGCATCCCCACGACGCGCTCGACGTAGAAGCGGTACGAGCAGCGCTCGAAGAGCGCGAGCGCGCTGTACGAAAGCCGCCAGACGCGCTCGGGGGGCGGCGGCACCGGCACGAGCGCCGGGAGCTCGACGCCGCGCGCCGGCGGCGCGGCAGGAAGCTCCGAGAAGAGCATGAGCTGGCCGTCCTCGGAGACCGGCACCGGCTCGGCCGGCGGCGCGGGCCGGTAGCGGTCGCGCCGCACGAGCAGGCGCGCGTCTCCCCGCTCGAGCTCGACCGGCTCGTCGCCCGCGGCGGCGAGCTCCTCCTCGGCGGCGAGCCGCCCGAGCACCCAGCCGATCGGCGTCTCGCGCTCCGACTGTCGCTCGGGATCGATGGCGCCGGACACGATCAGCCGGTCGATCGCACGCGTCATCGCGACGTAGTACAGGCGTAGCCGCTCCGCGCGCTCCTCGCTCGCGTCGGCGGCGCGGACGTCCTCGTAGCCGAACACCGGCCGTCGTGCTCCGGTGGTCGGATGGACGACGCGAAAGCCGAACCGCCCGTCCGACAGCGCGAGGATCTCGTCCGGCGAGGGCGCTCCGGTGTCGCGGCCCGCGTCGGCGACGATCACGACCTTGAACTCGAGACCCTTCGCCGCGTGAATCGTCAGCAGACGGACTGCGTCGGCGCCTTCCTCCTCCGCGACCGCCTCGAGCTCACGGGCGCCGAGGCTCTCCTGCTCGCGGACGAAGCGGACGAAGCCCTCGACGTCGGCGCCGCGCAGCTCCTCGTACGAGCGCGCGAGCCGCGCGAGCTTGCGCAGGTTCGCGTAGCGGCGCGCGCCGTCCCAACGGGCCAGGACGGCGAGGTCGTAGTCGTGGTCCGCGACCACCTGCTCGCAGAGGCGCTCGAGCGAAAGCCGCGCCGACGCGGCCGCGAGCCGCTCGTACCGCTGCCGGAACGCGCGCAGGAGCCGCTCGTCGTCCTCGGCGAGCTCGGGCGGCAGCGCGCGCTCGAGGCCGACGAACAGCGGCCGCCGCCCCGCGTGCCGGCGGACGAGCACGAGCGCGTCGTTCGAGACGCCCACGAACGGCGACGCGAGGACGGTCGCGAGCGCGACGTCGTCGTAGCGGTTGTGCAGGAGGCGGAGGTAGGCGAGCAGGTCGACGACCTGCTGCTGGCCGAAGTAGCCCTTTCCGGTCGCGCGGTACGTCGGCAGCCCCTGCGCGCGCAGCTCCTCCTCGTACCACTCGGCGTCGGTGCCCGCGGCGAAGAGCAGCACGATCTCGCCGGGGGTCGCGTCGCCGCTGTCGACGAGCTCGCGGACTCGGCGCGCGATGTGCCTCGCCTCCGCGCGCCGCCAGTGCTCGCCGGTGTCCCTGTACGTCGACTTGTCGGTGACGAGCAGCTCGACGGGATGGCCGAAGACGGGATCGGGGAACTCGCCCGACGCGGCGAGCGGCTGGAACTCGTCGCCGAAGTCGGAGCCGAAGAGGTGGTTGATCGCGGCCAGCACCTCGGGGCGCGAGCGGTAGTTGCGCGACAACGCGAGCAGCTTCGGCGCGCGGGCGCGCCGCTCGCGGAAGACGTGGACGTCGGCGTGCCGGAACCCGTAGATCGACTGGAACTCGTCGCCGACGAAGAAAAGTTCCTTCTCGCCGCCGCCGCCCGCGAGCGCGTCGATCAGCTCGCATTGGAGGCGATTCGTGTCCTGGAACTCGTCGACCATGATCACGCGGAAGCGGAGCTGCTCGGCCGCGCGGATCGCGTCGCTCGAGCGCAGCAGGTCTCGCGCGAGGAGCTGGAGGTCCTCGAAGTCGAGCGCCGACTCACGCGCCTTCGCGGCCGCGTACTCGTCAGCGAAGCGGCTCAGGAGCTCCTGAAGCAGGTCGCGGTCGCGGGCGGCGAGCTCCTCGAGCGCGGCCTGCTCGACGCCCTTCCGCGCCTCCTCGAACGTCCGCGCCCGCTCGCCGCGGCTGTGCAGCGCGCCGAGGTCGAGCAGGCGCTCGGGGTTCCGCCCGAGCTCGAGCGCCTGCGCCGCGTTTCCGCGCTGAAGCTCGGTCGCGTCCGGGTCCTGCGCAAGGCAGCGAGCGGCCTCGTGCAGGTCGTCGATCCGCTCCTCGAGGCTCGGGCGGTCGCCCAGCTCGAGCACGAGGTCGCGCCCCGCCGAGCGCAGAGTCTCGTAGACGCCGGTGAGCATCCGCCGCAGCGCGTCCGCGCCGTAGGTCGCGAGCAGGCGCAGGCGTTCGGGGTCGCCGCCGGCGCAGAACTCGGCAAGGGCGGTCTCGAACGCCTCGCCGCGCAGGACGGCGCCCTGCGGCTCGTCGAGCTCGCGGAACCGCGGGTCGATCCCGACCTCGAA
>DASUZD010000180.1:0-9873 GCA_036377055.1 Gaiellaceae bacterium | reverse complement strand
CCGATCCCGGGGCACAACATGCCGTACGCCGTCCTCGGGACGCTCATCCTCTGGTTCGGCTGGTTCGGCTTCAACCCGGGGTCGACGCTCGCGGTCGTGACGGGCCACCACCTCGGCTACTTCGCGTACGTCGCGCTGACGACGAACCTCGCCGCGGCTGCGGGCGCCCTCGGCGGGATCGTCACCGCGTGGGTCGTCCTCCGGAAGCCGGACGTCTCGATGATGCTGAACGGCGCGATCGCCGCGCTGGTGGCGGTGACCGCGGCTTCCGGCTTCGTCGCGCCCTGGGCCGCGGTCGTGGTCGGCTTCGTCGCGGCGTCGATCGCCGTGGTCGCGGTGCCGCTCGTCGAGCGCGTGGGCATCGACGACCCGATCGGCGCGGTCGCCGTGCACGGCCTCGCCGGCGTCTGGGGGACGCTCGCGACCGGGTTGTTTGCGGTTCCGGCGCTCGCGTCTGATTTGGCCACAGGGAAGGGCGGCCTCGTATACACCGGCTCCTTCCACCAGCTCGGCGTGCAGGCGATCGGTCTCGTCGCGGTCGGCGCGTTCACGTTCAGCACGTCGTTCGGCTGTCTCTGGACGATGAAGCGGCTGTGGGGAATTCGCGTCGAGGAACACGTCGAGACGGCCGGTCTGGACGTGTCCGAGCACGGCATGTGGGGGTATCCCGAGTTCTACATCCCGGTCCCCGGCGGCTACGGAACCGAGGCGCACGGCCACCTCCTGGGCCGCGCGCACCGGCATCCCGCTGCGCCGGCAGCCGAGCCCGAAGCGGCCTAAGCAGCTCGGCCGCGGGCGAAGAATCGGCACGGATTCAGCACATCGACGAGCTCGCGGCGACCTACCATGCAGACGCCCCGTGGGTGGGTGGGGGTTAGGGATGGTCCCGCCCCGGCGCGCGAAAACGAACCAGCACCGGTTCGGCGGCGGGCGGCGGCCCGCGACTATGGTCGCCCCGTGCGGTACCGGTTCGTCGACTGCCGCTGGGGGCTTGGAAGCCCCGGCCGCGGGCGCGAGCTCTACCTCGCCGGGCACATCCCTGGCGCCGCGTTTCTCGACGTCGAGCGGGATCTCTCGTCGCCACCGGGGCCACGCGGTCGGCATCCGCTCCCCGAACCCGCGGACTTCGCGGGCGCGGCCTCGCGCGCGGGAATCGGGCCCGAGACCTTCGTCGTCGCCTACGGTTCGATGGGCGGCGCCGAGCGGCTCTGGTGGCTCCTCCGCCACTTCGGTCACGACGACTGCGCCGTCCTCGACCTCGACGCGTGGCACGGGCCGCTCCGAGCGGGGGACGAGGAGATCGAACCGGCCGACTTCGTCCCGCGAGCGCGGTCCGGCGACACGATCGAGGCCGAGGAGCTCGAGCGCCGGCTCGGCGAGCTCGTCGTCCTCGATGCGCGCGTCCCGGAGCGCTACCGCGGCGACGTCGAGCCGATCGACCCGGTCGCGGGCCACGTCCCCGGCGCCCACAACGTGCCGTGGAACGAGGCGCTGCCGGAGATTCCCCCGGGCGAGCTCGTGGCCTACTGCGGCTCGGGCGTCACGGCTTGCGTCACCGTCTTCGAGCTCGCACGCCGCGGCCGCCACGCACGGCTCTACCCAGGCTCGTGGAGCGAGTGGTCCGGCCGCCGCTTGCCGGCCGAGACTACCCCGCGGTAGCGCCGAACGACTCGAGGTACGGCTGCCAGCCGTTCGGGATCTTCGGCGCCGCGAGCTGGATGAAGAGCACCGGAGCGGGCGCGCGGGGCGGCGCGGAGAGCGTCATCTGCACCTCCGTGAGGAGGCGGTCGCCCTTCCTGTGGTTGCAGGGCGCGCAGGACGTGACGACGTTCTCCCACACCGAGTCGCCGCCCCGGCTCCGCGGCACGACGTGGTCGAGCGTGAGCCGCCCGGAGCTGGAGCCGCAGTAGACGCAGCGCCAGCCGTCGCGAGCGAAGAGCGCCCGCCGCGAGATCTTCCGTTGCACAGCGCGCGGCACGCGGACGTACGTGACGAGCCGGATCACATGCGGCCATGGATACGTCGACGTGGCCGAGGTCAGCGGCTTCTCGAGGCGTTCGATCACCTCGGCCTTGCCCTTGTAGACGAGGACGTGCGCGCGCCGAACCGAGCACACGTTCAGTGGCTCGTAGCTCGCGTTCAGCACGAGAACCTGCTGCATCCCGGCGCAAATCTAGCAGCGAGGGATGATCAGCAGGCACGCCGCAGCGTCAGCGCGAGCGCGAGCTTGGGCCACTCCAGAAGCGCCCCGAGGGCGAACCGCGGCAGCGACGGCCGAGTGCCCACGACGGCCACGCGCGAACTGCCTAGGCACCGGTCGAAGAGCATCCGCGCGCGGCGGACGTGGTACTGGGACGTGACGACGACGATGCGACGCCAGCCGCGCGCCGCCGCGACGCGCTTCACCGTCTCCGCTTCGCCGCGGGTCGAGTAGGGGGTCGGCCGCAGGCAGACGACTCGGTACGGGCGCGTGTGCCCGCAGAAGCCGTGCGTCGTCTCGTGCTCGCCGTCCGAGATGTAGAGCACGGGCGCGATCCCCCCGCGCACGAGCCGGAGGCCCTCCGGCAGCCGGTCGCCCGGGCTCCCTGCCAGCACGACGACGGCGTCGGCCGGACGCAGCGAGTCCTCGCGCGGGAACACGAACAGGACTGCGGTGGCGGCGAGGAAGGCAGCGACGACCGCGAGCGGGACGACGACGCGGCGCTTCAGTGCGCCATGGCCCGATCGACGGCTTCCTGCTCCTCGGGCGAGAGCGCGACGGGCGCGCGGCCGCGGTCGAGCTCCTTCACGTAGATCCGGGCATAGTCGCGACCCTGGATCGCGCTCACGACGACGCCGGTCCGGCCGGCGTCGAGGAACGCGAGCGACGCCGACTGGTGGCCGCCGGTGTCGCTGTAGGCGTCGTATCGCACGATCGAGGTCTTCGAGACGCAGCCGTCGACCCGGCGGTCGACCCGCGCGAGACCCGCCGCGATCTCGTCGACGGCGCGGTGCAGGTCGTCGATCCGGCCCTGAAGCGAGACGGCGAAGTCGACGAGGTCGGCCTTGCCGCCGCCCAGGAGGACGAGCTGCGCCGCGCGGACGCGCCGGAGCTCGCGCCACGCGAACGCGGCGAAGGCCGCCGCGACGAGCGCAGCGGCGCCTGCGCCGATCGCGATCCAAGCCGCAGTGCCGCTTGACAAGCTCAGGCGGTCAGCCTCCGAGCGAGAAGATGACCGGGTACTCGGCCGAGTTCAACGTGGGGGAAACTATGTTTCCCCCACGAGCCCCCTTCTTCGCCGCCGCTCTCAGACAGCCGTAGTGCGCCTCCCGCCGGGCAAAGCCCGGCTCCGGCGGCGGATCTGAGCGGCTCGACATCAGCACATCAGCCCCCGAGCGAAAAGATCACCGGGTACTCGGCGGAGTTGTTCGAGATCGTCTTCTCCGCCGGGACCGGCTGCACCTCGACCTTGATCCGCGTCGGCGTGCCGAACGGCGGCTGCTCTGTGATGTGGAACGTCACCGTCTTCGTCTCGCCGGGGTTGATCACGTTGATCGTGCCGGTCTTCACGATCGGCTTCGGCGTCGCCTCGATCGTGAGCTTCACGGGAATCCGAAGCTCCTGGGCGTCGCCCGTGTCCTTGACGGACACCTCGAACGCGAGCTCGGTCGACGCGGTCACCGTCGTCTCGGTCGAGGTCGAGAGCTGCTGCCCGGTCGGCAGCGCGCGCACCCCGACGAGGCCCGTTCCGTGCAGGCCCGTCGGCTTCGCGCCGGTCGCCGCGCCCTGAATGCGCTGCCAGACCGGCTTGAGCGACGCGACCGTCGCCAGGTCTGGGCTCGAGAGGAAGTTCGAGTCGGGGACGGAGACGCCGGTGATCTGCTGGCGCTTGAGCTCGCGCAGCGTCGGGTCGCGGAAGTAGAAGTCGTAGTTGACGTCGCTCGCGACGAGGAGGTTCGCCTGGTCGGCGAGCAGCCGCGCGGCGACGGTCGCGCTCTTCGACTTCGCGGTCTGCCGGAACGCGTCCGAGAGGCGCGAGATGCCGCTCGAGCGCAGCTGGAGCACCTCGATCAGGTGCTGGTGCTCGGGCCGGAGCTGGCCGGGCGGATCGATCCGGGCCGCCTGGTCCGCGTACTGCGACTGCTGCTGCGCGAGGCCGTTCAGCTTCGTCTCGAGGTCGCTCTCCTTGATCCCCGGCGTCGTCAGCGCGTCGTTCAGCTGCTTGCCGACGCCGACCGAGCCCCGCGCGATCGAGTCGACCTTGGACATGTAGCTCGAGAACTCGCTGCGCTTGCTCGCGCCCTGGCAGCTCTGAATCCAGAGCACGAGGACGACGATGACGAAGATCGCGAAGACGACGAGCAGTGTCAGGCGCAGGAGCGGCGTGAGACCGGTCGGGACGCCGATCGCGCGGCCGGGCCCGCCCGTGCGCCGGGGGCCGCGGGGGCCACCCTCACGCGGGGGCCGCCGCCGCTGCGTCGTCTCCTGGGTCTCCGGCTCGTCGAAGAAGTCGAAGTCGATGTCGGAGTCGCGCTCGGTCATGGGGGCGCTGGCGCCGCAGCCGGACAACTGTACCCACTGGCCCTGTCGGCAGAGGAACCCATGCGCCGTGGCCGAACCGTGGCCTACCGCATGGCAGAAGCAGCGACCACCGCCGCTCCGAGGGAGCTCGTTCTCGACCGCTACCGCCCGCTCCGCCCGCTCGGCAACGGCGGCTCGGGCTCGGTCTGGCTCGCGCGCGACGAGACGACGGGGCTCGACGTCGCGCTCAAGATCGTCGCGCGCGAGGGCAAGGCCGGCCCGCGCGCCGAGCGCGAGGCCGCTGTCGCCGCCGAGCTCCGGCACGAGCGCTGCCTGCGCGCGTACGCGTGCAGGAGCGACTCGACGCACGTGTATATCGCGTATGAGTACGCGCCCGGGCGAACGCTGCGCGAGACGATGCGAGCGGGCGAGCTCGACGACCGCTCGGCCGTGGAAGCCGCCGCGCAAGTCCTCGAAGGTCTCGCCCACGCGCACGCAAACGGCGTGGTCCACCGGGACGTGAAGCCGGCGAACGTGCTGCTCGTCGACGGCGAAGGGATCTCCGTCCGCCTGCTCGACTTCGGCCTCGCCCGAATGGAGGAGGCGGACACGCTGACGGCCGTCGGCGACGTCCCCGGAACCCTCGCCTACATCCCACCCGAGCGACTCGCGGGCCGGCAGGCCGGACCGGCCGGAGACGTGTGGGCGGTCGGCGTCCTCCTCTGGGAGGCGCTCGCTGGAATGCACCCGTTCTGGGCCTCGTCGCTGCTCGATACGGCGCGCGCGATCCAGGCGGGCGCGCCGCCGCTCGCAAGCGTGCGCCCGGACCTGCCGCGGCGCCTCACCGCCGCGATCGACCGCGCGCTCGCACTCGACCCCGGGGGGCGCCCGCCGGCGGGCCGGCTCGCGCAGGCGCTGCGCCTCGGCTTCGAGGAGCGCGAGCGGCGGAGCGTCGCGCCGCGGATCTCCCTCCGCCGGCCGCCTCAGGCGCTCCTTCCCGCCGCGGCCGCCGCGCTCGCGACGGGCTGGGGCGCGGCCGCGCTGCCGTTCTACCCGCACGGCTGGCCGCTCGGGCTTGCCGCGCTCGCGTTCCTCGCCACGCTGCTGCGCGAACGCGCCGGCCTCGCGATCGCGCTCGCCGCGCCGGTCTTCCCGCTCGGGAACCTCTCGCTCGGGCTCTCGCTCCTCTACTCCGGCGTCGCGCTCGCCTGGCTCGCGCTCTCGTGGCGGGAGCCGCGAAGCGGCCTCGCGTTCGCGCTCGGGCCGCTCATCGCCCCCGTGCTCGCGCTCGGGCTCGTGCCGCTCGCCCTCGGCCGGCTCGTCCGGTCGCCGGTCCGCCGCTTCGCGCAGGCGACTGCCGCGGTGCTCGTCGCCGCTGCCGTCGCGGGCCTCCGCGGCGTCGACCTCCCGTTCGGCGCGGGCGCCTCGCCGCACACGCTCGGGCTGGCGCGCGAACGCGATCCGTTCGCGGTCGCCGGCGTCCTCTGGCGATTCCTCGAGGCGCGACCCGCCCTCCCCCTCGCGGCGCTCGCGCTCGGGCTCGCGGCCGCCGCGCTGCCCTACGCGGCGGCGCGCGGGCGGTGGGACGTCGCCGCCGTCGGGGCATGGCTGATCGCCGCGCCTCTGCTGCTCGCGCCGCACGCAGCGGCGGCGCCGATCGTCGCCGCCGCCTGGCTCACGTGCGGCGTGCTGGCGATCGACCGGCGGTAGCCGAGCCGGCCGAACGGGCAAGATTGCGGGCGTGTCGTTCCTGCGGTCGATCGAGCAGCGCATCGAAGGCGTGATCGAGGGCGTCTTCGGACGCGCGTTCCGCACGAACGTCCAGCCGGTCGAGCTCGCACGGAAGCTCGCGAAGGAGATGGACGACCACCGCACCGTCTCCGTCTCGCGGGTGTACGTCCCGAACGAGTACACGGTCTACCTCGCGCCGCAGGACCGCGAGCAGTTCTCCTCGTACGAGGGCTCGCTGCTCGACGAGCTGCGCGACCATCTGGCCGAGCACGCGCGCCGGGAGCGCTACGCGATGCTCTCCGCGCCGCGCGTCCTGCTGGAGACCGACGACGACCTCGCGCTCGGCGAGTTCGGCATCGCGACGCGGATGGTGCAGCCGAAGCGAGGCGACGCGCCGCGCGTACCGGCGACGCCCGGCCAGACGATGGTGTACAAGCCGGCCCCGCCGAGCGTGCCGACCGAGGCCGCTTCGCCGGTCGAGCTCGGCATCGAGCCGGTGCGCGCGACGCTGACCGTGAACGGCAGGACGCACGAGCTCGAGGGCCGGCGCGCCGTCATCGGCCGGTCGAAGGAGTGCGACATCCAGGTCGCCGACCCGAACGCCTCGCGGCGCCACGCCGAGCTCCGGCGCGAGGGAGACGCCTTCTGGGTCGTCGACCTCGGCTCGACGAACGGCCTGGACGTCAACGGCAAGCGGACGCAGCGGGCGAAGCTCGCCGACGGCGACCGCGTCACGATCGGGACGACCGAGCTCGTCTTCAACCGAGAAGGACCGTGACGCCCGGATCCGTCGCCGTCGAGGAGGTCCTGCTCCTCCTCAAGATCGTCTTCCTCGTCCTGCTCTACCTCTTCATCTGGCGGATCGTGCGGTCGGCGACGCGCGACCTGCGGCTCCCGCAGGAGAGCTTCATCCTCGCGCCCGAAGCCGGAGCGGCGATCCGCACGGCGACCGTCGGCCCGACCGGGCGGCTCGTCGTCGTGAAGAGCCCTGCGCTGGACGCCGGCTCCGATGTCGTGCTTAACTCGGCGCCGCTGACCGTGGGACGCGGCGAGCAGAACGACGTCGAGCTCGAAGGCGACGAGTTCGCCTCGGCCGAGCACGCACGCTTTGACCCGCGGCGCGATGGGGTATGGGTGATCGACGTGGGCTCGACGAACGGCACCTTCGTGAACGGCGCGCGGATCCAGCGCCCGCGGAAGCTGGCGGCGGGAGACGTCGTCCGCATCGGCCAGACCGACCTGAGGTTCGAGCTGTGAGAACCGTCGCCCTCTCTGATACCGGCCGCAAGCGCCGACACAACGAGGACATGTACGTGCTTGGACCGCCCGTCTTCGCGGTCGTCGACGGGATGGGAGGCGCGAACGCAGGCGAGGTCGCCTCGGCGCTCGCGGCCGAGGCGCTCCGGGAGGGGCCCCGCGAGGGCGACACCGGCGAGGGGGCGGTCGAGACGCTGATCCAGGAGGCGAACCAACGGGTCTACCGTCGCTCGGCCGAGGACTCGGCGACATCGGGGATGGGAACGACGCTGACGGTCGCGCTCCTCGAGGACGGACGCGTCCGCTTCGGACACGTCGGCGACTCGCGCGCGTACCTCGTCCGCGACGGCGAGCTGATCCAGCTGACGGAGGACCACTCGCTGGTCGGCGAGCTCGTCCGTAGCGGCAGGCTCGCGCCGGAGGAGGCCGAGAGCCACCCGCAGCGCTCGGTCATCACGCGCGCGCTCGGGACCGATCCGGAAGTCGACGTCGACACCTTCACGCAGGAGACGCGTTCCGGCGACATCTTCCTGCTCTGCTCCGACGGGCTCTACTCGATGGTCGACGACGCGAGGATCCTCGCGCTCGTCGAGCGCAACCGCGGCGACCTCGACGCGGCCGCGCGGGCCCTGATCGGGGCGGCCAACAAGGCGGGGGGCGACGACAACATCACCGTCGTCGCGTTCGAGATCACCGCCCCGGGCGAGGAGACGGCGCGCCTCCCGGCCGCCGATCCGGGCGTCTCGCGGCCGGAGGACGAAGACACGCTGACCGAGGTCGACCGCGTGCCGGCCGTGACCACGATGGTCGTCCCTCCGGAGGAGATCGAGCGGATCGCGGAACCGGCGCCAGAGCACGCCGTCGCGCCGTTCCGCGAGCGCGAGCGGGAGGATCGGCCGGCACGCCGCTCGCCGCGCCGTGCCCTGCTCATCGCGCTCGTCATCGCCGCTATCGTGGCCGCGGTCGTGATCTACCTGCTCTCGCGCTAGCGCGGAGGGGGCGCAGCCCAGTGCGGCCTCGCAACCGCGAGCTCCTGTTCCTGATCGTCGTCGGCGTGCTCACCGGCGTCGGCTTCGCGAGCGTCTACATCGCGCGGAGCCACGTCGTCTCGTTGAAGTCGCTGACCTACGCCGTGTTCTTCCTCGGCCTGTATGCGGTCGCCCACGTCGCCGCGCGGCTGACCGTCCCGAATGCGGACCCGTACCTGCTCCCGATCGCGGGCCTCCTCACGGCGATCGGCGTGACCGAGATCTACCGGCTCAACCCGGACGACGCGTTTCGCCAAGGGCTCTGGGTGGTGGTCGGCGTCGGGTTGTTCGCGGGCGTGCTGATCCTCCTCCGCGGCGACTACCGCAGGCTCGAGAGCTACAAGTACCTCTTCGGGCTGACGGCGATCGGGCTCCTCGTCCTGCCCGCCCTTCCCGGCCTCGGGACGACGGTGAACGGCGCGCGCCTCTGGGTCCACGTCGGCTCGCTTCAGTTCCAGCCCGGGGAGCTGGCGAAGCTGATGCTGATCGTCTTCCTCGCCGGCTACCTGCGCGAGAAGCGCGAGATGCTCGCGCAGTTCCGGCTCAAGGACATCGGGCCGCTGCTCGTGATCTGGGGCGGCGCGATGCTCGTCCTGGTCGAGACGAACGACCTGGGTAGCGCGCTCCTCTACTTCGGAATCTTCCTGGCGATGCTCTACGTGGCGACCGGCCGGCTGCTCTACGTCGCCCTCGGCGCCGGGCTCTTCGTCGGCGGCGCCGCAGGCGTCTACCAGCTCGTGGCGCACGTGCGCGACCGCGTCACCATCTGGCTGCACCCGTGGACCGATCACGCCGTCTACTGCGGGATCAACGGGAAGATGCTGCCGCGGCAGGACTGCGCCAGCTACCAGCTCGTGAAGTCGCTCTACTCGGTCGCGCACGGAAACTGGTTCGGCACCGGCCTCGGCAAGGGGACCTTCGAGACCACCTCGGGGCAGCCGCTGATCCCGTACCTCAACACCGACTTCATCTATTCGGCGCTGGCCCAGGAGCTCGGGCTCGTCGGCGTGGCGGCACTGCTCCTCGTCTACATGCTCGTCGTCGCGCGCGGGATGAAGATAGCGATGCTCGCCGAGGACGGCTTCTCGAAGCTGCTCGCTGTGGGACTGACCTTCGCCTTCGCGCTGCAGACGTTCATCATCGTGGGCGGGATCCTCCGGATCATCCCGCTCACCGGAATCACGCTCCCGTTCGTCAGCTACGGGGGCTCGAGCGTCGTCGCGAACTTCGTTCTGCTCGCGGGCCTCCTGCTGGTCTCCAACCGGGCCAACGCGGAGCGCGCGTGAACCGCCAGATCGCCCGCCTCGCGCTCGTCGGCATCGGTCTCGTCGCCGCGCTGATCGTGGCAACCACCTA